>JADLBP010000027.1 GCA_020847695.1 Planctomycetota bacterium
AGTTTCTGGACCTCCGCCCACTCCGAGGCTTCGAGCCACGTCGGCAGCCCTTCCTCGGCGACGTCGCGTTCGATCACGCGCCGGCGCAGCTCCATCACCGCCTCGAAGTGCTGGCCTTCGGGCAGCGCTTCGATGCGCGCGACTTCCTCGGGCGCGAGCTCGAGCCGGCGCGCGAGCGCGTCGAGCATCCGCCGACCGTCCTCGCGTCGCGCGTTCTCGCAGAACTCGCGCACCAACGGCTCGCGTTGATCCGGCGGCGCGTTCTCGATCCGCTCGCGCAGCTCGCGCGGCAAGAAACCGCGCACGTGGCGCCCGCGTTCCTCGAGCCGGCGCTCCATGAACTCGCGCAGCGCTTCGGCGCGCTCCAGCGGCGTCATCTGCTC
The DNA here is from genome assembly GCA_020847695.1 of Planctomycetota bacterium. Classification (GTDB taxonomy): domain Bacteria; phylum Planctomycetota; class UBA1135; order UBA1135; genus JACRIN01. The sequence continues at coordinate 384 of JADLBP010000027.1, forward strand.
CAGCCGCGCGCGCACTTCGGCCGGCAGCTCCTTCACGAGCTCCGCGCGCAAGCCTTCGAGGCGCTTCGCGCGCTCGGCGAACTTCGCGCGCTTCTCCGGCGGCAACGTGCGGTACTGCTCGAAGCGTTCGACGAACTTCGCGCGCTCGTCGTGCGGCATGCGCTCCCAGCGATCGCGCGCTTCGCGCGGATCCTGCTTGGCGATGGCGACGCCCGCGAGGGCGATCAGCAGCACGAAGAGTCGAACGAGGACCGTCATCGCGTCACCCGTTCCTCGGTTCCTCGACCGCGCTCGGCGCGACGCCGTCGTCGGTCGCTTCGTCGGCCGCTTCGCCGTTGGCTTCGGAACTGAGCTCGGAGCTCAGCTCGAGCAGGAGCTCGTCGCTCGCGTCGAGGCTCGACAGCATCACGTCGATGTTGTCACTGTTCAGCAGCTCCCACGATTCGAGCACGGAAAGCGACGCCAAGAGCTCGTCGCTCGGCACCGCGAGCGATTCGACGCGCGGCGCCTGCTCGGGCGGCGCGTTCTCGACGATCGGCTGCGGCTCGACCGGCGTCGCGTCGCGCAGCCACGCGCGCAGGCTCCACGCGCCGCCGAGCACGATTACCGCCGCGGCGGCGACCGTCAGCCACACGCGCGGGCCGGAGAGCGCGGTGCGACGGCGACGCGCGAGCGCCAGCTTCGACAGCGTGCGCGCCGCGAGCTCCGTGGGCACCTCCGGCGCGGGAACACGCTCGAGCAGACGATCGAGCGCGATCTCGGCGCGCTCGGCGGCGAGACCGGCGAGCACCCGCCGCGCGAGCGTCGGCGACGCGACCGCCGGATCCGCGCGCTCGAGCAACGCATCGAGCCCGTCCCGCGAGGGACGGAGCTTCAGGCGCGCGAGCACGCGCACCGCGAGCTCGTGCGGCAGCTTGGGCTCGGGCAGCGAGTCGAGCAGGAGCTCGAGCGCTTCCTCGGCGGCGAGCACGCGCCGGCATTCGACGCACGAGAGCAAGTGCTCGTGCCAACCGAGCGTGTCGAGCTCGCCACGCCCGCGCCGCGGCTCGAGCGCCGCGACCAGTCGCTCACGGAAGGCCAGGCATTCGGAGTTCACAGGCGTTCCTCCGTCAGGTAAGGCGCGAGGCGCGCGCGCAGGTTCTCTCGGGCGCGGTGCACCATCGACTTGATCGCTTTCTCGCTCGTGCCCATGACCTCGGCGATCTGCTCGTAGGGCAACTCCTCGTACTTCGCGAGGATCAGCGCCATCCGCTGCGCCGGCGAGAGCTCGGCGATCGCGGCACGCACGGCGCCGACGACGTCCTCGCGCTCCAGCGCGTGCGACGGCGGCACCACGTTCGGATCGGAGAAATCGCGCGGGGCCGCGTCGTCGCCTCCGTCGAGCGATTGCACGTCGCGCGAGCCTTCGCGCTCGGTGCGGTTGACCGCCAAGTTGAACGCGATGCGGTAGAGGAACGTCGAGAAGCGCGCCGTCGGCTCGTAGCGCTCGCGATTGCGGACGATGCGCAGGAAGACTTCCTGCACCAAGTCCTCGCGCTCCGGCGCGGGCCCGAGGAAGCGCGTGAACAGCGCGAAGAGCTGGCCGGAGTACTTCTCGACCAAGCGATCGAACGCGCGCTCGTCTCCGCCTTGGTAGGCGAGCATCCACGCGGCTCCCTGATCGCTGACGTGGCGGTCGCTCATCGGCTCTCGAGGCATGTCTCGGGCTGGAACCCGTCTCGACCGGCTTGGTTTCGGCCGGCGAGGGCGTAGTGCGCGAGCCCGCGGCGCGCGCAACCCCCAGCGGCTAGCGAGTTTCCGTCCACGGGCGCGGTCCGTCCAGCCGGCGAATCGCGGCGCGCGGCCAGAGCACCGATCCCGGCCGTCCCAGCAGGTCGGAAACCTTGACCGGGCCGTACTCGCGGCTGTCGAAGCTCTGCGACGAGTTGTCGCCGAGCACGAAGACCTCGTCGGGGCCGAGCTGCAGCGGCACGTCGACCGCCTGCGTGCCGCGGCGCAGCCAACAGCGATCACGCTCGACGCGCAGCGCTCGGAACTCGATCGCGCCAGTGATCCGCAGCGCGACGCGCGGCAGGCGATGGCGCAGGTTGGGATCGGGCGCGTCGAGCAACGGCGCGTTCGCCGGGTAGCTCGCGAAGACGCTTGTTCCGCGGCCGAGGCCGGCGAGCAGCGTGTTGTCGAGGTTCGCGAACGAGAGCGTGTGCCAGCGATCGCCGGGCGTGTGCTCCTCGACCGCTCCGAGCGACGTCCACGAACCGTCGGGCTGCGAGCGGAGCACGTCGACGCGCACGCCGACGGTCGTCCGGGGCGCGATGCGCGCTTGGAAGCGATCGCCGTCCTCGGTCAGCTCGACCGTCAGCGTCGCGCCGGGCGCCAGCAACCGGAACGCGAGCTGGACGCCAAGGTCGTTGACGAGCTCGCTCCCGTCGACCCAGTCGTTCGACGCGTTCCAGAAACCGTCGGTCATCCGCGGCGCGAAGCCGCTGAAGAGCTCACCACCCGCCGGCGCCTCGACTCGCCACGCGCCGCCGACGTCGCGCGCGCCGCGAGCGAGCTCGGGGAACGCCGCGTCGAGCGCGTGGACCGCCGAATCGAAGACCGTGATCGGCGCAGCGCGCGGCACGTCGCACGCGAGGCGCTTGCCGTCGATCAGCAGGTCGCCTCCGGAGATCAACACCGACTCGCCGGGCAGCGCGACGATGCGCTTGACGATCGGTGCGTCCTCGCCGGGCCGACGCAACACCGCGAGCTCGAAGCGCCGGAGCTCCTGCGCGCCATAGAAGACCAGCACGGACTCGCCGGGCTGCTTGCCGTCCGGACCGTGCAGGACGGGCTCCATCGAGCCCGAGTCGACGCGATAGACGTCGCAGACGAACGCCTGGATCACGAGGACCGCGCAGACGATCAGCAAGCACGCCCACGCCGATCTGGTCAGCCACTTCTTCATCGAGCGGGCGACGATCCTACGCAACGCGTCGCGCCGCTTCCCGCGCGGCGTGCGCTTCCCGAGCGCGTCACTCCAGGTTGCCGAGCACGACGAGCGCGAAGATCCCGAGCACCGCGACGCCGGCGAGCACCAGCCCGGCGATCGCGAGACCGCGCCGACGAGCTCGATCCAGGCATCCGAGCACCCCGAACACCAGCGCGAGCATCTCCAACGCGACGAGACCGATCGCCAGCAAGCCGACCGCCATCGTGCCCACGCCTTCGCCGTCGAGCGCGTTCGGTCGCAGCGCCACGGCGAACGCGCACAGCGCAATCAGCAGCGCCAGCCCCGTGCAACCGAACAGCGACAGCACGAACGACGCGATGCCGAAGCCCGAGTGCTTCGTCGGGGTCGTCGTGGGCGCGGGTGTCGCCGCGGGAGCGACCGGCGGCGCTTGGGTCACGGGCTCGTCCATCTCTACCTGCGTGGGATCGCGTTGAGAGTGTAGTAAGCGTCGGCGTGCAGCAGCTTCGCGCCGAGCGCGTCGCGGACGCCGTCGGCGTGCAGCTCGTGGACGTAGCCCGCGCGCAAGCCGTCGAGCGTCAACTTCACGCGCCGTCGGTCGTCGGAAACCGACGCCGCGCGCACGCTCGGAGTGCCGCGATCGACCTCGTCGCTGCCGTAGTTCTCGTGGTGCAAGTAGGTGTAGCTCTCGAAGCGCCAACTCGAGACGGTCGCGGCGAGCTCGACGTCGAGCTCGCGCGTGAACTCGAGCTCGAACCCATCCGGCCGCGCGCGCATCGCGAGGATCTCGAACGGCGTCTCGCCGGTCCACGTCAACCGCTCGAGGCCCCAGGGCTTGGTGCCGAGGCTGCCCCAACCGCGATCGGTTTCGCCGCAGAGCAAGCCGCCGCGCGCGTCCCAGCCGACGCGGATCACGCCGCTCGCGAGGCCCTTGCGGAACGGGAAGACCGCGCCTTGCCAACGACCTTCGACTTGGTCGAGCGCGACGCGGACGACCGACGCTTGGTATTGGTCGCCGATGAAGAGCTGGCCGGCGAAAGGTCCGAACTTGCCGTCGGTCGTGTCCCACACGAAGCCGCACTGCGAACGACCGGTCTTGTCGTACGGGAACCACACGACGGGGAGCTCGTACGTCGGACACGTCTCGCGCACTTCGAAGCACTTGACGCCGTTCGGCGGCTCGGGCGGCCGCTCGTACGTCCACCGCGGATCCGTGCAAGAGAAGATGCCCCACGGGTGGCCGTAGAAGCCGCCGTCGACGAGCACGCTGAGCTTGCCGGTGCCGACCCACTCGCCTTGGTTGTCGGTGTAGAAGAGCTCGCCCCACGGGCTCTTCGCGATCCCGGCCGGCGAGCGCAGGCCCGCGCACATCGGCTTCATCGTGCCGTCGGGCGAAATGCCCAGCGCGAACCCGCGCCACTTCGCGCGACCGAAGGGCTCGTCACCGAACGGCTTGTTGGTGGTGATCCAGAAGTTGCCGTCGTCCGCGAGCACCGGCCCGAAGTTGTACTCGTGGTAGTTGCCGCTGATCGGCCACGCGTCGCACACGGTCTCGAGCTCGTCCATGCGATCGTCGCCGTCGACGTCGCGCATGCGCGAGAGCTCGCCGCGCTGGGTGACGTAGATCCAACCGTCGTGCGGCAAGAGCCCCATCGGCTCTTGCAGCCCTTCGACGAAGAGCTCGAAGCTCGGGTGCGCGCCGTACGCGTCCTCGACGATGAAGACCTGACCGCGACGCGTGCAGACCATCGGCCGACCGTCGGGCAATGTCGTGATGCCGCTGACCTCGAGCACGACGCCGGGCGGCGGCTCGAGCGGCTCCGCGCGGTAGTAGAACGCCTCGCTGTCCCGGGTAGCGCCTTGCAGCGCGAGCGTGAGGAAGAGCGCGATCACCACGACACCTCCACCTCGAAGCGCGCGACGTACTCCGCGCCGTCGCGCTCGAAACGAACAGGGACTCGTATGTCGCCGCGCGTGGAGCCGCCCCACTCGGCGTCGACTTCGGGCGCGACGACGCGAGCGCGGTGCGAAGCGTTCGAGTAGTTCCCATTCGCATCGGCCATCAGCGACTCTCCGGCGATCAACTGGAAGCGCAGTCCATCGACGGCGCGCGGCGCGCGCAACGTGAACGCTCGCCGCAATCTCGCGGAACCGGGCGACAGCAACGGATAGTCGAGCTCCTCGATCTCGATGTCGCCGAGCGCGTAGCGGAAGATCGGTCGTCCACGAGCGTCGCGCTTCCAACCGAGCGCGCGGTAGCCCGCGTCGCGGCCCGGAGTCGTCGGCCACGGATCGGTCGCGTTCGCGAGCATGGCGAACGGCGGCGCCCGCTCGAACTCGATCACGCTCTCACCCTGCGGCTTCTCGAGCCCGCCCGCGCGGCCGAGCCACGTCCCTTCGCCGCTGAAGAAGTGACCGCGCCACGCGGCGACGAGACACGAGTGCTCGACGTCGAACGCGATGTGCGTGCGCTCGGGGAAACCGACCAGCATCGTCCGCGGGCTCGCTCCATCGAAGAACACGCCGACCATTCGCGGCTCGCGTCCGACCTCGACTTCGTACTCGCTCTTCGACACCACCAAGCCGTCGGGCAACGGCATCGCGCGGCCGAGCGACACGTATTGCCACAGCGCTTCGATCTGGCGGCGCGGATCGGCGTCGAGCACGTCCTTGACCGGGCTGACGAGCTTGCCGGCGTCCTCGACCCAGAACGTCGACATGCGCGAGTTCATGCCGACCGACTTCGGATCGTAGAGCAGCTTCTCGAACCACTCCGGCCGGATCCGCTCGACGACGTGACCGAGGTCGACCGCGGGGATGCCGAGCGATCGCGTGCCGTTGAACGAGTGGCATTGGATGCACGCGAGCCCCTTGTCGCCGGCGAGCTGTCGCCCGAGCTCCGCGAGCGGCTCGTCGAACGCGATCGACTTCGGCTCGGCGCCGCCGGCGTCGAGCTCGGCGAAGAGCCGCGGGAGCTCGATCACGCGCCGTTCGCCGAACACCGGCATCCGCGCCGCGAGGTAAGGACGTTCGACGCCGCGACCGGCGAGCACCTTCTCGAGCCACGCGACGTGCAGCTTCGCGCCGACGCCGTCGAGCGCCGGCGGAAAACGGCCCTCGTTGCCGAGGTCGGCGTCGACCAGCGCTTCGAAGTAACCCTGCGTCGCTTCGTCGGGCCCGCCGACGCCGTCGCGGCGGTGACAGGCGTAGCAGTTCGCGTCGGCGAGCAGCACGGCGACACGCCGATGCGCGTCGTGCGCGCGCTGCGGATCGCCGCAGAGCCCGAGCGCCGCCCGCACCTCGCCGCGCGCGGCGGCATCGAACGCGTAGCGCGGCACGTTCGCTGGCGGCAGGTCGGCCAGACACCCGCGGTCGGCGTGCGTCGCGATCCGCGAGAGGTCGCCGGGTTTCGGCAGCGGATCGACGACGCCTTCGAGCTCGTGACAGCGCACGCAACCGAGCGCTCCGAAGCGCGCACGCCCGCGCTCGGCCTTCGCGGCGTCGACCGCGAACGGCGCCGCGCTCCTCGGCGCGGGCGAGAGGCTCCAATGCGCGACGCGCGACGACGACAGCGATTCCTCCTCGCCGCGCGGCGTCTTCCACTTCAGCCCGAGCTCTTGGCCGCCCGCGATCTCGAAGTACGCGACGCACAGCTCGTGCCTGCCCTTCGCGAGCCAGAGCTCGGCGCTCTTCGTCTCGGGCGCGTGCGGGCCGTCGTTGTCGATCACCAACTTGCCGTCGATCCACAGCTTCGAGCCGTCGTCCGACCGCAGCGCGAAACGATGCAACCCGGCGTCGACGACCTCGACCAGCCCGCTCAGCTGGAACGCGAATCCGTCCTCGGCGCGCCCAGGGAGCTCGAGAACCTCCTCGAGGCCCGCGACGACGCCGGAACGCACCCGCGGCGCGCCGTCGAAGCCGCGCGAGGCGTGCGCGAACGACTGCTCGAAGTACTCGAAGCGCCAACCGGGCTCCTCGACGATCGCGGCGATCGCAGAGCGCGACAGGTACGTCGCGATCGCGCGCGCTTCGCCCGCATCGAGCGCGAGCGACGGCATCCGGCCCGCGGGATGGAGCGCGAGCGGCTCGCGCAGGAACGCCGCGAGCTCGTCGACCCGCCATTTCCGCGCCGGATCGGGGAACGAGGTCGCGACGTGCGGCGCGAGCGCGGAGTCGAGCGCGAGATCCCAGAGCGGCACCGCGAGGTCGTCGACCGCTTCCTGCGGCGCGTGACACGGCACGCAACCGACCGAGTGGTAGAGCTGGCGTCCGCGCTCGAGCTCCGCGGCGTCGAACGAGCTCGGCTCGGCGTCGAACGGCCCGCCGCGCGAGACGAGGAAGTGCACGAGCTCGTCGATCGCGCCTTCTCGCTCGGCCCCCGGCAACGTCGCGAGCACATCGGGCATCGCGGTGCCGGGCTTGACGCGCTCGGGCGACGCGAGCCACGCGCGCAGGAAGCTCGGTTCGAGCCTGCGTCCGACTTGGCCGAGCTCGGGCGCGGGCTCGCGCGCCATCGACGCGCCGGCGTGGCAGTTGATGCAACCGGCGCGCGCGATGCGCACCTCGCCGGCGACGCTGGGATCGCTCGGCTCCGCGGGAAGGACGCTCGAAACGCAAAGAGCGAGGCTCGCGATCATCACGGTGGCGGAGCGTATCCGCCCGCGCCGCCGCGCGGGAGCCGCGAAATCGGCGTGCGTGCGCCCTCCGCGGCACCGGTGTACGCAGAGCGCGTCAGGGACGCTCCGCATGAAACGGACTAGCTTCGAGCGCTGGAGGAGCCCGACGCGATCGTCGGCGTGAGCGCAACGCTCGCCTCCGTTTCCCACCTCGGGCGTTCGCGCCCTCGGAGGTCGCACATGAAGATCGGCATCCTCGGTTCGGGCAACGTCGGCGGCACGCTCGGCGAGCTCTGGTCCGCGCGCGGTCACGAAGTCGTCTTCGGCCGCCGCGATCCGCGCGCGCCGACGAAGGGCGGCGGTCGGTCCGCGACCGTGCACGAGGCCGCGCAGTTCGCGCAGGTGCTCGTGCTCGCGACGCCGTGGCGAGCCGCGCACGAGACGCTCGCGGCGTGCGGCGATCTGACCGGCAAGATCCTGATCGACTGCACCAATCCGCTCGAGGACGACCTCTCGGGGCTGACGATCGGTCACACGACATCTGGGGGCGAGCAGGTCGCGCACTGGGCGGCCGGCGCGCGCGTCGTGAAGTGCTTCAACTCGCTCGGCGCGCAGAACTTCGCCCAACCGGCTTTCGCGGGCCAGACGGCGAGCATGCTGTTCTGCGGCGACGATCGCGGCGTCAAGGACGTCGTCTCTAAGCTCGGGCACGAGCTCGGATTCGACATGCTGGATTGCGGCCCGCTCTCTCGCGCGCGGCTGCTCGAACCGATGGCGTTGCTCTGGATCTCGCTCGCCTACAAGGAGGGCCTCGGTCCGCGCATCGCGTTCAAGTTGCTGCGCGGTTGAGGTCGACGCGCGCGGCTCGCGGGTGCTCGCGAACGCGTCGAACGCTCGCTCGCGAGCACGTCGAACGCGCGACGCCGAACGCGGACAAGCGTGGTCGACTCTCGATTCGGTGTGCGGGAGCGCGGCGCGCAGAGCGTAGGCTTCGCGCCGGCGCGGCCATGTCGGTCGCGCTCCCCCCAGCGTTCGAATCGAAAGATCCCATGGTCAAGCGCACCCCCGTCAGCAGCTCGAAGGGCAAGAAGCTCTCCGCCGTCCAAACCAAGCAAGGCAAGCTCGGCAGCCTCCCGTCCGTCGCGAAGGCGCCCGCCGTCGACCTGCGCAAGGCCTCGAAGACCGACAAGGTCGTGACCAAGGCCGTCGCGAAGACCCCCGCCAAGAAGAGCGCGGCGGCGCCGCCGAAGAAGGGCGCGAAGAAGGTCTGATCAGGCGAGGCTCGGCGCGCTCGCTTCGAAGCAGCGCGCGTGGAGCTCGCGCGCCGTGCGTTCGAGCTCCGCCTCGTCGACCAGCAGCGAAACGCTCTCCGGGCGCACCCACGCGGCGCGCACGGGGAGCGTTTCGAGCTCCGGCGCCGCTCGGCCGACCAGCGTCACCAACGCGAGGTCGCGGGTGATCGAAGCGCGCGCGCGGGCGTTCTGCAGCACGGCGGCGAGCTCTTCGCTCTCGCCGACGACGCCGACGAGCTCGTCGGGGCCTTCGTCGAGCGCGTAGAGCTCGAGCTGGGCGTCCGCGAGCGCCGCGAGGAAGCGCGAGCGTCGTTCCGCGCGCGCCTCGAGCCCGCCGAGCTCGACCGCGACGCGCACGACTCGCCGGCGGCACGCGATTGCTCTCGGCCCGTCGCTCGACGTGCCCGCGTCGACTCGGGTGCCGGGCTCGCTCGCGCGATCGACCGAGCACACGCGCGCGGCGATCCGCGCTCGCTCGAGCGGCTCGAGCGCTTCGGGGAAGAGCACCTTCGCGCCGAAGAAACCGAGCAGCGCCGCTTCGCGCCAGCTCAGGTTCTCGACGGCGCGCGCGCTCGGCACCACCTTCGGATCGGCGGTCATCACGCCGTCGACGGTCTTCCAGAACTGGACTTCCTTCGCGCGCACCGATTCGCCGACCAGCGCCGCGGTCAAGTCCGAGCCGTTGCGGCCGAGCGTCGTCAGATCGCCCTGCGGATCGATCGCGAGGAACCCGGTGACCACCGGCACGCCCGGGATCGAAGCGAGCGCCCGCGCCATCGCCGACGTCGCGGCGGGCAGCGGCCTCGCGCGCCCGTAGTTCGAGTCGCTGGTCAACCCGAGATCGAACGCGTCGACCGGCGACGCCTCGACGCCCTCGCGGCGCAGCACCGGAGCGAAGACGCGCGCGCTCATCCGCTCGCCGAAGGAGAGGATCACGTCGCGCTCGCGCGGTTCGAGCCGGCCTTTCGTACGCACCGCGTCGAGCACGAACCCGAGCTCGGTCAACAGGCGGTTCAGGAGCTCGGGCTCGAGCCCGAGCTGCGACAGCAATCCGCGATGGCGCAGGCGAATCGTCCGCGCGTCGACGATGCCGGCCGCGGCGTCCCGAGCCGCGCGCTCGAGCAGATCGGTGACTCCGGACGCCGCCGAGACGACGACGATCGGCCGCTCCGCGCGTCGTTCCGCGACCAGCCGGGCCGCCTGGCGCACGCGCGCGCCGTCGCCGAGCGCGGCGCCGCCGAACTTCATCACGATGGGAGCGATCACGAGGGTGGAACCGTTCCCTATGATAGTCGCTCCCCACGCGCGCCCGAGCAGCGAGACCGGCCATGTCCAACCTGAACCACGACGATCTGATCTACGACTGGAACACCGCCGGCACCGTCCCGCCGCGCCCGACCGCGATCCAGTTCGACGACGAGACCCTGCGCGACGGCCTGCAGAGTCCGTCGGCGCGCAACCCGGAGCTCAGCGACAAGATCCGGTTGATCCACCTGATGGATCAGCTCGGGATCCAGACCGCCGACGTCGGCCTGCCCGGCGCCGGCGACCAGGCGCGTCACCACATCGCGAAGCTCGTCAAGGAGATGAAGGGCCTGAAGATCAAGGCCAACGTCGCCTGCCGCACGCTGGTCAGCGACATCGCGCCGGTGGTCGACATCGCCCAAGCGACCGGCGAGCCGATCGAGGTGTGCGCGTTCATCGGCTCGTCCCCGATCCGCCAGTTCGCGGAGGGCTGGGAGATGGAGAAGATGCTCGGCCTGGTCCGCGACTCGGTGTCCTTCGCGGTCAAGAACGGCTTGCCGTGCATGTTCGTGACCGAGGACACGACCCGCGCGAAGCCCGAGGACGTCCGCGCGCTCTATTCGACCGCGATCGAGGCCGGAGCGACTCGGATCTGCGTCTGCGACACCTGCGGGCACGTGACTCCGGACGGCGTGCGCGCGCTGATCGGCTTCGTCAAGGAGATCGTCGCGGAGAGCGGCGCCGACGTCGGCATCGACTGGCACGGGCACCGCGATCGCGGGCTCGGCCTGATCAATTCGCTCGCCGCGCTGCGCGCCGGCGCGTCGCGCGTCCACGCGTGCGCACTCGGCGTCGGCGAGCGCGCGGGCAACACCGAGATGGACCTGTTGCTCGTCAACCTGCGGCTGCTCGGCTGGATCGACAACGACCTGACGCACCTCGGCGAGTACGTGAAGCTCGCGCACAAGGTGATCGGCGTGCCGCTGCCCTCCAACTACTCCGTCTTCGGTTCGGATGCGTTCGAGACCGGCACCGGGGTCCACGCCGCCGCGGTGATCAAGGCGTTCAAGAAGGGCGACCACTGGCTCGCCAACCGCGTCTACTCCGGCGTGCCCGCCGACATGGTCGGCCTCGAGCAGGTGATCAAGATCGGCCCGATGTCCGGCAAGTCGAACGTGATCTGGTACCTCGAGAAGCGCGGCATCGCCGCGACCGACAAGGCGGTCGACGCCGTGCTCGCCGTCGCGAAGAACGCGAAGGGCCTGCTGCGCGACGAGGAGATCCTCGCCGCGGCGCGGAGCTAGCCGGCGCTCGCGCGCGACGACGAACGCTGTCGCCGCGCGCGAGGAGTTGGGCTGGAGTTCGTCGCGAGCCGCGTCTCGCGCCCGCCGCGAGACGCTCGACGCCGCGCGCTCAGGGCGTCCAGACGAGCCGCACGCCGTTCGACAGGTTCGACGTCGCGGCGGTGCAGAAGCTCGCGTTGTTGCGATACCAGACTTGGTAGTAGAAGGTGCCGCCCGCGGGCGGGATCAGGCCGGCGACCGAGATCTTCGGGTCGCTGCCGATGCCGGAGCCGAAGCTCTGCGCTCCGCCGTTGCCGGCCTTGGTCGCCAGCCGCTTGATCGGCGAACCGACGCAGAGCAGGCCGTCGCCGAACGGCAGTCCGAGTCCGCCGCCCGCTTGCGTCGCGCTCTGCATGAACACCAGCGTCGTGTTGGTCGGCAGTCCGGTGACGTTGAGCACGAGCGAGTCGCTGCCGACGTCGGCGAGACCTTGCGGCAGGAGCAACGCGCCGCCGGTCGAGCCCGAGTTCTCGCAGCCGTGACCACCGTCGCCCGCGTTGCCGCACGGGCACGCGGTGCTCGTGCCGTAGCAGAACGTCTGCTGATCCTGCGCGCCGTTTTCGACGATCGTGATCACGTCACCGATCTCGTCGAGCAACGCGATGTCGAGGTCCCGGTCGCCGTCGATGTCGAAGAGCGCCGCGCACGCCGGGTTCGACACCGCGGGAATCGTCTGCGCGAGCGTGAAGTTCGCCGCGCCGTCGTTGCGCCAGATCTGGTAGACGCCGGCGCCGAAGCTCGAGAGCACCCAATCGAGGTCCCCGTCGCCGTCGAGGTCGCCGAGATCGGTCGCCGGCATGTGACCGACGTTGCTCGTCGAGACGGCCGTTTGGAGCGAGCCGTTGCCGTTGCCCAGCAGGATCGAGCCGTGCGCATTGCCGCCGTTCGCGACCGAGACGTCGATCTTGCGGTCGCCGTTGAGGTCGCCGAGTTGGATCATCCAGCCGTGTCCACCGGCGGACTGCACCGCTTGCTCGACGAACGTGCCGTCGCCGTTCGAGAGCAGCACGACGACTTGGCCCGACGTGCTGCCGACCACCAAGTCGGTGATGCCGTCGTTGTTCATGTCGGCGGCGGCGAGCGCGTAGTCCGTCTGCACCGACGTCGGAATCGACAGCAGCGTCGGGAACGTGCCGTTGCCGGCGTTGACTCGCACCTGGACCTCGTCGTTGCCGCTCGCAGCGATGTCGATGTCGCCGTCACCGTCGACGTCGAGCACGGCGAGCCCGTGCGACGGCGCGAGCACCGAGTACGTCGTCGCCGCTTGGAACGTGCCGTCGCCGTTGCCGAGCAGCACCGAGACCGAATTGCTGACCGACTCGCACGTGACGATGTCGATGAAGCCGTCGCCGTCGAAGTCCGCGTTCTCGTTCGGGCTCGGCGTGTTGCCGACCGGATACGCGGTGCCCTGGAACAACGGACCGAACGAGCCGGTGCCATCGTGGTTCGACATGAACACGCGCACGTCGGAGCTGTTCTCGCAGACGATCGCGAGGTCGCTGAAGTCGTCGTCGTTGAGGTCCGCGGTCTGGCCGCCGTAGATGCGCGCGAACTGCGACGGATCGACGTCCCACGTCGCGAGCGGCGTGAACGTCATCGGCGCGCTCGCCGTGGCGACGCGGAAGTTGAGCGTGTAGCCCTGCGTGCGCAGGAACGAGCCGTCCTGCGCCTGCAGCTTCTCGTCGAGCACGACGTCGATCAGCTCGCCCGCGAAGAACGGCTCGACCGGCGTGAAGCGCACGCGCAGGCCGCCGTTCTCGAGCGCGAAGCTGCCTTCGATCGTGCCGCTGGTGTGTCCGTAGACGACGAAACTCGAGAGCGACGCGCTCGCGACGGCTCGGTCGAAGTCGATCGCGATCGACTTGTTCGCCGGTTGATGGCTCGCGTTCAGCAGCGGATCGGTCGCGACGACCGTCAACTGCGCGAACGAAGCGGAGGCGAGGATCCACGAAGCACAAGCGGTCGGTCCAAAGCGCATCTTCCGTCTCCTTCGAGAGTTCAGCGACTTCGCACGCGCCGCGCTCGGACGAAGGAGCACGCCTGCAGTACCCGCGCGAAGTTCGCGCGCTCAACCTATCGCGCGTCCGCCTCGCCGTGGGATCTCGATTCGCGAAGCGTGATGACGATCCGTTCGTCGTGCACGGATCGGGAAAGGCTCAGCCGTGCAACTTCGCCGCCGTCGCGATCAACGCCGCGATGTGACGCTCGAGCGTCGCGCGCTGCTTTTCGTCCTTGAGACGTCCTCGTTCGTCGAACGCTTCGTGCGCCTTCGACACCGCGAGTTGCTCCGGGAGCACGAGCACGCCGAGGTTCGAGAGGATCGCGCGCAGGTGCACCAGCCCGCGCAAGCCGCCGAGCGCGCCCGGCGACGCGGCGACGAGCAACGCGAGCTTGCCCTGGAACGCGGCGAGCGCCTTCTCGTCCTTCTCGGCGCGCGACGCCCAGTCGATCGCGTTCTTCAACACCGCGGTGATCGAGCTGTTGTACTCGGGCGACGCGATCAAGAACGCGTGATGCGCCTTCATCAGCTCCTTCAAGCGCTTCGCGCCCGCCGGCAACCCGTCGCGGGCTTCGAGGTCGCCGTCGTAGAGCGGCAGTTCGAGCTCGCGCAGGTCGATGCACGTCGCTTCCGCGCCCGCGGCACTCGCGATCTCGGCTGCGGAGCGCGCGAGCTTCTTGTTCCAGGAGTCGGTGCGGGTGCTGCCGGCGAAGATCAGGATGCGGGGCGTCATGCGG
>JADLBP010000028.1 GCA_020847695.1 Planctomycetota bacterium
CGACGAGGCCGAGCCGCGCGAAGAAGCCCTGCTTCTTCGCGCTCTTGCCTTCACGCTTGCGCGTTCCGGCCTGCGCCATCGATCGTCTGTCTCCTCCGTGCGCGACGAGTCGCGGACGTTACGGCGTGCGACGCGCGGCGAGCAGGAGCTCGACGAGCTCGCGCGCCACGCGTTCCTTGGTCTGGTTTCGGATCCGTCGCATGCCGCCGCGCGCATCGAGCACGGTCACGGTCGTCGTCCGAGCATTCAGGGCGCTCTCGTCGTTCAAGACGATGTAGTCGAGCCCCTTCCTCTCGAGCTTCTTCCGCGCGCGGCGCTCGCCGTCAGCGGTCTCCAACGCGAAGCCGATCGCCACGCGTCGGCCCCGTCGTCTTGCGACGCTCGCGACGCTATCGGGATTCCTAGTCCCTTCAAGGCGCACGCGCTTCCCTCCGCGATCCTTCGCACGCCACTTCCCGGCGAGTCGACGCGTCGGACGGAAGTCGGCGACCGCGGCCGCCATGATCAGCGCGTCGGCGCGAGCGAACGCACGTCGCGTCGCGTCGAGCATCTCGCGTGCGCTGACGACATCGACACGTTCGACGCCGCGCGGCGTCGCGAGCGCGACCGGTCCCGCGATCAGCGTGACCTCGCAGCCGAGCTCGGCCGCGGCGGCGGCGAGCGCGAACCCCATGCGCCCGCTCGACTCGTTGGTCAGGAACCGGACCGGATCGATGTACTCCCGCGTCGGCCCGGCGGTGATCACGACCCTCGGCCCCCGGCCGGCCCGCGCTCGCGTCTTCGGTCCCAAGCTCGGCGGAGCATACTCGGCAGCGCCCGGGCGCCGAACGCCGCGCGGCGCGGAGCGTCGACGCCGGGCGCCGACCGCGAGGCTCGGTCGGCAGGCGTGGCGGTCGCCCGGTGGGACGTCGGCCCTGCCGCGCTCTCGGGCGACAGGGCCGAGCGGTGCCGAGCTCGTCGAGCGACGCTGCGCGCCAGCCACCGGCGATCCGCGCGGCCGAGGACCCGAGCGGCCGCCCGGGCGGGCTCTGGGAGACGCAGAGGAGTCCTCGGGAGGCGCCAGCGGTAACCACCTGACCTAAAACAGGTTAGGAAGCCGCCGAGGAGCCCGGAGACCGTCCGAAGAGGCGTCTCGACCCGTACCAGGCGCCCCGGGGCGATCCGCACCGAGCCGTTGCCGGGGCCAGGGCGCTCGGTGCGAACTCAGCGCCCGCCCAGCGCCGCCCGAACCGCCGCCTCGACCTCGGAGTGCGCGGTCGGCGCCGCGCCGTAACGGGACAGGAGCCGCCGCCCGTCCGGCCCGAACAGATGCAGCGTCGGCAACGCGCTGACATCGCCGAACCGACGCGCGAGCTCCGGCGTCGCGAGCCCGAACCGCAGCCTCGGCAGGTCGGCGGCGAACGCGCGCACGTCGGCCTCGTCGGACTCGACCGCGGCGGCGAGCACGACGACGCGCTCGCCGAACTCGGCGCGCAACCCGTCGAGGAACCGCAGCGTCGTCCGGCACGGCGGACACCACGTCGCCCAGAACTCGACGACGACGACCTTGCCGGCGAGCTCGGCTCGCTCGACTCTGGAGCCCGCGAGGTCGCGGAGCTCGAACTCGGGGAGGATCGCGGGCTCGGTCGCGAGCGCCGCGGGCTCGCCCGACTTCGCGCCGGGCACCGCCTCTCCCGCGAGCGCGAGCTTCAGCACGCGCCTCAGGTCGTCCTGGAGCCGCGCGTGACTCTCCGCGGACTGGAACGGCGTGTAGCGACCGTCGCCCTCGCCTTCACCACGGCCGTAGAACCCGAAGTCCTTCGGCTTCGCGACCAGCACGTCGTCGACGAACAACGCCGGGTAGCGCGTGACGCCGAAGCGCCGCGCGACCTCCGAGTTGCCGTAGTCCTCCGACACGAACCGCACTCGCCCACCGAACTCCGCCACCACGCTCTTCGCCAGCAGACCTGCTGGATCGGAGAGGTTTCATGTGTAGGGCCAGCGCACCAACGTCACGACCACGTCGACGCGCGGCGCGGGCGTCGCGACCGCCGGCGTCGCCCAGACGTCGAGGTAGGGCGCGAGCGCGGCCGACGCCATCGCCGCGACTTCGAGCGAGCCGCTCGCGAGCGACTCCGCCGCGCGCTGCTCGAACGCGAGCGCGATGCCGTGATCGAACGCGAGCTCGCGCGTGCGCGCCCCGAAACTCGTCAGGCTCGACTCGAGTTGCGCCGCCGTCGTCTTCGAGAGGTCGGTCAAGCCCGCGAAGCGTTGCTCGGCTTGGAGGAATCGCAGCAACGCGCCGTGGAAGAGCCCGGCGTCGTCGAGCTCGCGCGCCTCCTTGAGCGTGCCGGCGGCTGCGATGAACTCGGCATGGCGCTCGATCGACAGCGGCGGGCGGTAGAGCGCGAGCAACGCGCCGTCGAGGCGGTCGAGCTCCGCTCGCAGCGAGCGCACTGGCGGCGCCGCGAGCGCCGCGGCGTTGCCGAGTCCGGCCGGGGACGCCGACGACGGAGCGGTCGGAGACGTGTTTGGCGCGTCCGCGGACGGCGCGAGACTCGCGCAGAGCTCGAAGAGCTCGTGCTCCGCGTACGCGCTGCCGAGGTAGTAGAGCCCGGACTCCGGCGTCGTGCTCTTCGCGTAATCGAGGCTCGCGTTGCGGAAGACGTCCGCCTTGAACAGCGCCGCTTCCGCGAGCGCGCGGGCGATCGCAGGACGGATCGAGGCCGAACGCGCGCGCAGCTCGGCGGCACGCGCGGGGCCGAACGTCGCGCCCGACGCGGTCCAGAGCTTCTCGAGCTCGGCGAGATCGGTGCGCGCGGCCGCGTGCTCGCGCACGAAGCTCATCGCGCGGACGTTCTCGAACGCGTACGAGTACGTCAGCAGCGCGAGCTCGGGCCGCCCCGCGTCGAGCGCGCCGCGGGTGCGCTGCAGCAGACTCGCCACGCCGGGCTGGAGCTCGCTCCACAGCTCGTCTTCGGCCGGAAACGCCGCCGCGGCGCTTTCGGTCTTCGCGAGCGCGAGTTGCAACGGCTCGTCGCCGCCGACCGACGCGCGCGCGAGCGCGGCGAGACATGCGCAGAGGGAAACGACACGTGCGATGCGAAGCGTGATCGTGAGCACGCGCTCACGCTAACCGTCGTCGCCGAGCGTGCGCCGTTCCGCGCGAGTCAAACCGACGTCAAGCGCCTCCGGCGCGCCCGCGCGCCGTCGAACTTGCGTACCGCGCAAGTCAACGGAACGTCACCGGCGCGGGGCTCCGACGTGGAGTCGCGCAGGGAGCGCTCGGCGCCCAGTTGGCTCGCGGCGTTCGCGCGCCGTCGACCGCGCATACCGTTCGGCGCTTTCGCGCTCTCAGAATCGCCGCGAACACCCACACGCCCGGCAGTCTTCACCGGAGGTTCACGCTCGGCCGCCTAGCGACGTGGCCTTCGATTCTCAGCGCAGGACAACGTCCTGGGGCGCCTGCGACGCCAAGGCTACCACTTCGAAACTGCGCTCCATCGGCACACCGTCAGAGGCATCGATTCGGACCACGCACGTTCCAACAGGCAACCAAACGTGCAGCGGCGCGCCGGACGGCGTGAAGTACGTGTGCGTCGAACCGACGCCGGCAGCGTCGATCTGAACTTGCACCGACTCTAGCCTGACACCCGATGCATCGAGGAACCACACGTTGCACTCTCGGAAGTTTGCGCGGAGCGATAGCGTGTTGGCTCCCGGCACGCGGACAGCGTCTGAATTCAAACTGAGCGAGACCAGTCGGTTCGAGCTCTTCAGCCTGTACTCGCCCGCGGGCAACTGACACGGCTTGTCCGGCTCCATTTCGTAGCGAGCGGTCTGTCCAGGTTCTTTCGACTGCAGGTAGAAGCCCGGTATCGAAACCGGCCGGCCGCCGGCATCCAGCACAATCACCTCCGCGGTCGGCAACTCCGCAACGGGCGCACCGGAGGGGTGGATGGAAACTGGTCCGTCGAGTTCAGTAACCGGGATCGGCTCTACCGCGTAGGTCTGCCGTTCGTGATGCGCGAACACCACGACTAGGCTCCACGCGTCGCGTGCGACCACCTTGGTTCGTGCGGCGACAACGACTGCGCAATCAGGATAGCGAGACGTCAGTCGCTCCCGCCAGCGCGCCACGGGTGCCTGTGCCAGTCCGTCGTTCTTGTACCCGGCTCCGACGCCTCCTTGCCAAGTGGCCACGGAATCGCTTTCGAATTGAGCGACGAGCGCGACGATCGAACCGAAGACATACGTTGTCTCCTGTCGAAGCGGCACGTCGAACTGTGTCTCGTCGTCCTCTGTGGACACCACAGCTCGAGTCTCGTCGAAAGCGGCCACTCCGTAGCGTCCCTCGTCCATGCCGGAAATCACTGCGATGCCGTCCTCGCCGGACCTCGCCGTGATAATCCGGGACGCGGAGTTCGGGCCAGGTAGTGTTGGCGACGGACTCTCGATCTCGTTTGCGGCGTCGAACTCACTTGCCGATGCGACGACAAGTGCTCCGACCACAGGCATTCCGTCGAGATCGACGCATCGCACATGAAAGGCGAAGCCGGATGTCAATGTGACGGCCTCCGTTCCGTCGAGCAGATCGATGGCGGCTACCGTCGCGGGTCGATATTGGGTGTGAAGAACGCTCAATGTCTCCGACGAATGACCGCGAACCCACGCGTTTCGCAGCACGAGCTTGCCGTCAAGGTCGGTCCACCCCACGATGGATGTCGACGAGACCGATAGCGAGCGGCACTCGGACGGGCAAATGGCGCACGCGGCGTGAACCACGGGCAGTCCCGCCTCGTCGACGACCGTCAGCGTTGCGGAGTCCAGTTCCACGCCAGCGCCCGTCGCCAGACGACCATTCGTGGGGTCCGTATTGAACGTTGGTGCGGCGCTCAGCTTGCGCGGGGTCGCGGCCGCTTCGGTCGCGCTCGATTCGGACCTTGGGGGTGGGCTGGTATCCTTCGGGACCGACCTGACCAGATACGCCCAATAGGCCCCAATCGCTCCGACCAAGATGACGAATGCAATACCTGCGCGCTTCATGGTTGAGTGCGTTGTACCTGGACGGACATCGGAAATCGGGCGGCTTCAGAAACGTGCAGGAGCCAGCGTCCGCGCATCGCCCCTGCAACTCGGTCGACTAGTAGTTAGCGCACTTGCAGAGCGCCACCCAAGTGCCGGTGATTGGAATCGAGGAAATGCACGTTGGCGAAAGTGGGCATGCCTCAGGACCGTAGCAGTCGACCGTCCACGATCCGGATGGCTGTTGATCGACGACGGCGCCGCACGGCGCATCGGTGATGTAGTCGCCGCAGTCACATTCTTTGTAGTGGGCGCCGCTAGGCAGCGTCCAGTCTTTCAACGAGCAGTTCGAGCCCAACTCGCATGCGCCCGCACAGGTGAATTCGACGCCACCGCCCGCCGGCTTCCGGGCTTTCATGTTGCAGGCGTCGGCAGCGATCGAAATCGGGGTCGCCGCAACCGAAGACGCCACGAATGCGAATGCAAGGCAAACGACGCGCAGGCGCATGACTTTGCTCCTCAAACGGGTTCCTCAACGGAATTCCGTGGCCCTGCGATTGGAACCTACCTTGAACTCCGGGTCGGTAGGTTACCCCCCCCTTTGGCGACAAGGCAAACGAAGACTCAGGAACGACGGGGGCCGCGTGCCGAAGGCCGATGACCGCGGCGTACGACATTGTGAGAAGTTGGCGGTCGGACCGTTTCGCGAGACAGATCAGCGAGTGACTCACGACAACCAGCGCACGACGATCCCACATCGAGGCGCAGTTGGGCTCGTTGCGAACCAGACCTGCGACTCCGGCTCTCCTCCAGCAGTTTGGGGTGGCCCGGGCGCTAGGTCGACGCTGAACCGGTGGTTTGGCGGTCCTGGATAGCCTTTCGGCGGTTTCGGGGCCCGACGAGAACTGTGGACATGCTTCGGGTCGCCTCGAGGCGCAGTTCCGGTTCGACGCCTTCCTGGGGAGTCCGAGTCCGGAAGGCCGGGAACTGCACCGACGGGGCCGCTCCTCGCAGTGCTCCCTGAGGGCTCCCCCCAGTCCGTTCCCGAGAGAAGCTGCCGTGGATGCCTCGAACGACCCACAAGACGTCGCGGAGAACTGGAAACGATCGTCCGAGCCGTGGATTACGCGAGCATTGAGAGCACCTCTCGGCTTGACCTGACCAACCCGACGTTTGGCGATTGTGTCGCTCGCTTCGCGCCACGCGCTCTCGTCGCCGCCGACCGACGCGCGCGCGAGCGCGGCGAGACACGCGGAGAGGGAAACGACACGTGCGATGCGAAGCGTGATCGTGAGCACTCGCTCACGCTAACCGTCGTCGCCGAGCGTGCGCCGTTCCGCGCGAGTCAAACCGACGTCAAGCGCCTCGGGCGCGCCCGCGCGCCGTCGAACTTGCGTACCGCGCGAGTCAGCGGAACGTCAACCGACGGCGGCACCGCGGCTCACAGCTGCGCGAGCACGTGATCGACCTCGTCGGGCGAGCCCATGATCACGCTGGTGCGTTGGTGCAGGTCCTCGGGCTGGATGTCGAGGATCCGTTGCTTGCCCGCGAAGGACTTGCCGCCCGCTTGCTCGATGATCATCGACATCGGGTTGGCCTCGTACATCAACCGCAACTTGCCCTGCGGCGCCTTCGCCGTCGGCGGATACAGGAACACTCCGCCCTTCAAGAGGATCCGGTGCACGTCGGCGACCATCGCGCCGGCGTAGCGGCTCGAGTACCCGTTCGACTGCGCCCAGTCGAGGTAGTTCTGATACCCGGTCGGGAACGACTTCCGGTTCCCTTCGTTCATCGAGTAGTTCTTCGACTTCGCCGGGATGCGCAGGTTCTCCTCGACCTTGAGGAACGCGCCGATCGCCGGATCGAGCACGAACATGTCGACGCCCGTTCCGGTCGTCAGCACGAACACCACCGACGGACCGTACAGGATGTAGCCCGCGGCGACCTGCTTGACGCCCGGTTGGAGCACCGAGCGCTCGACCGGCGTGACGCGCCGATCGTGACGCAACACCGAGAAGATGGTGCCGACCGCGCCGCACGCATCGAGGTTCGCCGAACCGTCGAGCGGGTCGAAGAGCACGACGTACTTGCGGTCGCCGTCGGTCTCCGTGCGCAGCATGATCGGCTCTTCGTTCTCTTCCGACGCGACGATCGCGACGCCGGCGCGCGAGCCGAGACAGCGCAACAACGTCTCGTTCGCGATCACGTCGAGCTTCTGCTGACGCTCGCCCTGCACGTTGTCGGAGTCCAGCGAGCCGAGCACGTCGTTCAACCGCGCGCGTCGGATCTTCGACGCGATCATCTTCGCGGAGAAGCTCATCGCCGACAGGATCCACGACAGCGTGCCCGTCGAGTTCGGGTACTTCGCTTCCTCCGCCAGGATGTGGCTCTGGAGCGTCGTCAGGTTGTCGTGACTCGTGAGGTGGTGCTGTTCCTTGAGCGCGGGCGTCGTTTCCATGAGGCGAACGACGGTAGGGCGAGAGCACGAAACCGACAAGTCCCCGATCGGCGCAGTCGCGCCGCGCGCGCGACTTCCTTCAGCTCCGCAACGCCCGCGCGACGGCCGCGACCAGCTCCGCGGGCTCCGGCAAACGGCCCTTGCCGTCGTCGCCGCAGGCGGTGTGACCGACCGCGGGCTCGAGCACGAGCCAACCATCCTCGCGCAGCAGCGCGAGATTGCGCTGCACCGGACGAGCTTCGAGCATCGTCGGATTCATCGCCGGAGCGAGCAGCCGCGGGCGCTTCGCGGGCAGCGCGAGCGCGAGCGTCGACGCGAGGTCGTCCGCTTGGCCGTGCGCGAGGCGCGCGATCAGCCCGGCGCTCGCCGGCGCCACCAGCAGCAGCTCGGCCCACTTCGCGAGCTCGATGTGATCCATCGAGCCGCGCCGCGCGGGACCGAATTCGTCGACCGACGCGGGCTCGCCGGTGACTGCCTCGAAGAGCTGCGGATTCACGAGCTTCGCCGCGCGCGGCGTCAGCACCACGCGCACGCCGTGGCCCGCTTGCGCGAGCTTGCTCGCGAGGTCGCACGCCTTGTAGATCGCGACCGATGCACC
>JADLBP010000029.1 GCA_020847695.1 Planctomycetota bacterium
TCGCGGAGCTCGCGCCGCTCGCTCCGCCGCCGAACGACCTCGAGCGCGGCCGGCTGATCGTCGCGTGCGCGCCGGCGGGCGAAGTCGGCGCCGCGCTGCCGCTCGCGCAGGTCGTCGACCTCTCGGGCGCGCACGACCTGCGGATCGCGCGCGAGGGTTTCGACGCCGCCGAGCTCGTGCGCACGCGCCGACCCGACTGGATCTGGCTCCCGCGCTCGGACCGCGGCGCGGCGTGGGCGAGCGCCTTGCGCGCCGAGCCGGAGTTCCAGCGCGCGTACCGCGTCTTCGCGCTCGACGCGGCCGGGGCCGCCGGGGCCGCCGGCGCGTCCGAGGTCCCGGGCGTCCGCGGCGCCTCATCCGTCTTGGACATCGCGGTGCGCGGCGACTCGCCTTACACGGCCGAGCTCGCGCGGGTGCTGGACGCGCTCGGAGCGGCGCGCTGAGCGGCGGCGGCCGTCAGCGCAGCGACAGCAGCCACGCGAGCACGTTCGCGCGCTCCTCTGGCGACATCGGCAGCACCTGCATGCGATTGCTCGGGTTCTCGAACCTCGGATCGCCGAGGTAGGTCGCGAGCCAGAGCCGCAGCCGTCGCTCGGGGTCGCGTTCGGCGAGGATCGGATCGATCTTCGCGCGCTTCTCCTCGCGGTGCTCGGGGTTCGTGCGCTCGAGGTCCGCGACGATCGCCTCGAACGACGTCGAGCGCTCGACCGCCTTCTTCATCGCCTCGCCGATCACCGGTCCGATCTTGCCGCCGCGGTCGCCGATCTGGTGGCAGATCACGCAGCGTTGGCGCGCGTAGAGCTCGCCCTGCGCCGCGTTGCCGGCGACGATGCGGTTCGGGTCCGGCGGCGGCGACTCGGCGCACGCCGCGAGGAGGAGCAGCGCGCTGGCGAGGCCGGCTTTCCACATCGGGGCCGCGAGTGTAGGAGCGTGCCGCGCTCGGCTCCACCTCGGCGTGCGCTACGATTTCGTCATGGCGCTCACCCCGTCGACCTGTCCGCTCGATTGCCCCGATGCTTGCGGCGTGCTCGTCGAGAGCGACGAGCGTGGGAAGTTCGTCCGGCTGAAAGGCAATCCGGCGCACGGCTGGTCGCGCGGCGTGCTCTGCGCGAAGACGTCGCTGTACGGCGAGGTCGTCGCGAGCCCCGCGCGGTTGACGACGCCGCTCTTGCGCGACGCGCGTGGCGAGCTCGTTCCCGCGACGTGGGACGCCGCGCTCGCGCGCATCGTCGAGCGACTGCGCGGCGTACCGGGCGAGCGCATCCTCGCGGCGTGGTACGCGGGCAACATGGGCCTGGTCGCCAAGAAGTTCCCGCTGCGCGCGATGCACGCGCTCGGCGCGGCGGTGGTCGACGGTGGGCTCTGCGACAACACCGCGACCGCCGGCTACGAGTGCGTGCTCGGCGCGGTGATCGGGCCGGATCTCGAGAGCGTCGTCGACGCGGACTTCGTGCTGCTGTGGGGCTCCGACGTCGCGCGCACCGTCCAACACCTACAGCCCAAGCTCCAGAAGCTCGCGAAGGCGGGCGTGCCGATCGTCGCGATCGACGTCTATCGCACCGAGACGATGCAGGCGCTCGAGAAGTGGGGCGGCGAGGGCCTGATCCTGCGCCCCGGCAGCGACGCGGCGCTCGCGCTCGCGCTCGCGCGCCTCGCATTCGAGCGCGGCCATGCCGATCGCGCGTTCCTCGCGCGCGAGTGCCTCGGCGCCGACGAGTTCGAAGCGCACGTGTTCGCGTCGATCGACGTCGAGCGCGCCGCGCGCGCGACCGGATTGCACGTCGACCAGATCGAGGAGCTCGCGCGCCTCTTGTTCGACGCCGAACGGCCGTTGATCAAGACCGGCGTCGGCTGGACGCGCCGGCGACACGGCGCGATGTCGATGCGCGCGGTCTGTTCGCTCGCCGCCGTGCTCGGCATCGCCGAGCGCGTCCACTACGAGAGCTTCGCGAGCTTCAGCCTCGCCGAAGGCGCGCTCGAACGGCCCGACCTGCGACCGACCGGCTCGCCGCCGATCGCCGTGCGGCACGTCGCGCTCGGGTTGGAGCTCGAGAGCCGTCGCTACGACGCGCTCTTCGTCTGGGGCCACAACCCCGCGATGACGTGTCCCGACGCCGCGCGCGTGCGGCGCGAGCTCGAGCGCGACGAGCTCTTCGTCGTCGTCCACGACCAGTTCCTGACCGAGACCGCCGAGCGCGCGGACGTGGTGCTGCCCGCGACGACGTTCGTCGAAGCGACCGACGTGTACCGCAGCTACGGCCATCGTTACCTGCAGTACGCGCGCAAGGCCTGCGTGCCGCCCGGCGAGGCGAGGAGCAACGTCGGCGCGTTCGCGGCGATCTCGCGCGCTCTCGGGCTCCCGCGCGAGACGTGGGACGTGACCGAGGAAGGGCTCTGCGAGGAGCTGTTCGCCGCGTCGAGCTCGCGCCTCTCCGCCGCCGACGTCGAGCGCCTGCGCCGCGGCGAGCCGGTGAAGGTCACGCCGCCGTCGCGCGAACGCCTCGGCGGCTGGGGCACGCCGAGCGGCAAGATCGAGCTCTCGAGCGCCGCCGCGCGGGCCGCGGGCCAGCCCGCGCTCGCGACGTACGTCGAGGACGCTGGGCGCAGCGAACGCGGCGCGTTCTGGCTGATCTCCGCGCCCTCGCGCTACACGCACAACTCGACGTACAGCCACAGTCCGCGCCACGTCGCGCTCAACGGGCCGCCGCGCGTGTTCATGCATCCCGACGACGCCGCCGTGCGCGGGTTGAGCGAGGGCGAGCGCGTCCGCGTGCACAACGAGCGCGCGACGGTCTCGTTGGTGCTCGCGTGCACCGCCGACATGCCGCGCGGGCTCGTGCGCGTCGACGGCCTGCCGCGCGCGGTCGACGTGCCCGAGGGCGTCGGGATCAACGCGCTGGTGTCGCCCGACGTGTCCGATCTGGGTGACGGAAACGTGCTCTACAGCACGCGCGTCGACGTCGATCGCTGAGCGAACGGCGTGCGGCGGCCCCGCGCGGCCGTGCGCCCAGCGCGGAGCCAGGCCGGGCGGCCCGCGCGCGGGTTGCGTCCGCCGGGCGGGCCCTGGAGCGCATCAAGCGCGCGCGCGCGGCCGGTCGAAACAGGCGACGACCCCGAAGCGAAATCGCCATGCCGCAACGCCCTCTGCGCCTGCTCGCGCTCGACGACAATCCCGCCGACCTCGAAGTGCTCCGCATCCACGTCGGTGACCTGCGCGTCTCCGCGGTCGAGTTCACGCCGTGCTCGCAGGTCGACGAGGCGTTTCGTGCGCTCGCGCGCACCGCGTACGACGTGCTGCTGCTCGACGAGCGGCTCGGCAGCGTGTCGGGTCACGAGGTGCTCTGCGATCTGCGGCGCGCCGGGCATCAGCTCCCGGTCGTGCTGCTCGGCGCGTGCGACGGCGAAGAGTCGGTGACCAGCGCGATCCGCGCGGGCGCCGCCGAGTACTTGTCGAGGCGCGGGCTGTCGAGCGCGCGCCTCGAGGCCGCGATCTCGTGGGCGATGGAGCGTCGGCCCGCGGCGCTGCCGACGCGCGCCGGCGCCGCCGAGAGCCTGTGCACGCAGCTCGAAGGCGCGGTGACGCCGACGCTCGAGGCCGCGCGGAAGTCGCTCGACTGCTTGCTCGCGGAGGGTGACCTGTCGGATGGGCACCGGCGCGAGCTCGCCGAGGTCAGCCGGCTCTGCGGCGATGCGTTGGCGGAGCTCGAGCGGATGCTCGCCGACGTGCGGCGCGCGTGAGCGGCGAGACTCGCTCCGACCGGACCGCGGGCGGCGGCACCGCGACGACGCGGCGAAGCGCTCGCACCTGAGCGACGACCGACACCGTCCGCCTCGATCGAGTCGGCGACTCGGCCCGTGCGGCGGCGGACGTCCGAACGTACGCTCGCGCGCATGGACCTCGGACTCCAAGACCACGTCGTGCTCGTCACCGGCGCATCGGGCGGCATCGGCCGCGCGCTCGCCGAGGAATTCGCCGCGGAAGGCGCGCGGTTGGTGCTCACCGGGCGCTCGCGCTTCGACGAGCTGGTCGCGCTGGTCGCGGGCAAGCCGTGGATGGATCGCGCCGTGTGCGTGCGGACCGACGCGTCGAAGCCCGCCGAGATCGAGGCCGCGTTCGCCGCCGGAGTCGAGCGCTTCGGCCGCGTCGACGTCGCGGTCGCGAACGCGGGCTTCTGGCCGCGCGAGAACCTGCTGTTGCACCAAGCGAGCGAAGAGCGCATCCGCGGCGCGCTCGACGCGAACCTGTTGAGCGCGCTCTTCACCGCGCGGGCCTTCATGGCGACGCTCGCGCGCACCGGAGCGCGCACCGACGGCGACGGCGCGTCGCTGTGCTTCGTCGGATCGACCGCCGGGCGCTTCGGCGAGCGGCACCACTGCGAGTACGCGGTCGCGAAGGCGGGGCTCCACGGGCTCGTGACGACGTTGAAGAACGAGCTCGTGCTGCTCGACCCGTATGCGCGCGTCAACATGGTCGAGCCGGGCTGGACGGTGACGCACATGGTCAGGCCGGAGCTCTCGCAGCCCGGCGTGATCGCGCGCGTCACGCGCACGATGCCGCTGCGTCAGCTCGCGCGCGCCGTCGACATCGCGAAATCGATCGTGTGGCTCTCGTCGCCGCGCGCGTCGCGGCACACCAGCGGGCAGGTGCTGACGCTCGCCGGCGGCATGGAGGGCCGCGTCGTGTGGGAGACCGGGGACGTCGACGAGGCGGCGGTCCGCGCGCGTCTGTAGGCGTCGGGCGGTTCGCGTCGCGTAGGCCGAGCTCGGCCGGACCGGCACGCGAGACGCGCGAGCTTCGTCAGACGAGCCGCACGAGCGACGACAACCCCGCCGCCGCCGCGAACGCGACCGGGCCTCCGAGCCAGCGCCACGGCGCCCGCGCGAGGAAGCGCACGCCCGCGCGGTGCAGCACGATCGCGCCGCCGATCGCGACGGTCGCCTCGGTGAGGAACGTCGTGAAGCCCGCGCCCGCGATGCCGAACTTCGGCACCGCCCAGAAGTTCGCACCGACGTTGAGCGCGAGCGCGAAGCCGCTGATCGCGAGCATCGAGCGGTTCGAGCCGGCGGCGACGACGCACGTGACCAAGAGCGAGCCCGCGTAGATCGCGACGACCGCGCCGAGCAGCCAACGGAAGCTCGTGCTCGCCGCGCCGGTGCCCTCGTGGAAGAGCTCGAGCAGCTCGTATGTCCACGGCCAGATCAGCCCCGCGACCGCGCCGGCCGCCGCGAAGACCTTCGGTCCGAGCGCGGCGAGCGCCTCCGCGAGTCGGCCTTCCGCGTGACACCGCGTCAGCCACGGCAACGCGGCGAGCGTGACGTACTGCACGATCATGATCAGCAGCGAGAGGAAGCGGACCGCGACGTTGTAGTGGCCGAGCTCCGCCTCGCCGACGAACACGCGGACGAACACGTTGTCGACGTAGAAGTAGAGCTGCGAGCAGAGCGCGGCGAGCCCGAGCGGCAACGCGTCGCGGAAGAAGTTCTCCGCGGGCTCCGGCGGGCCGACGCGCGGCGGCAGCGCGCGACGCGCGGCGAAGTAGAGCAGCACGTTCGCGATCGTGCTGCCCGCGGCGACGCCGAGGACGTACAGCGCGGGCTCGCGCGCGCCGGTGAAGCGCAGCGCGAGCACGAACACCAGGCTCAGCGTGCTCGCCGCGGAGCGCATCATCACCGGGATGCGCCACGAGATGCGGTTGCGGAACACGACCGCCGAGAGCTCGAGCGCGTGCGTCACCGGGTAGAACGACGCGAGCAGGATCCAGATCGCGCCGGGTTCGTCCTCGAGCAGTGCCCAGCCTCCGACCAGCGTCACGCCGAGCAAGCCCGCGAGCACCCGGATGCGCCGACCGGCGGCGAGCACCGAGTGGATCGCGTGCGGATCGTTCGCGGTGCGTTGGACCGCGACCTGGCCGGTGCCCAGGTTCGCGAGTGAATCGAGCCACGCGAAGACCGCGAGATAGAACGTGAAACGGCCGAACGCCTCCGGCGCCAGCCAATCGGCGAGCAGCGCGAAAGTCACCAGCGTGCAGCTCGCGCTCCAAACACGACCGAGCACTTGGAGCAGAGTGCCGCTCCAGACCCCGCGGGGCGGCGCGGCCGAGGAGTCCGCGTGGGAGTTCGCGCGTTCGTTCACAGGCTCGTCATCGAATCAGGTCGGCGCGCGCGAGGAAAGCTCCGGGTTGCGGCTTGAATCGTGTTCTTCGGGGGATTCGACGCACCTCGACGCGTGTCCGTCCCGCTTCGAACCAGAGTTCGGAGATTGGTTTCAGCCAGAGCTTTTTTCCTGCCGAGACGACAACGAACGCAATGCGCTGGATAGCATCGCCGGCGCTCGCAGGTTTTCTTTGGATCCAAGCAGGGGACCCAGCATGAAGTCATTGGCAGTGGCAGGCTGCCTGGCCGTCGTCGCATTGAGCGGCACGGTTCGGGGGCAAACGACTCTCTACACCTTTCTCGGTGACGCGGCGAACGACGAGTTCGGCTGGTGCATCGACGCCGCGGGGGACGTGAACGCCGACGGTTGGGCGGACGTCGTCGTCGGCGCGCGCTACGCGGACAGCAA
>JADLBP010000030.1 GCA_020847695.1 Planctomycetota bacterium
GCGCAGAAGAACTTCTCGCCCGCGCCGGCGAGCACGATCACCTGCACCGCGTCGTCGAACCGCGCGCGCAGGATCGCCGCGTCGAGGTCGAGCATCATCTCGTGCGAGTACCCGTTCGCGGGCGGATTGGTCAGCGTGATCACCGCGAGGCCTTGGCCCGCTTGGTACACGACCTTGCCGAGCGGCATCGGCTCGGCGGCGGAAAGTTGGATCGGCTGGGCGTTCAACGCTTGGGTCTCCGGGTTTCGAGTGGCCGCGGATCCTACCCGGACGGCGAGCGAGTCGCCGCCGCCGCGCGTCGCGCGGACGAGCGAAGCGATGCGACCGAGCTCACGCCCGTCGTCGACCAACCACGCGCCGACGAAGAGAGCGCCCGCGCGCGCATCGCGCAACGGGCGCTCCAGATGCGAGCCGTGATCGGCTCGCCAGGGCCTCGACCGCTCAGGCGGTCGGCGGGCACCAGCGCGGGTCTTCCGAGCACAGCACGCACATCGTGGTGTTGCCGGGGCCCTTTTGCGGCTCGGTCGGTTGGACGACGAACTTCATGGTCGACTCCGTTGGAATGGTGGAATGGGTGGAACGGGAACGAACTTGGGATCGCGCGACGCTCGATGACGCACGGAACGCCGTGACGTCGCGCGGCGCGTCGACTCTAAGCGCGCGTTCGCGGAGCGTCGAGACTTCGTGCGAGGCGCGAGCCTGTTCTGGGACTGGCCGCTCCGGCGAACCTCGGATAGGTTGGCGCGGGCTCGTCCCCCACGGTCGTCATGTACGTCGTCCTCGGATCGCGCGGCTCGCGCTTCGGCAGCGCGGTCGCGGATGCGTTGCACGCGGCGAAAGTCGCGGCACAGCGCGTCCACGTCCTCGACCTCGACGCGCCGTTCGACGGTGAGGCACTGAGCGTCGGCCCCGACTTCGTCGCGTGGCGCGGGCTCGAGCTGACGTCGGCGTCGGCGATCCTGCTCGAGCGGCCGCTGTTCGCGTGGCCGCAGCCGATCGGAGGCGAGGCGCGGCGCGAGCTCGCGGCGCTGCGGCTCTCCGCGGTGCTCGCGCTCGCCGAGCGCGTGCCGGTGCTGAATCCTCCGCACGCGGCCGAGCTGGCGCTCGCGCCGGTGCTCGCGCTCGACGCTCTCGCAGCGCGCGGGTTCGCGGTGCAGCCGTGGCGCTTCGGGCCGCGCGACGGCGCGGGAGCGTGGCGTGATGCGCTCGGACGCGTCGCCGACTACGAACCGCGGATGCCGGAGCCCGGCGAGCCCGCATGGGCGCCCGAGCCGTTCGACGGCGCGCTGACGACCGTGTTCGTCGCCGGCGACACGATCGCGGCGTCCGCGGAGCATCGCGACCTCGCTGCGTGGAGCGCCGAAGCCGCCGCGAGCTCCGCGATCGCGCCCGATCGGCTCTCCGACGAGCTCGCGACGCTCGCCCGGCGCGCGACCGCGGAGCTCGGGCTCGCGTTCGCCGCGGTGACGCTGCGCGTCGACGGTGCGAGCGTGGTCGACGTCGACGCGGCGCCCGATCTGGCCGCCTGGGATCACGCGCGGTCGGGGGCGATCGCCCGCGCCGCGGCCGACTTGCTCGTCCACGCCGCCGCGCAGGCGGAACGGAGTCGCACGCCATGAAGCCGTCGCGCTACAACCGGCTGTTCCAGTCTTCCGACGGGACGTGGCTCGCGTTCAATTCGTGGTCGACCGCGCTCGCGGAGATCGAGCCCGCGCAGAAGGAGTTCGTCGAGGCGCTGCTCGCCGACCCCGAGCGCACGCCCTGCGAAACACCGGAGAAGCGCGACATCCGCGAGGCCTTGGTGCGCGCGCATTTCCTGATCGACGACGACGAGGACGAGCTCTCGACCGCCAAGGCGGATCTCGAGCGCGATCGCCACCGCGTCGACCAGCTCTTCCTGACGATCGCTCCGACGCTCGACTGCAACTTCCGCTGCGACTACTGCTTCGAAGAGCACCTCAAGGTCTCGATGTCGAAGAAGGTGCAGGACCTGTTGCTCGCGTGGTGCGACGCGAAGTCGAAGCCCTGCGAGGCGCTCGCGGTGACGTGGTACGGCGGCGAGCCGCTCTTGCCGTCGGCGTATCCGGTGGTCGAGCGCCTGAGCGCGGGGTTCCAGGCGCTCTGCGAGAAGCGCGGCATGCGCTACGACGCGACGTTGGTCACCAACGGCTTCTTCCTCGACCGCGAGAAGATGTTGCGGTTGAAGGAGCTCGGCGTCGCCAAGGTCCAGGTGACCCTCGACGGCCCGCCCGACGAGCACGACAAGCGCCGCCACCTGATCGGCGGACGCGGCACGTTCTGGCGGATCATCGAGAACCTGCGCGCGACGATCGACCTCGCGGAGTTCCAGCTGCGCGTCAACGTCGACGCGCGCAACTCGCTGCGGGCGCTCGAGGTGCTCGAGATCCTGAAGGAGCAAGGGCTCCACACCCGCGTGCGGCCGTACCTCGCGCAGGTGACGCACGACGGCGCGGCGTGCGGGAACATCCAGGAGCTCTGCTACTCGAGCACCGACTTCGCGCGGATGGAGGTCGAGATCTATCGCGAGGCCGCGAAGCGCGGGCTCGGGCTCTCGCGCTATCCGTTCCGGCTCGCCGGCGCGTTCTGCACCGCGGATCGGCTCAACGGGTTCGTCGTGTCGCCGAACGGCTTGCTGTTCAAGTGCTGGCACGAAGTGACGATGAGCCCCGAGAAGTCGATCGGGAGCCTGCTCGACGGCCAGCGTCCGTTCCAGGTCTCGAACGAGAACAAGTGGCTCGCCTGGGATCCGCTCGCGAAGAGCGGTTGTCGCTCGTGCGAGGTGATGCCGCTCTGCCACGGCGGCTGTCCGCTCGAGGCGCTGCGGCACCCCGAACGCGATCGCGGCGCGTGCGAGCACTACAAGTTCCACCTCGAGCCCCTGCTCGAGATCCGCCACCGCCACCCCGGACCGGAGAGCGCGACCGGCCCGGCGCGCGACGTCGCCTGCAAATGATCCGCGTCGGCTTGATCGGTTCGCCCGAGCGCGCGGAGCTCCAACGGCTCGCGCTCCGCCTCGAGGAACGCGGCGCGGACGGCGTCGTGTTCGATTCGCGCGAGGAACCCGCGATCCGGCTGTCGAGCTCCGGCGAGCATCTGATGGGCCGCGACCTGCGCGACTTCTCCGCGTTCTACGTCTCCGATCTCGGCCTGCGCCCCGCGGCGGTGCGCGCGCCGGACGGCTCGCTCGATCGCGAGCGCAGCGCACGGTTCCTCCGAGCTTCGCAACGCCACCTCGCGACGTGGACCGCGCTCTTCGCCCGGCTCGCGCGCCGCGCGCGGGTCGTCAACCCGCCGCGCACGTGGGACCTGCACGGCGAGAAGCCGTTCGAGAGCGCGAGCCTCTTCCGCCTCGGCCTGCGCACGCCGGTGACGCTCGCGACCAACGACCCCGCGCTCTTGTGCGAGCCGCCGATCGCGGTCGCCGACGGCTGGGTGCAGAAGGGTCTGATCGGCGGCTACGGCTACACGCGCGTGTTCGCGCCGCCGCCGGGCGTCGACGAAGCGCGCGCGGCATTGGGCGCGAGCGCCGCGTTGATCCAGGAGCGCGTCGTCGGCGTCAACGTGCGCGCGTACGTCGTCGGCGGCGCGGTCCTCGGCGCGGCGGAGATCCACGCGTCCGAGGGCGGTGAGGTCGATTCTCGCAAGAACACCGGCCGGGTGCGCCGGATCGTGTTGCCCGACGGCGCGCGCGAGCTCGCGGAGAGCGTCGCGCGGCACTGGGGCATGGGCTTCGCCGCGGTCGATTTCATGCGCGACGAATCCAGCGGCGCGTGGTCGGTGCTCGAGTGCAACTCGTCGCCGTTCTTCGTCGAGTTCGAGCGCGCGACCGGCCTCGCGGTGTCGAGCGCGCTCGCCGACCATCTCACCGAGCGCCGCCGCGCCGCGACGACGCGCGCCGCGAGCTCGGCGCCCGCGTGAGCGCCCGCGCGACTCCCGGTGCCGGCATGGACCCGCGCGCGAACGAGCTCGCCGGCTTCGAGAGCTGCGCCGGTCCGTTCGACGACGCGCTGCTCCGCAAGCTCGTCGAGATGATCCGCGGCTCGGCCGATCCGGAGTTCGCGTTCGTGCGCCGGCTCGCGGTGCCTTGGACGGCGCCGCGCGCGCCGCTCCGCGAGCTCCGCGTCGCGTTGATCACGACCGCCGGGCTCCATCGGCGCGACGACCGGCCGTTCCGCGCGCTCGAGGAGCCGCTCGGCGATCCGAGCTTCCGCACGCTCGCGCACGGGATCGCGCGCGAAGAGCTCGCGCTCGATCGCGGCTACGTCGATCCGAAGTACACCGCGGTCGATCCGGAGGTCGCGCTGCCGATGCGCGCGCTGCAGGAGCTCGTGGACCGCGGCATCGTCGGCGCGTCCGCGCCGCGCCACCACAGTTTCGTCGGCGGCGTGATCCGGCCGTTGCCGGGGCTGCTCGAGAGCGCGACGGCGCTCGCTCGCGAGCTGCGCGAGGACCGCGTCGATGCCGCGCTCGTGATCCCGAATTGCTCGATCTGCGTCCAGACCGCGGCGTTGGTCGCGTGCGAGCTCGAGGCGCGCTCGATCGCGACCGTGTGCGTGACGCTGATCCCGGAGCTGACGCGCGTGGTCGGCGCGCCGCGCAGCCTCGCGGTCCACTTCCCGTTCGGCGCGCCGCTCGGCGATCCGGGCAACGCCGAGTTGCACCGCGCGGTGCTCGCCGAGGCGCTCGCGCTGCTCGACTCGTCGAGAAGCGCGGCGACGCTCGCGACTTCGCGCTACGCTTGGCGCAAGTCGCCGGGCTGAGCTCGCGCGCCGGTCTCGCTCCCCCTTCGAATCGGATCCGCATGCGCTCTCCCGTCACTTCGCTCGCCGCGTTCGCTCCAATGTTGGTGTCGCTCGCGCTCGCGCCGCTCGCGCACGCCGCACAGCTCGACAAGGTCACCGACGAGCGCGTGCGCGCCGCCTACGCCGAGGCCCGGGCTGTGCTGGAGTCGGAGTTCGACGCGCGCTTCCACGGTGAGCTCA
This sequence comes from Planctomycetota bacterium, assembly GCA_020847695.1. GTDB lineage: Bacteria > Planctomycetota > UBA1135 > UBA1135 > JACRIN01. The sequence goes on from JADLBP010000030.1 coordinate 5,004, forward strand.
CGATTCGGCTCGTCACGTCGGTCGAGCTCGGCAAGCGCGTCGCCGAGGAGAACCTGCCGATCGTGCGCCTGCGCCAGCCCGACCCGGAGAAGGCGCAGGCCGAAGCGAAGGCGCTCGGCGACGCCACCGGCCCGACGCTGTTCGCGAAGTACGCGTGGAGCACCCGCGAGTTCCTCGTCGTGCCGAAGACGTGGGAGCTCTCCGCGAGCCTGCTCGGGCGACCCGAGCTGACGTCCGACGAAACGCTGCGCGCGGTGATGGTCCACGAGCTCGTCCACGCGTGGGACGACACGCTGCACGACCTCGGCGCGTTCATCGCGAACGCCGACTCGGTCGACGCCGCGAACGCGGTGAACGCGATCATCGAGGGGCATGCTCAGTACACGACGCGGCGCGTGTGCGCCGCGCGCGGCTGGAGCAAGGGCTTCGACACGTTCACCTCCGGCATCGGCGCGATCCCCGAAGCGTCGCGAGCGTCCGGCGAGGGCATGCTGACGATCCTGCGCGCGCAGTCCGCGAACATGACGTTCGCGTACCACGACGGCGAGAGCTTCGTCACCGCGATCGCCAACGTCGGCGGACCGGACGCGTTGGCACGCGTGTTCCGCGCACCGCCGCGCGAAGGCGAGACGATCCTGCATCCGGAGTGGTTCCTCGATCCGAAGACGCGGCCGGTGATGCTCTACGATCCCGAGCCCGCGCTCGATCTCTTCGCAGCGCGCTTCCCCGCGGACGAGTGGACGTCGCAGCGCCTGACCGTGCAGTCGAACCAGCTCGAGGCGGCGCTGACGCTGCTGCCGAAGGCGGACGCCGCGGCGATCGTCGCGTCGGTGCGCAACGCGCGGCTGGTCGCGCTCTACCCGAGCGCGAACCCGGCGGAGAAGATGGCCGTGCTCACGGTGCTCGAGTTCGGCACCGAGGCCGAGGCGCGAGCGTACGTGGCGATCAGCGACCGGCTGAGCAAGCTCAAGGACGAGCAGATGAAGTCCGGCGTCGTGCGCATCACGGGCTCGACGACCAGCACGCTCGACGGCGTCGACACGTTCGGCTTCCTGCAGCACAAGCAGATGAAGAACGGCGCGCTCGCGTTCGACGTGTTCTCGCTCGACCTCGGCCGCGGCAAGCTCGTGGTCGAGACGGTCCTGAGCGGCGAGCCGCTGGACACCGAGCCCCACGTCCAACTCGGCATCGCGGTGCTCGACGCGGTGAAGAAGCGCGAAGCCAAGTGACGACGGCCGCCGCGCGGTCGGCAGGCTACGCCGTCGCTCCAGAACCCGGAGGAATCCGCCCATGCTGATCGCGTTCGCGTTCGTCTGTTGCCAGCAACCGGAGCCGCGGCCCGAGCCGCGCGTCACCCGCGACGAGGTCGCGGTCGCCGCGAAGGTCGTCGGGCTCGACTACGACGCGGACGAGCTCGAGCTCGCGCGCCGCGGCGTCGGCGACGGGCTCGAGTCGTTCGAGCGCCTGCGCGCGTTCGACCTCGAGAACTCGGTCGCGCCCGCGTTCACCTTCCACGCCCGCATCCCAGGGATCGGCGCGCCGAAACCGTGGCCCGCGGCGGTGCCGCGCGGGCGCGCGCCCGTCGCGCGGCCCGCGGACCTCGAGCAGCTCGCGTTCGCCGACCTCGCGACGCTCTCCGAGCTCGTCCACACCCGACAGGTCACCTCGACCGAGCTCGTCGAGCTCTCGCTCGCGCGCTTGAAGCGCCTCGATCCGAAGCTGCACTGCGTCGTGACGCTCTGCGAGCAGCGCGCGCGCGACCAGGCGGCCGAGCTCGATCGCGAGCTCGCGCTCGGCAAGTCGCGCGGTCCCTTGCACGGCTTGCCGTGGGGCGCGAAGGACCTCTTCGCGACGAAAGGCGTGCGCACGACCTGGGGCGCGCCGCCGTTCGAGCAGCAGCGGCTCGAGCTCGACGCGGCGGTCGTCGAGAAGCTCGATCGCGCGGGCGCGGTGCTCGTCGCCAAGCTCTCGCTCGGCGAGCTCGCGATGGGCGACACGTGGTTCGGCGGGCTGACGCGCAATCCGTGGGACGTCTCGAAGGGCTCGTCGGGCTCGTCCGCCGGCCCGGCGTCGGCGACGTCCGCGGGTTGCGTCGCGTTCGCGATCGGCACCGAGACGTGCGGTTCGATCGTCTCCCCCTCCGCGACCTGCGGCGTCACCGGGCTGCGCCCGACGTTCGGTCGCGTGTCGCGTCATGGCGCGATGGCGCTGTCGTGGACGATGGACAAGGTCGGGCCGATCGCGCGCACCGTCGCGGACTGCGCGACCGTGTTCGCGGCGATCCAAGGCGCCGATCCGCGCGACGAGAGCTCGGTCGACGCGCCGTTCGTCGATCTCGGCGCCGCGGACGTCCGCGGTTGGAAGGTGGGCTACGTCCGAGGCGACTTCGGCGACGCGGCGGTCGAAACGCGGCGCTTGAAGGAGCTCGCGGACCTCGGGTGCGAGCTCGTGCCGATCGAGCTGCCGGAGTATCCGCTCGGCGAGCTCTTCGTGATCCTGACGTCCGAGGCCGCGGCCGCGTTCGACCAACTGACCGACCGCGGGCTCGACGCCCAACTGGCGCAGCAGGACGAGGACGCGTGGCCGAACACGTTCCGCGTCGCGCGCTTGGCGCCGGCCGCGGATTATCTGCGTGCGAGTCGGATCCGCAGGCTCCTGATGCTCGACGTCGCGAAGCTCTTCGAGCGCGTCGACGTGATCGTGCATCCGAGCTTGTCCGGAAAATGGCTCGTCCTCGAAAACCTGACCGGCAATCCGAGCGTCTGCGTTCCGACCGAGCTCGGCGCCGGAGGCTCGCCCGGCAGCTTGAGCTTCACCGCCGCGGTCTTCGACGACACGCGGGCGCTCGCGATCGCCGAGGCCTGGCAGCGGGCGACCGGCTTCCAGCTCGCGCATCCCGACCTGCGCTGACGCGGGACGTGCCGCCGCGCGCTCGGGCGTCGACGCGCCGCCGCGCGACCCGGCTGCGAAGCACGGCCGCACCGCGACTCACGGCGCGGGCGCTCGAGGCGTCCGCGGCGGCCGGCTCGACCTCGGTCCGACCGGCCGCGCCGAGCCGCTCGAGCCTGGCGCGGTCGCGCGCGCCCGCCTATCCTCTCCCGGCCCCGACCGCGCCATGCCCAAGCTCGTCAAGCGTCTCCTGATCGCGCTCCTGTCGGTGACGGTGTTCTTCGGAGCGGCCGAAGCGCTGCTGCGCGCCAACGGGTTCGAGTACCCGCCGCTCGAGCCGATCCAGGTCTGGAATCGCGTCGAGGACAAGGAGATCCGGCTCGGCACGAGCATGCACGAGTACGCCGAGCGCCAGATGTGGCGCCCGCGCGTCGGCGCCGAAGTCCCCTGGGGCGGCACGATCAACGAGTTCGGCTACCGCGGCCCCGCGTTGAAGAAGGAGAAGACGCCCGGCGTGCTGCGCATCGCGACGCTCGGCGACTCCTCGACGTTCGGACACAGCGTCAAGTACGAGGACACGTACTCCGCGCAGCTCGAGAAGTTCCTCGACGTCGCGGGCTACGACTGCGAGGTGCTCGACGCCGGCGTCGTCGGCTTCACGATCCGCCAGGGGATCGAGCGCTACGACGAGCTCGTCCGCGAGTTCCAGCCCGACATCGTCATCGAGGCGTTCGGCGCGGTGAACGATCACCTGCAGGCGCTGCAATCCGTGCCCGACAAGGAGAAGATCGCGATGAACGTCGCGACCGGCGGGTTCTGGACGCAGATCGGCCTCTGGCTGCGTCAGGACTCGCGGATCGTGCACTTCGTCGCGAAGCGGATCGACCTCGCGAAGGGCGTGACCTCCGACGTCCGCGGCAAGGTCTTCCTCGAGCGGAAGAAGGAAGCCGAGCTCGACCCCTACGTCGGTTTGGTCAAGTTCCCCGGCAAGCGCCGGGTGCCGCTCGACGACTTCGAGGCGTGCTTGCTCGAGCTCGAGAAGCGCGTCGAGGCCGATGGCGGACGGTTGATCCTGGTGTCGATGCCGCGCCAACCCGAGGTCGAGGCGAAATCACCGGTGCTGCTCGAGTACTCGAAGATGGTGCTCGACGTCGGCGCGCGCCAGGGGCTCGACGTCGTCGACGGCCGCGCGCTGTTCCAGGCCGCGCTCGCCGAGGGACGCACCGTCGAGCAGCTCTTCGCCGACGCGTACCACCCCAAGCCCGCCGGGCACCGCTTGCTCGCGCAAGCGCTCGGCAAGGCGATCGTCGCGCATTTGCCCGCGACCAAGTAGGCTCCCGCACGTCGGCGAGCGCGTCCGAGAGCCCGCTTCGGAGTTCCCGCTCCGAAGTCCGAGCCGCGGGCGCGCGACGATCGTCGACGCCACCCCCCTGACGTCGGAACCCTCGCACCGATGCGTCGCCATGCGCTCGCCCTCGCACTCCTCGTCGCGTTCGCGCTCGTGCTGCTCGCCGAGCCGATCGTGCGTCACGCCACGCACACGTACACGTCCGCGGACCTGACCCAGGACTTCGCGCTGACGCGCGTCGGCGACGGGACGCTCGTCGCCAATCGCGGGCTCTACGATCCGCCGACCGAGATGCAGCCGTGGCTCGCGTTCGCGCGCGAAGAGCTCGCGGCCGGCCGACTGCCGCTCTGGAACCCGTACAACGCCGCCGGCGTGCCGCTGCACGCGAACTACCAGTCGGCGATCTTCTCGCCGCTCAGCGTTCCGTACTACCTGTTCGAGTTCAAGACCGCGGCGATCCTCTCCGCGCTCCTGCGACTGGTGTTGCTCGGGTGGTTCACGTACCTCTTCGTCCGCGCGTTGGCGTTCGACGTCGCGCCGGCGCTGGTCGCGGCGACCGCGTTCATGCTCTCCGGCAAGAGCGTGTTGCTGCTCGCGTATCCGCATTCGGCCGTCGCGGTCGCCTTGCCCGCCGCGGCGTGGTGCATCGAGCGCGCGGTGCAATCGCTCGAACGCGGCGAGCCCCGCAAGCGCACCGCGGCGTGGTTCGCGGGCCTGTGCGGCGCGTTCACGTTCGGCGTCTACGCGGGTCATCCCGAGCCGCTGGTGTTCGTCGCGCTGCTCGCGCTCGCGTGGGCGGCGTGGCGCGCGCTCGCGCTCGCGCGAAGGCTCGGTTGGAGGGCGGGAGCCGGCGTGCTCGGCGGCGTCGGCGCCGCGGGAGCCGTCGCCCTCTTGCTCGGCGCGCCGCAGATCCTGCCGTTCGCCGAGTACTTCGCGAACAGCGCCGCGTTCGGCACGCGCGAGCCGACGGTGCAGCCCTCGCTGCTCGATTGGTGGCCGTTGCTCGTCTATCCGA
>JADLBP010000031.1 GCA_020847695.1 Planctomycetota bacterium
ACCGCGAGCGGTCGAACGAGGGGGGTGCGGGGGGAACGAAGTTCCCCCCGCCTCGCCCTGCGGGCTCACGCGAAGCGGTACGGCCTACGGCCTCTGTGTGACGGGCCCGGGGCCGTCGGCCCCGGCTCGCATCGACGCCCGAGCGGGCGTCGGGCCATGCGGCCCGAGCCAGCTTTCGGTATGAACGCGGCCCTGGCCGCCCGGTGTGGAGTGGCCGCGGTCGTTGGCCTTGCCGTTGGCGCTCACTCATCGCGATGCATCCCCTGCCCCAATGGCCCGTGCTCGCTGCCGCGGCTCTCTGCGTCGCGGGCGGCTCCGCGCTGCTCGCGATCGCTCGCCGTCGCGGCGGATTCGATCGAGCCGGCGTCGGCATCGCCGCGATCGTCCTCGCGATCTTCCTCGTCGCCGGCCTCGGGATCTGCCTGACACCGTGGTCCCTGCTGCTCTCCGCGCCCATCGCGCTCGTCGCGCTCACTGGGTGCACTCGCGCCGTCGCCGATACCCGACCCGCGTCGCGTCCTCGCACGCTCGGCGGCATCGCCGTCGCGTTGGCTTGGCTCGGCCTCGCTGCGGCCGTGCTCGTCGACGAATTGCCGCCGATCCCCGCCGTCGAATCCTCGTTCCGCTCCGAACCGCTCACGACGACGCCGCTCGTCGTCGACGCCGCGAAGGAGCTTCACTTCGGCGACGTCGTCGCGCTGCCCGGATGGTGGGGCGACTTCGAGCTCTCGATGCGCGTGAAGTACGACGGCCCGGCCGCGCTCGAAGTCCGCTTGCGCAGCCCGGCGCCCGACCAAGCGACCGGCGTCGTGCTGTTCATCGGCGAGGATCCGGTGTTCCGCACCGGCTTCGCGCGCGAGAGCGCGACGCGCATCGAACGCATCGGCTCGGAGCGCGACGCGCTCGCGGCCCAAGTCGCGTTTCCGCAGCGCCGCTTGCGCATCAAAGCCCGCGGCGATCGCCTCGAAGCCACGATCGAAGGCGTCGACGGCTTGGCTGCGCAAGCGAACGACGCGACCTTCCGCGCGGGGCGCATCCTGCTCACGCCGCTGCACGGCAACGTCACGATCGACGAGATCCGCGTCCGCCCCGAACCGACCACGGACGTCGAGCCCGAGCGCGGCGGAGTGCGCTGGGGCTTCCTCGCTCTCGTGCTCGCGATCGTCGCGGCCACGGTCACCGCCACGGAGCGCAAGACGGCGTGGGCGTGGTCGGCCGTCCTCGCCGCGGCGATCGGCGTCGCGATCGTCCTCGCGCGTCACGAGTCGACGTTCGCACGCGTCCTCGCCGGCCAACTGGTCGCGTTCGCCGCCGGAGCTCTCCTCGTCACGAGTCTCGGCGCACGCGGTTCGAGCGCGGCGCGCACGGCACATGCGCTGCTCGTGATCGTCGTCGTGGCGGCACCGTTCCTCGTCGTCGTGCGCGATCCGCGCGTGCTGTTCCTACCGCCGGCCTGCGAGGCCACGGCGTTCCAGGGCGAGCGCTCGGATCCACGCATCGCGTGGCGTCTGCATGCGGCGTTGCGCGCCGAGCCGGAATTCGTCGGATTGCGTCGCATCGGCACGCAAGCGTGGTCGGCCGTGCGACCGAAGGCGGCCGCGACGCTCGTGCTCGGCGACGCCGACGCGCTGGTCGAAGCGAGCCCGCTGTTCAAGTTCCTGAAGGACGCGTTCGTGTTGCCCGCCGCCGCCGATCCGTGGACGTTGCGCGCGATGCTGCTCGGTCCCGGCGCCGAGGTCGACGCGCGCGGCGTGGTCGTGTTCGCGAGCGAAGCGCTGACGGCCGCGCCGATGCCGAGCGCTTCGTCGCACCTCGAGCCCGAAGCGCCGCAGTTCCGCGCCACGGTGCACTGGCGATTGCGTGCGGAACTCGAACCTCCCGCGGTCGTGCCGGTCGCCGACGCACTGCGCCCTCTCGCTGACGTGCTCGCGAGCCTCGGCGTGCCGGCCGTGCTCGTCGTCGATGCGGCCTCGGATGCCGCGTTCGACGCCGTGCGCTCCGCGCTCGCGCCCACCGGCGTCACCGTGTTGCGCGCGGCGTCGAACGATCTCGCGAACGCGTTGAGGGCCGCGCTCGAGGCCAAGCCGCGATGAACCCGTTCGCCAAGGTCTCGGTCCGCGTCTGGGTCGGTCTCGCGTTCGCGTTCGTCGGCTGGCAGACGTTGTTCGATTACGACGTCGGCCTCGCGCTCGCGAACGGTCGCTGGATCGCCGAGCACGCGGCCGTACCGACCACGAACGTGTTCTCGCCGCTGTTCGAGTCGCGGCCGTGGGTCAACGACAAGTGGCTGTTCCACTGGCTCGCGCACGTGCTGATCGACGGCATCGCTCCGGTCGCGGCGAAGCTCGTGCGTTGCGGCCTGCTGTTCCTGCTGGGATTCACGATCGCGGCGCCGAAGACGACGTGGTCGCCGTTCCTCTGCCTGACGGCGTTGCTCGCGGCCCACGAGCGCTTCGGCTTCCGGCCGGAGTTGCTGACGCTGCTGTTCGTCGCGTTCTTCGTGCGGCTGATCGCGCGCAAGTTCGCGCTGACCCGCAAGGGCTTCCTCGCGCTGTGCGCGGTGCAGATCGTCTGGGTCAACGTGCACGGCTTCTGGGTGGTCGGGCCGATCCTCGCGGCCGCGACCGCGGTCGGCGCGTGGCTCGACGGGAAGCTGCGCGGCGAGGATCGCGACGACGCGAAGGCGCGCTGGCTGTTGCCGTTCGCGCTGACGGCGTGCGCGTTCGTGAATCCCTACGGGCCGTTCGGCTTCGGACTCGTGCGCTCGCCGGTCGACATCCTGCTCGACCTGAAGAACAACAAGGACGTCTACGCGTCCGCGATCACCGAGTTCGTGCCGCCGTGGTCCGCGTTCGACGTGTTGCCGTACGACGTGCTCGCGTATCGCGTGCTGGCGGTCCTGAGCCTGCTCGTGCTGCTCGCATGCAACAAACGCGTGCGTCTCGTCGAGCTCCTGCCCTTGCTCGCGTTGTTCGCGATGTCGATCGAGATCCGGCGCAACGCGGCACCGTTCGCGATCGCGGCCGCGCCGATCGTCGCGGTCTGGCTCACGCGCATCCGCGGTGTCGAGCACGCGCGAGCTCCCGCGGTCACGGCCGCGTCGCTGCTAGCTGCGTTCGTCGCGGCCGCGCACGTCACCGATCACCTCTACGTGCACGACGGACTCGATCGGTCGTTCTTCGAGTCGAACGAGCCGCGCTTGTCGCCGCGCGTCGAGTGCGAGTGGGTGCTCGATCAGTTGCCCGACGCGCCGCTGTTCAACTCGTTCTCGTTCGGCTCGACGTTCCAAGGCGTCGCCTTCCCGCGTCGCCGCGCGTTCATCGACGGCAACACGGCCGGCTACCCGGTCGAGTTCCTCGCCGAGTACGCCGCGTTCGTCACGGCTCGCGCGGACACCGCGGCGTTCGTCGCGCGCTACGGCATCGAACAGTGCGTGATGAAGCCCGCGCATCCGGTGTTGCCGAAGCTTCTCGAGCTCGGCTTCACGCCGGTGTTCGGGCACGCGCAGGCGGTCGTGCTCGTGCGTGGCGATTCGAAGTACGCCGCGCGCATCGAAGCCACCGACGTCCCGCGCGACGTGTTCCCGGGCCGCGCCGGATTCGTGGCGCGCTGCGAACTCGGCCTCGCGTTGTGGCGCGCGGGCCGCTCGGCCGAAGCGCTGCGCGTGCTCGATGCGGCGCTCGAAGTGCGCGAGACCGCGCTGGTGCAGTTCCGCCGCGCGTTGGCGCAGAGTGCGCTCGGTCGCGTGGACGACGCGAAGGCGTCGGCGCGGCGAGCGCTCGAACTCGAACCGAGTTTCGCTCCGGCCGCGGAGTGGCTCGCGCGCTCGAAGTGACGCGGCGTGCGTGCCACGCGTCAGCGGGCCGCGAGGTCGGCGCGCGCGGCCTTCGCGCGTTCCTTCAACTCGAGGCCTTCGAGCAACGCGACGCGGAATTCGTGCAGCAGCGGTCCGAAGCCGCGACGTTCGGCCAAGCGCTCCCACGCGTCGGCGTGCGGACTGCGGCTGGTCGAGTCCATGCCGAGCCGCGCCGCGGTCTTTCCGGCGCGCACGGCAGCGGCGCGTGTGGCGTCGGAGACCGGTTCGTGCATCAACAACACCACGGCGGTGTGCAGCGAGTCGTGGGCGGCGGTCGCGTCCGCGGCGCCGAGTGCCGCATCGACGCGGTCGAGCAGCAGTGCGGCACGGCGCGCCGCGATGGGCTCGAAGAACGCGCGCATGCGCAAGACGTCGATGCGATCGGCATCACGCCCCAGGCGCTTCAGGGCTTGGTCCTTGCGCGCGAGCCCGTCGCGATACGCGTACTGGTAGAAGTGCACGTCGCTCGACGCGGGGAACGCGCGCGATGCGGCTTCGAGTGCGGCTTCGTCGCGGCCGAACGCGAGCGCGGTGTCGATCTCCGCGAGTCGCGCCGCGAGCGACGAGTCGATCGCGCACAGCGCGGCCGTCGCTTCCATCGCCGCGGCCTCGTCATTGCGTGCGGAGTGGATGCGGGCGCGGAACAGGTGATAGGGCGGCAATGCGTCGGGATCGATCGCGCGCATGGTCTCGAGCTGCTGGAGCGCGACGTCGTACGCCTTCAAGTGCATCGCGATCTCGGCCAACCGCAGCGGCAGGCGGCGCTGAGCTCGTGCGACGGCGTCGAGATCCGCGGTGCGCGTCAGCGCCGCTTCGAGCTCGGCGAGTCCGATGGCGCGATCCGCGAGCATCAGCGCGCCCGGACGGTCGGTCGCGGCGAGCTCGGCGGCGAGGCCCGGCTCGGAATGCAGAGCGTTCGCCAGCGCCTCGAGGGAACGTTCGGTGTCGCCGGCCTCCTGCAGCAGTTGGGCGCGCAGCAACGCGAGGCGCTTGCGGGTCGTGCCTCGTGGATCGAGCGCGAGCGCGGCGTCGAGCGCGCGTAGGGCGGGCTCCGGGTTGCCGAGTGCCGCCAGCGAGCGCGCGCGGGTTTCCTGCACCTTGGGATCATCCGGTGCGAGGTCGAGCGCTTCGTCGACCGCTTCGCGCACGAAGCGTCGGCTGCTGCCACGGACCGAGAGCCCGGCGATCTGCAATCGCAGTTGCGCGTCGTACGGGCGCAGCGCCTTCAGTTCGCTGAGTTCCCGCGCGGCATCGTCGGGACGATCGACGCGCGCGAGAGCGCGGGCCTCGGACAGCAGCGCCTCCGTGCGCAGGTCGAACAGCGCGGCCGCGGCGACGAGCGTGGCGAACACGAAGGGCACGGCGTTCCCCACGGGCAGCGCACCTGCGCGCAAGCCAGCCGATCGACCGAGCGCGGCCAACAGCGCGAGGTCGAGGAACAGCCGTGACGGCACGAGACTGTCGAGGGCATCGCCGGCGTCGAGCGTGCTCGTGAGCAGTTGCACGAGCAAGGCCGCGGCGACCGCGCTCGCGAGCGCATGCTCGGGCCCGTTCGTGCGTCGCAGCGACCCGGCGAGTCGCGCCACGCACAGCAGCAGACCGCAGAACGCGAGGACGCCGAGAGCCCCCATGCCCTCGAACACGGCGAGGAACACGTCGTGCGGGTGGTCGGCCGTCTCTTGGCCGTCGAAGCGCGAGGGCGGCGTGAAGGCTCCCTGCCGGAACCACGTCAGCGGTCCCTGCCCGAGCAGCGGCCGATCGAGCGCCGTGGCCCAAGCGACTTGCATGCGGTGGACGCGGTGGTTCTCGGCCAGCCGATCCCCGAGTTCGGCCGAGCGCACCTTGTCGCGGAACGCGGGGAACGCGAACGACGCGGCGACGAGCACGAGGCCGGCCGCGGCGAGCTTCGACACCGCACCGCGGTCGACGCGCAGGCGCAACAGCAGGGGCAGCACGACCACGAGCGCGACGGCCGCGATCGTGAGGCGCGAGGCGGTCAGGAACGTGAGTCCGAGCGCGGGCACCACCGTGATGCGCGCGAGACCGACGAGTGCGTCGCCACGCGCAGCGCCGAGCGCACCCTTGCGCGTCCACGCCAGCCGCAACGCGAGGACGGCCGCCGCACCGAACCACGGCGCGAGCAGGTTCGGGTGCCGCGAGAACAACGACAGCTCGGTGCGCCAGACGTCGAGATCGAGCGTGGCGAGCTCGCGCCCGAGCGCCCATTGTCCGAACACGCCGAGCGATGCCACGCCGAGCACCGTCGCGAGCAACGCCGCGATCGCGGTGCGTGCGGCGGCGAGCGGGGCGGTGTCGGTCGTCACGATCAGGAAGACCGCGATCCACGTCAGTCCGCGCGTTCCCCAGACCACGCCGGGCCCCGGATCCGCGCCGAGCAGCCCCGACGTGATGCCGAGCGTGACGAACAGCAGCACGGCCAGCAGCCCGCTCGGACGAGGCGACGGCGCGGCGCTCGGCGGTCGCAACAGCAGCGCGATCGCCGCGATGGCGAGTTGCACGTTCGGCGTGGTTCCGTAGGGCAGACCTTCGAGCGTGACGAGCGGCACCAGCAGCGGCAGGCTCGCGTTCGTCGCGCTGGCTCCGCGCGCGATGAGCCACGGCGCGAAGAACGCAGCGAGTGCGGTCCCCGCGGCGATCCACGCGACGCTTTGCGGAGGACGGCCCAGGGTGCGCAGGTGCAGATCGTCGGGCAAGGCGATCGCGCCCGCGATCGCGGTCGCCGCGGCGAGCACGATCAACGTCAGCGCAGCGGTCAGTCCGTCGGCCTTCGCGCCGCGACGCAACAGGACGCAGCCACCGAGCAACCCGCCGCACAGCGCGACCGCGGCCGCACCCATGCCCTGCGCAAGAGCATCGTGCGCGAGCGCGTCCCGAATCACGAACAAGGCGAGCGTCAGCGCAGCAAGGAGCGCGAGCAGGGATCGCGCCAGCGAAGCGGGATCTCCGGCGTTCGCGTTGCTCGCTCCGGTCGCGATCGGAGCGGGTTCGGGGTGCTGCGGCGTGGGCTCGCAGTCTGCGGTCGACACGCCGTCACTCCTCCCGGCCGTGCCGGGGTGCATGCGCGGCGCAGACCTCGCGGTTCAGTGCGCGAGCGCCATCGCTTCGACGAAACCCTTCGGCACGATGCCGAGCAGCAGCACGAACGCGACCGCCGTCAGTGACACCGCGGCCACCATCGCATCGCGCGAGACCGTCGCCTCGTGACCCGGCTTGGGTTCATCGACGTACATCGTCAGCAGGATGCGCAGGTAGTAGTACAAGCCGATGACCGACGCGAGCACGCCGAGAACCGCGACGGCGATCAAGCCCGCATCGACGGCCGACAGGAACACGTAGTACTTGGCGAAGAAGCCCGCGGTCGGCGGGACTCCGGCGAGTGCGAGCGCGAACACCGTCATCGCGGCGGCGAGCAGCGGGTTGCGCTTGCCGAGGCCAGCGAGATCGGAGATCGCTTCGCGGTCCTTGCCGCCATCGATCAGCACCGCGACGGCGAACGCGCCGAGGCTCATCGCCGTGTAGGCGCCGAGGTAGTAGACGATCGACGAGGCTGCTTCGGCTTCGACGCTGGAACCGTGCGCGCGGACCAGCGCGGCCAGGCCGACCAGCAGGTAGCCGGCGTGCGAGATCGACGAGTAGGCCAGCAGTCGCTTCAAGTTCAGTTGCTGCAGCGCGCCGAGGTTGCCGACGAACATCGTCAGGACCGCGAGGCCACCGAGCAGGTTCGCGGCCTGTTCTTCACCGAGCGCGGTGCCGAGCGTGGGCGCGAGGCGCAGCAGCACGGCGAACGTCGCTGCCTTGGTCGCGGTCGCCATGAACGCGGTGACGGGCGTGGGAGCGCCTTCGTAGACGTCCGGCGTCCACATGTGGAACGGTACGGCGGCGACCTTGAACAGCAAGCCGACGAGCAGCATCGACGCGCCGAAGGCGGCCAGCGGCGTGTCGTTGCCGATGCGCGCGATGCCGGTCGGGATCGCCGTCAGCATCGTGCTGCCGGACGAACCGTAGAGCAGCGCGGCGCCGAACAGCATGAACGCCGACGCGAACGCGCCGAGCAGCAGGTACTTGAACCCGGCCTCGACGCTGCGCGACTGGTGCTTGCGCATCGCGACCAGCAGGTAGAGCGGGATCGACAACAGCTCGATCCCGAGGAACACGTTCACGAGGTCGTTCGCGCCCGCGAGCATCGCCATGCCGGCCGCGCTGGTCAGCACGAAGGCGTGGTACTCCGGCTGTTCGACGTCGCTGCGGCGATCGAGGTAGACCTTCGACAGCAACAACGACATCAGCGCCGACGCATGCACGAACAGCGTGATCAGCAGGGCCATGCGGTCGATCTTCATCGTGCCGAAGAACGCGAGGCCTTCGCGATCGTGCATCAACGCGTGGATCGTGTAGCCGAGCGACACGGCCGCGCCGAGCACGGCGAGCAGGAACGAACCGCCGGAGCGCTGGCTGCCTGGCAGCAGGTCGACGAGGATGACCAGCAGCGCCGCGAGCGCGGGCAGCAGGATCGGTCCGACGAGCGCGAGATCGTTCGGCGTCATGGAGTGGTTCCGAGGGCGAGGAGGGCGGCGTCCACGGCCGGCCCGATCTTGTCGAGCAGGAAGTCGGGTTTGAGGCCGATCCAGAACATCAGGATCAGCAACGGCGCGAACGCGAGCTTCTCGGTCGGCGTGATGTCCGTGAGATGCTTGGCTTCCTCGGACTTCGGCTTGCCGTAGCAGACGCGGCGCACCATCTGGAGCATGTAGATCGCGCCGAGCAGCACGCCGAGCGCGGTCAGCACCGCGAACAGCGGCTGGGTCTTGAACGTGCCGGCGATGATCATGAACTCACCGACGAAGCCGTTCAGGCCGGGAAGGCCGATCGACGACATCGACGTGATGATCAGCGCGAGCGCGAGGCCCGGGGCCACGCGCGCGAGCCCACCGAAGTCGTCGAGGCCGCGCCTGTGGCGGCGCTCGTAGATCGCGCCGACCAAGAGGAACAACGCGCCCGTCGAGATGCCGTGGTTCAGCATCTGCAGCATCGCGCCGCGGACCGCGTCCTTGTCGAACGCGAACAGGCCGACCATGACGAATCCCATGTGCGCGACCGACGAGCACGCGACGAGCTTCTTCAAGTCGTCCTGCGCCCAGGCCAGGTAGCTGCCGTAGATCACGCCGATCACGGCGAGCACGAGCAGCGGCGTGGCGTAGGCCTGTGCCGCTTGCGGCAGCAGCGGGATGCCGAGGCGGATGAAGCCGTAGGTGCCGAGCTTCAGCATGACCGCGGCCAGGATGATCGAGCCGCCGGTGGGGGCCTGGACGTGCGCGTCGGGCAACCACGTGTGCAGCGGGAACATCGGCACCTTGATCGCGAACGCGAGCGCGAAACCGCCGAACACCCACATCTGTTCCGGAGTGGTCAGCGACATCGTGCGCAGATCCGCGATCGACGCCGACCAAGCGCCGTGGCTCTGCTTGTAGCTCCACAGCAGGTACAGGATCGACACGAGCATCGGCAGCGAGCCGGCGGCCGTGAACAGGAAGAACTTGAACGCCGCGTAGATGCGCTTCTCGCCGCCGAACATCCCGATCAGGAAGTAGAGCGGGACCAGCGTCAGTTCGAAGAACACGTAGAACAGCACGAGGTCGGTCGCGCAGAACACGCCGACCATGCCGGTCTCCATCAGCAGCAGGAACACCAGGTATTCCTTGAGCCGCGACGGGTCGCGCAGGTGATGCGTGGTGGCGATGCAGATCGGCACGACCAGACAGGCGAGGATCACGAGCGGCATCGCGATGCCGTCGATCCCGAGCCCGTAGCTGATGCCGAGCGTGGGGATCCACTCGGCCGATTCCTTGAAGCTCATCCCGCCGCTCGGATCGACGCCGAAGACGGTCAGGGACAAGAGCAGGTTCGCGAGGCTGAACACGAGCGTCGCGCCGCGCAGCGCGGCGTGACCGCCGCGCGGCAGGAGCGCCACGACGAGCGCTCCGAGCAGCGGCAGGAACGTGATCAGCGACAGGATATGACTGCCCACGCAGGACTCCTTCTTCGACGCCACCGCTCGGCCCTCGCGGGCCGAGGGTTTTCAGAGCAACACGATCGCGAGATACGCCGCGCCGAGGATGAACAACAGCGCGTAGGTGTGCAGCGCGCCGTTCTGCATCATTCGGATCCAGCCACCGGCGGAGCGGACCATGCCGGCGACGCCGTTCACCAGACCGTCCACGACCAAGCGGTCGAAGAAGCCGGCGAGGTGCGAGAGCGCCCGCATCGGCCCGACCACGAGGACGTTGTAGATCTCGTCGACGAACCACTTGTTCTCGAGCAGGAACGGCAGGCCCTTGGTCGAGTGCTCGGCTTGCTTGCCGGGCCCTTCCGAGAACTTCGAGAAGCCGTACCACGCGCCGCCGACCGCGAGCACGAGCGACACCAGCATCGCGCCGAGTTCCTGCGCGACCGAGTGTTCGTGCGGCGCGCCGAGAACGGCGTACGCCGGAGCGAAGATCGGTTCGAGGAACTTGCCGAGCATGTCGAAGTGCGCGAAGTGCGGCAGCGACAGCGCGCCGCCGAG
>JADLBP010000032.1 GCA_020847695.1 Planctomycetota bacterium
ACGCCGTAACGTCCGCGACTCGTCGCGCACGGAGGAGACAGACGATCGATGGCGCAGGCCGGAACGCGCAAGCGTGAAGGCAAGAGCGCGAAGAAGCAGGGCTTCTTCGCGCGGCTCGGCCTCGTCGCGAAGACGTTGATCGTGGGTCGCGACGACGGCGCCCCGCCGTCGGATCGTGCGCAGGAGATCAAGGGCCTCGTGTTGCTCGCGGGCTCGATCTGGCTCTTCCTCGCGATGATCAGCTACTACCGGCCCTACACCGATCCGGATGCGGCCGGGCTGAACTGGGGCGGCAAGCTCGGCTTCTACCTCGCGCAGATCGCGCTCAGCATCTCGGGCCTCGCGGGGTTGCTCTTCACGTGGATCGCCGGCTGCTGGGGCGCGATCCTGGTCGCGCGCAAGGCCGTGCCGTCGCCGTGGGTGCGCGCGTTCGGCGGCGTCAGCTTCGTGTTCGCGCTCGCGATGCTGCTCGAGATGACGTTCGGCGAGTCGGTCGGCTTCACCAACCGTCTGCCGTACGGCGTCGGCGGCTGGCTCGCGCACGTGCTCGTCCCGGTGATGCAGGAGAAGTTCGGCGCGCCGGGCCTGTGGATCCTGATGCCGGTGCTCGCGCTGGTGTCGTTCATGCTCGCGACCGAGATGGCGTTCTATCCGTCGATCGTCGCGCTGCGCGAGTGGGCCGATCGGCGCCGCGAGGAACGCGGCGAGTCGTTCGTGCGAGCGGCGTGGAACTGGACGAGCGGGCTCGCGCTCGGTCTCTGGGACTTCCTGCGCGGCGCGCCGATCGGCGAGAGCGCGAAGTCGCTCGCCGAAGCGCGCGCGGCCGACAGCAAGACGATCGTGCCCGACGAGGACGATGTCGAAGAGGCCGCGGCGAACGTCACGGTCGAGGAGCTCGCGCCCGCCGCGCGCAAGGCCGCCGCGGCGCCGGCGATCGAGGACGAAGACGAGGACGACGAAGAAGAGGTCGCGCCGCCGCTGCCGACGCCGGTCGCGCACGACGACGAAGACGAGGACGACGACGAAGTCGACGAACCGCGCGAGCGCGTCGTCCACGACGAGGACCTCGACGACGACGACGCGGCCGAAGGCGCCGCGGCGGCGGACGCCGACGAGGAAGACGAGCCCGAGCTCGTCCCCGCCGCGACTCCGAAGAAGGAACGCCTGTCGAAGGCGATCGTCAAGAAGGCCGCCGCCGAGCGTCCGCGCCCGCCTTCGGGCCCGTGGAAGCTGCCGCCGCTCGATCTGCTCGAACCGCCCGAGCGCGACATGGGCACCGACAACCGCGGCGTGCAGGACGCGGCGCGCAAGCTCGAGAACGCGCTGAAGAGCTTCCGCGTCGACGCCAACGTCGTCAGCGCCCAACTCGGCCCGACCGTGATCCTGTTCGAGCTCGAGGTCGCGCAGGGCACTCGCCTCAACAAGGTCACGCAGCTCAGCCAGGAGATCGCCGCGGCGTTGCGCGCGCAGAGCGTGCGGGTGATCGCGCCGATCCCCGGCAAGGCGACGATCGGCATCGAAGTGCCGAACATGCAGCGCCGCAAGGTGCGGATCAGCGAGCTCGTGTCGCAGAAAGCCTACGACTCGAAGCAGATCGCGCTGCCGCTCTTCCTCGGCGTCGACGTCGAAGGCAACGCGATCGTCGACGACCTCGCGAAGATGCCGCACCTCTTGATCGCGGGCACGACGGGCTCGGGCAAGTCGGTCTGCATCAACACGATCCTCGCGAGCCTGCTCTTGACGCGCAGTCCGCACGACGTGCAGGCGATCCTGATCGACCCGAAGATGGTCGAGCTGCAAGCGTTCGCGAACATCCCGCACCTGATGCTGCCGGTGGTCACCGACATGCGCCAAGCGACCAACGTGCTCGCATGGGCGGTCGAGAAGATGGAAGGGCGCTACGAGCTCTTCAGCCAGGTCGGCGTCAAGAACATCAAGGGCTACAACGCGCTGACGGAAGACGAGCTCAAGCAGCGGATGGGCGACGCGTGGAGCGACGAGCGCACGCCGCGCCACGTCCCGTACATCGTCGTCGTGATCGACGAGTTCGCCGACCTGATGATGCAGTCGAAGAAGGAAGCCGAGCAGGCGATCACGCGCCTCGCGCAGAAGTCGCGCGCGGTCGGCATCCACGTGATCCTCGCCACGCAGCGGCCTTCGACCGACGTGATCACCGGCGTGATCAAGGGCAACCTGCCGACGCGCATCGCGTTCCAGGTCGCTTCGAAGGTCGACAGCCGCGTGATCCTCGACGCGATGGGCGCGGAGAAGCTGCTCGGCGGCGGCGACATGCTCTACAACCCGCCGCAGTCCTCGAAGATCAAGCGCGTGCAGGGCGCGCTGGTCGAGGATCACGAGATCCAGCACCTGGTCGACTTCGTCTGCAAGGAGTCGGCGCCGAACTTCAGCCAAGAGCTGATCCAAGTCGCGAGCGGCAGCAACGCGCCCGGCTCGCAGGCCGGCGGTTTCGAGACCGCGCTCGAGGACGACCTCTGGGACGAAGCGGTGCGCATCATCCTCAAGTCGAAGCGCGGTTCGGCGAGCTTGCTGCAGCGCGCGCTCGGCATCGGTTACACGCGTGCCTCGCGCTTGCTCGACATGATGGGCGAGGCGGGCATCGTCAGCGACCACAAGGGCTCCAAGGCCCGCGAGGTGCTGATGACGATCGAACAATGGGAAGCGCAACACGGCGCGCCCACGGGCCAGGGAGCCCAAGGAAGCGCAGGAGGCATCGATGAATGACAAGAACCAGAACCTGAAGCGCGACCTCGCCGGCGTCGCGCTCTTCGCTGCGGGCGCGTTCCTCAGCGTCGTCGTGGCGACGTGCTACTGGCAGGGCGCCGCCGCGAGCGACTACGCGGGCGTCACGGTCGTCGACAAGGAGCTGATCCGCCTGTTCGGCCGGCCTGCGTGCCTGGTGCTCGGCGTGGTCGCGTGCGCGCTCGGCTATCGGATGTTCCTGCTCGGCCAGTCGCGCAACCTGCTGCGCTCGTTCCTGGTCGGCGGCGTCTGCCTGGCGTTCGGCACGTCGATCCTGATGGGGGCGCTCAATCCGGACTACGGCGGCGTGTTCGGCCAGCTGATCGGCACCTGGGCGAGCGTCAACCTGACCAAGTTCGTCGGGCTGCCGCTCGGCGTGATCTGCGTCTTCGTCCCCGTCTGGTTCGCGTGGCTGCGGCCTTCCGACGGGGTCGGGGAAAAAGGAGTCCGGGAACTTGCCCCGACCGCCGATCGTTCTACGGAAGCGAGCTCGGGCGTCACGGCCGAGGAAGCCGCCGAGCTCATCCCGCGCCGTCCGCTCCCGGTCGTCAAGACCGACGCCGGCGCGACGACGAGACCGGCAACCGCGGCGACGCGCCCGCTCGATCCCCTCCAGAAGGCGCCGGTGCCGACCGGCGCGAAGCCGCTCGACACCCACGATGACCCGCCCCAACACGCGCATCCGAGTCAAGCTCCGGCCGTGTCCCAGCGGGCTGCCGCAGATCTCCCGGTCCTGGGAGTCGCCGCTGTCGAAGATCTGGCTGACGCCGGAATCGCGCAAGAGCCCGCCGGCAAGCGCTCCGTCGTCGTCCAACCCGCCGACGAGCTCGAGGAAGTCGGTCCGGCGGTCCCGCTGACCGCCGCGGCGAGCCCGGTGCTCGCCCCGACACCCGCGCCGGCCTCCGCGCTCGGTAGCGCCGCGACCGCGAAGTCGGAACCGCAACCGCCGGCGAAGGCGGAGGCCGCCGCGAGCGCGATTCTGAAGCCGCTCGCGAACTCGCCGATCGCGCCGCCGAGCTGGGAACAGCCCGGCGACGTCGTGATCGACGACATCCCGGTCGACGCGTACGGCACGCCGTTGACGTTGGTCGAGGAGCTGCGCCGCGACTCGACGGTGCGCGCCGCTTCGGCGAAGGAAGAAGCGCTCGAGGAAGCCGCGCGCGAGGCCGGCGTCGACGACGAGGAGCTCGATTCGCTGCTCGCGGGCGAGGAAACGCCGCGGTTCGAGGTCGCCGCGCAGGCCGCGGCCGCGACGGAGGACGTGGAGACCGACGAGGACGACGAGGAGCTCGCCGAGGAGCGCTTCGACCTCGCGATCGAGGTCGACGAGGACGAAGACGAGGACGACCAGGCCGACGAAGACGACGAGGACGCCGCGCCGGCCGTCGCCGCGGCGCCGGTCGCGCCCGCGCTGTTCGACGACGAGGAGCTCGACGAAGCGTCCGACGACGACGAAGAAGACGTCACGCCGCCCGCCGTCGCGGTCCGCGCGGACGAAGACGAAGACGAAAGCGACGAAGACGCCGACGACGAAGCGGCGGTCGCGGTCGCCGACGAAGCCGACGACGAGGAGTCCGAAGGCGACGACGCGGAGGAGAAGGCCGAGGAAGACGCCGACGAGGCGCTGCGCCGCGAGGCGCCGCTCTTCGCTGCCCCGCGCGCGGCCAAGGCCGAGGTCGCGCACGACGACGAGGACGACGAGCTCGACGAAGAGGAACTCGACGAGGTCGAAGCTCCGGCGGCGGTCGCCGAGGCGCGCGACGAGGACGAGCTCGACGCCTCCGATGAGGACGACGCCGACGAAGCCGAGGAGAAGGACTCAGCTCCCGCGGCGCCCGCCGTCGTCGCGGAGGAGCGCGAGGTCGTGCTCGCGCCGCGTCAGGCTCCCGCCGCACCGGTCGCGCGCGCCGTCGCGCCCGCCTCGCCCGCGCCGGCGGTCGAGCCCGAGCCCCCGGCCCCCGAGCTCGCTCCCGAAATGTCGGAGGAAGACGAGCTCGTCTACAAGGCCGGCGTGCTCTTCCTCGAGCGCCAGCGCGTCGCCGTCTCGCTGCTCCAGCGCGAGTTCAGCCTCGATTTCGAGCAAGCGACGCACGTTCTCGACCGCCTGCAGGCCGCCGGCCTGATCGGGCCGTACTTGGGGGGTCAGCGGCGGGATATACTCCTGACCCTCGATCAATGGCGTAGCCGCGCCGTCGCGCGCTGATGCCTTCGAGGTCCGGCGAGGGCTGACGCAGTCCTCGCGGACCTTCCGCCCACCCCAAGACTCACGGGCGCGCCCGATTGCGAGGTCGAGCGCGCCCGCAGCATCTCCAGATCCGTTTGAACGCTCCCTCCGTCGTCTCCCTGGTCCACCTCGGCTGCGCGAGGAATCTGATCGACTCCGAGCTGATCCTCGGGCGCCTGGCCGAAGAGGGTCTGGTCGTCTCCGGCGATCCGTCCGCGGCCGACACGGTGGTGCTCAACACGTGCTCGTTCATCGGGCCCGCGCGCGAGGAGTCGGAGAGCAAGATCCGCGAGCTGCTGAAGAAGAAGCGCCGCGGCGAGGTCAAGTACGTCGTCGTCGCGGGTTGCCTGGTGCAGCGCTTCAAGCGGACGTTGATGAAGCGCTTCCCCGCGGTCGACCTGTTCGCGGAGATCTCCGACGGCGGCGCGCTCGCGAAGTCGATCCGCGAGCTCAACGAGGGCAAGAAGATCAACCGCTACCTCGAGAGCCCCGGCCTGCGCGAACCCGCTCGCGATGTCGCGCGCCTGCTCTCCACGCCGCGTTCGTTCGCCTACCTGCGCATCAGCCACGGCTGCGACCACACGTGCACGTTCTGCGCGATCCCGTCGATCCGCGGGCCGCACCGCTCGAAGCGCACCGAGGACCTCGCGATCGAGGCGCGCGAGCTGATCGACGCCGGCGTGCGCGAGCTCGTCCTCGTCGCCGAGGATTCGACCGCGTGGGGCCGCGACCTCGGGGTCGAGCTGCCGCACTTGGTCGAGACGCTCGCCGATCTCGAAGGCGATCACCGCCTGCGGATCATGTACGCGTATCCCAATCGCTTCCCGTGGGAGCTGACGCGGCTCTTGCGCGACCATCCGCGCGTCCTGCCGTACCTCGACATCCCGGTGCAGCACGTCGCGTCGCCGGTGCTGCGCGGCATGCGGCGAGCCGGCAGCGGCGATCAAGTGCGGCGCATCCTCGACCGGCTGCGCGAAGAGGTTCCGAACATCACGCTGCGCACCACGGTGCTGGTCGGCTTCCCCGGCGAGACCGAGGCGCACGTCCACGAGCTCGTCGAGTTCATCCGCACGTATCGGCTCGGCCGCCTCGGGGCGTTCGGGTACTCACCGGAGGAAGGGACGCCCGGCCACGACCTGGTCGAGCGCGTCGACGAGGACGAGATCGACCGGCGGCTCGGGCAGGTGCTCGCCGCCCGCGACGAGGTCCTCGAAGCCGGTCAGAAGGAGCTGGTCGGCCGCGACCTCGAGGTCGTGATCGACCAAGCCGCCGACGGCACCGGCGAGGCGCTCGGCCGCACCTGGATGGACGCGCCCGAGGTCGACCTGGTCGCCCGCGTCGCCGTGCCCGACGCGGCCGTCGGAGACGTCGTGCAAGTGCGGGCGGAAGGCCTCGACGAGGAGTACAACTTGCGCTGCGCTCCCGTCCGCAACCTCGCATGAGCCGCGGAGTCTTCGCCCACTGGCCCAATCGGATCACTGCCCTGCGCTTCCTCGGCGCGCTCGCGCTGTTCGCGGTGTTCGGGGTGTGGTGCGATCGGCCGGTCGATGAGCTCGCGGCGATCAAGCCGGTGCTCGCGCTCGCGTTCTGGCTCTTCATCGCGACGGCGGCGAGCGACTTCCTCGACGGCTACCTCGCGCGCCGCGGCAACCTGATCACCGCGTTCGGCCGCATCGCCGACCCGTTCGTCGACAAGGTGCTGATCCTCGGCAGCATGATCTACCTCGCGGTGTTGCCGTGGTCGCGCGGCTTCTTCCCGGCGTGGATCGTCGTCGTGATCCTCGCGCGCGAGTTCCTGGTCACCGGCATCCGCGGTTACGTCGAGAGCCTCGGGGGACAGTTCCCGGCGGATTGGTTCGGCAAGGTGAAGATGTTCACGCAGTGCTTCGCGGTCGCGACGGTGCTCGGGCTCGCCGCCTTCGAGCTCACGCCGGAAGCGCGCGGGATCTGGACCGCCGCCGCCGAGGTGTTCGTGATGGCGACCGTGCTCACTTCGGTCGGATCCGGGTTGTCCTACGTCATCAAGGCCCGCGCGGTGTTCGCGGAGAGTGCTCGATGAATCGCCTCAAGCTCGCGATCGTCTCCTGCGGGTTCCTCGGATGCTCGCCGTTCGCGCCAGGCACCGTCGGGACGCTCGGCGGCGTCGCGATCGCGTGGGCGTTGCGCGGACTCGACCACTATTGGGCGTGGACGCTCGGAGTCTGCGTCGCGCTCTACGTGCTGACGCGGCCTCTCGGCAAGTGGGCGGAGGAGTACGCGGGCGAGAAGGATCCCGGCATCTTCGTGATGGACGAGGTGATCGGTTACCTGATCACCGTCGCGTGGATCACCGGACCGAGCTACCTCACGCTCGCGGTCGGCTTCTTCGTCTTCCGCCTCTTCGACGTCTGGAAACCGGCGCCGGCGCGGCGCATGGAGCACATTCCGGGCGGCGACGGCATCTTGCTCGACGACGTGGTCGCCGGTTTGCTGGCGCTGGTGTGCGTGATGGTGCCGGCGCGGCTCTTGATCGACGCGCAGTGGAACTTCCTCGGTTGAGAGCATGAACGCACGAGGATCGAGCGGAAGGAGACGGGTCGCGTGAAGCTCTGGCTCAAGTTCGCCATCTCGATGACCCTCTCGCTCGCGGCGGTGATGTCGCTCGCGGGTTACATGCTCTACTCGAACGGCAGCCAAGTCGCCGAGCGCGCGCAGGACGCCGTGATGGTCCAGAGCGTCAAGCTCAGCGGCCAGTTCGCCGACCTGCGCTCCGAGATCCAGCGCCTGACCGCCGAGCGCGACGCGCTCGCCGAAGCCGAGCAACAGTTCTCCAAGGGTGGTCGCATGGATCCCGGCGTGCTGGTGGTCCGCGACGCGATCCGTGCGTTGCGCGAGGAGCGCGTGCTCGCGCTGACGAAGGCCGAGACCGAGCTCGAAGCCTTCTGGAAGAAGGGCGTCGACGAGATCGCGTACCCCGACGGCAACACGTTCCGCTACCCGGTGACGTTCGGGAAGGACGAGTCGCGCGGTTGGCTCTATCGCTATCGCGGCAAGGACGAGAAGCAGTACGAGCTCCTGGTCCCCGCAGACGTCAACATGGCGGAGGAAGGCCTGCTGCGGGTGATCGTGTGGTCGACGCTGCTCGTCGTGCTGGTCGGCGCCGGCGTCGCGTCGTTCGTCGCGAGCACCGTGTCGCGCCCGATCTCGCAGCTCGTCCACGACATCCAACAGATCGCCAAGGGCATGCTCAACCACCGCGCACGCGGCGGCGAGAGCGGCGAGGTCGGCCAGCTCTCGATCGCGATCAACAAGATGGCGAAGGGCCTCGCCGAAGCGCGCGAGACCGAGGTCGAGCTCTCGATCCGCGAGCGCGAGGTCGCGCTGGCGGGCGAAGTGCGCGAGTCGCTGTTGCCCGATCGGCCGCCGAAGGTCGCGGGTTACGACCTCGCGTCGCTCCACCTCGCGAGCGGCGACCTCGGCGGCGACTTCCACGACTTCCTGGTGCTGCCCGACGGCCGCGTCGGCCTGCTGGTCTGCGACGTCAGCGGCAAGGGCGTGCCGGGCGCGATGGTCGGCGCGATGGCGCGCGCCTACCTGCGTTCCGAGCTCGCGCGCGGCGGCGACGTGCGCGTCGCGCTGCGCACCGTCAATCGCGACATCGCCCGCGACATCCGCCGCGGCATGTTCGTCACCGCGCTCTACGTGCTCGTCGATCCGAAGACGAACTCGGCGTGGATCGCGTGCGCGGGCCACAAGGTGCCGTTGCTGCGCGTGGTCAAGAGCGACGGCAAGCTGCGCACGATCCAACCGGAGGGGATCGCGCTCGGATTCGACAAGGGGCCGGTCTTCGATCGGCGCCTGGAGATCGGCGAGCTCGCGCTCGAGCCCGGAGATCGCCTGCTGCTCTGCAACAGCGGCACGCTCGCGGTCAGCAACGCCGACGGCGTCGAGATCGGGGAGAAAGCGGTCTACACCGCGGTCCAGAAGCACGCCGCGCAGCCGAGCGAGGATTTCCTGGAGCGGCTGAAGACGGTGATCGAGGCCCACGCGGACGGGAACGCGTTCGCGAAAGACGTTTCGGTCGTCACCATCGCGAGGACGTGAGATCCATGGAGATCGGCGAGTTCCAGAAGCTGATCGAGCGCATCTACTTCGAGCGCGACAGCCGCCGCGGGCTCGCCGGGACGCACATGTGGTTCTGCGAGGAGGTGGGGGAGTTGACGCGCGCGCTGCGCCGCAAGAAGGCCGACGATCCGAAGAGCCGTGCGGAGCTCGAAGGCGAGTTCGCCGACGTGCTCGCGTGGCTCGCGACGCTCGCGTCGATGGCGGAGATCGACCTGCAGGCCGCGGCCGCGAAGAAGTACGCCCAGGGCTGTCCTCGCTGTCACGCCGCGCCTTGCGGCTGCCCGTAGAATCCTGCGTTCCATGGCCGGCACCAGACGAGCCCGCGCAGCGGGGCCGGGACTGTTCCCGTCGGACGAACCCGAGCGGACGCCGGACGTCGGCGTGCTGCGCGTCGCGAGCGTCGCGCTCAATCGGCCGGTGCGGCGCGAGTTCACGTACCTGATCCCGGACGCGCTCGCGGAGCGCGTCGTGCCCGGCGTCCGGGTCGCGGTCGACTTCGGCGGCTTGCGCGAGCTCGGCGTCGTCGTCCAAGTCGGCGGCGAGAGCGACGTGCCGCGCGCGAAGCTGAAGCCGCTCGCGAAGCTGCTCGACGCCGAGCCGTTGGTTTCGCGCGAGCTCGTCGGGCTCGCGCGCTGGATCGCGACCGAGTACGCGTGCTCGTGGGGCGAAGCGCTCGCTGCGATCCTGCCCGCCGGGCTGAAGAGCGAAGCCGGCCATCGACGGGTGACGACGATCCGCCTCGCCGAGAACGTCGGCGCGCGCGAGCTCGCGGAGCTCGAGACGACGCAGCCGAAGCAGCATCGCGTGTTGCGCACGTTGATGGAGCTCGGCGGCGCGATCGAGCTGCGCGATCTCTGTCGCCAGCTCAACCTCTCGGACGCGCCCGCACGGACGCTCGCGAAGAACGGCCTGGTCGTGATCGAGCGCGTCGAGGCCGCGCGCGACGCGCTCGAGTTCGCGAAGAGCGGGCGCACGCGGCCCGAACGGCTCACCGAACGCCAGCGCGTCGCCGTCGAGGCGCTCCACGGCGCGCTCGCGGCCCGCGAGCACAAGGGCTTCCTGCTCGAGGGCGTCACCGGCTCCGGCAAGACCGAGGTCTACCTCGAGGCGATCGAACGCGCGCTCGAGCTCGGCCGCAGCTCGATCGTGCTGGTGCCGGAGATCGCGCTGACGCCGCAGACCGTCGGCTGGTTCCGTTCGCGCTTCGAGCGCGTCGCGGTGCTGCACAGCCGCATGACCGACCTGCAACGGCTCGACATGTGGCTCTCGATCGCCCACGGCGGTCCGATGGTCGTCGTCGGCGCGCGTTCCGCGATCTTCGCGCCGGTCAGCGACCTCGGCGTCGTCGTCGTCGACGAGGAGCACGAGCCGTCGTTCAAGCAAGGCAGCACGCCGCGCTATCACGCCCGCGACGTCGCTTTGGAGCGCGCGCGGCTCTCCAACGCGGTGTGCGTGCTCGGCTCCGCGACCCCGTCGCTCGAAACGTGGTGCGCGGCGCGCGAGGGCAAGCTCGGCCACCTGCGTCTTCCGGAGCGCGCGGGCGGCAAGCCGCTGCCGCCGGTCGAAGTGCTCGACCTGAAGAGCGAACGCCTCGCGTCGACGCCGTCGCGGCTCTTCAGCGTCCGCCTGATCGAGCAGTTGCGCGCGGTGCTCGACCGCAAGGAGCAGGCGATCCTGTTCCTCAATCGTCGCGGGTTCTCGCCGGTGCTGTGGTGCTCCGGCTGCAAGGAGACCGTGCGCTGCAAACGCTGCGACGTGACGTTGGTGTTCCACCGACGCATCCAGCGGCTCGTCTGTCACCTCTGTTGCGAAGAGCTGCCCGCGGTGCAGAGCTGCCCGACGTGCACCAAGCCCGCATTGCGTTACCTGAGCGCCGGCGCGGAGCGCATCGAGCAGGAGCTCGTCGAGCGCTTCGAAGGCGCGCGTGTTCAACGGATGGATTCCGACACGATGCGTCGCCGCGAGGACTACGAGCGCGTGCTCGACGCGTTCGGCCGCGGCGAGATCGACGTGCTCGTCGGCACGCAGATGATCGCGAAGGGGCTCGACTTCCCGCGCGTCACGCTGGTCGGCATCGTCAGCGCCGACAGCGCGCTCTACCTGCCCGACTTCCGCGCGTCCGAGCGCACGTTCCAACTGATCGCCCAGGTCGCCGGGCGCGCGGGTCGCGGCGAGCTCGCGGGCCGCATCGTCGTGCAGACCCACTCGCCGCAGCACTCGGCGATCGTGCGCGCGTCGCACCACGACTTCGAGGGCTTCGCGAAGGCCGAGAGCGAGCTGCGCGCCGAGCTCGGCTATCCGCCGTACGGCCGCCTGATGCGCGTCTTCTTCGAGGACCCGAGCGAGCCGAAGGTCGTGCAAGCCGCGCGCACGTTCGCCGACGCGCTGCGCGCGCGGGTGACCGATCCGACGACCGCGTTGCTCGGGCCGGCGCCCGCGCCGATCGCGATGGCGCGCGGACGCTTCCGTCATCACCTGCTGATCAAGACGCCGCGCGTCGGCTCGGCGTTCGCCGCGGTGCGCGAGCTCGCGATTGAACTCGCCGAGCAAGCCGCCGCGCCGCGACCGACGCTCGACGTCGATCCGGTGTCGCTGCTGTGACTTGCGTCCGGTCCGGCGCGTGCGCACGATGCGCGGCTCGCGGGTGATGGTCGAACGAGCACGGACTTCGTGGTGGAGCTCGCTGCTCCTCGGCATCGAGCGCATGGCGCTCGCTCTCGCGGCCTACTCGATCCTGCGCGCGGTGGTCGGGCCGCGGCTGTGGCCGCTGTCGTTCGTCGAAGCGCTGTTGCCGTGGATCGCGTTGCCGTCGTTCGTCTTCGTGCTCGTGGCGCTGCTCGCGCGGCGTTGGCGTTCGGTCGCTGCGCACGCGGTGATCGCGGTCGGCTGGTGGCTGCTCTTCGGCGGCACTCTCTGGTCGCGCGGCGCTCCGCCGGAGGTCGCCGGTACGCGTCTGACGGTGCTGACGTGCAACCTCGCGTCGGGCTTGGCTCGTATCGATCGACTCGAGCCGTTCTTCCGCGACTCGGGCGCGGACGTGATCGTGCTGCAGGAGCTCGACGACGAGGAAACGTACGAACTCGGCTCGCGCCTGCTCGACGTGTACCCGTACCGCGACCTGCACGGGCTCGGCGTGCCGGGCAAGGGCGTGTTGTCGAAGTTCCGCATCGTCGAGAGTTCGCTCTTCCGCCTGCAAGCCGAGCGTCCGTACCTGCGCGCGGTGCTCGACGTCGGCGGCGAGCGCGTGACGCTCTTCGACGTGCACGTGCCGCTCGAAGAGGTCCTGCTCGGTCCGTTCGGCGTCGCCGAGGACGACGTCGCGGAGCTCGCGCGTCGCACGGTCGCGTCCGCACCGGCGCTGCTGGTCGGCGACTTCAATGCGACCAGCAACATGCTCGTCTACGGGCTCGCGCGCGACGCCGGGCTCGTCAACGCATTCGCCGAGCGCGGCGTCGGCCTCGGCGCGACGTTCCCGATCTTCGGGCGCTACCGCGGTGTGCCATGGCCGCGCTGCGTGCGCATCGACCACGTTTGGCACACCCAGGACTTCACGACGCTCTCGTGCGAGCTCGCGCCCGACGCGGGCAGCGACCACCGTCCGCTGACGGCAACGCTGGTGCTGCGCGCGCGGAACGAGCGCTGAACATCAACCGCGCACGAGCTTGCGGAAGCGTTGGAAGAGGTGCGCGCTGTCGAGCGGGCCGGGCGCCGCTTCCGGGTGGTACTGCACGCAGAAGACGGGGAGCTTCTTGTGGCGCATCCCTTCGACCGTCTGGTCGTTCAGGTTGATGTGCGTGAGCTCGAGGTCGTTGCCCATCGACTTCGGATCGACGGCGAACGAGTGGTTCTGCGAGGTGATCTCGACGCGGCCGGTGGTCAGGTCGCGAACCGGGTGGTTGGCCCCATGGTGGCCGAACGGGAGCTTGTAGGTCTTCGCCCCGAGCACGATCGAGAGGATCTGGTGACCGAGGCAGATGCCGAAGATCGGCTTCTTGTCGATCAGGTTCGAGAGCGTCGCGATCGCGGTCTTCACCGCCGCGGGATCGCCCGGGCCGTTCGACAGGAAGATCGCTTCCGGGTCCATGCCGAGCACGTCGCTCGCGCTGGTCGTCGACGGCACGACGGTGACGTCGAAGCCGCTGTGCACCAGCGAGCGCATGATGTTGCTCTTCGCCCCGAAGTCGAACGCGACGCAGCGGATCCGGTCGCGCGGCGCGGCCTCGACCAGCGTCGGATACGACTTGTCGTAGCCCGCGTCCCAGTTGTACGGCTTCTTGCAGCTCACCTCGGTCGCGAGATCGCGTCCATCGGTCGCCGGAGCGCTCTTCGCCTTCGCGACCAGCGACTTCGCATCGGAGTCGATCGTCGACACGACGCCGCGCAAGCAACCCTCGACGCGCAGCATCTTGGTGACCATCCGCGTGTCGATGCCTTCGATCGCGATCACGCCCTTCTCCTTCAGCCAGTCGGGCAGCGAGAGGTCGGCGCGGCGCGAGCTCGGGATCGAGCTCATCTCCTTGATCACGAACGCCTCGGCCCACGCCTTCGGGCTCTCGTCGTCCTCGCGCGCGATCCCGTAGTTGCCGATCAGCGGGTAGGTCATCGTCACGATCTGCCCGTAGTACGACGGATCGGTGAGGATCTCCTGGTAGCCGGTCATCGCGGTGTTGAACACCACGTCGCCGCGCTTCTCGCCGCTCGCGCCGACCGAGCGCCCCTCGATCACGACGCCGTTCTCCAGCGCGATCCAAGCCTTGGCTTCCGAGCTCACTTGCGAACCTCCGCGAGTTGATGGATGCGTGCCGCGGCGACGCCTGCGCCGAAGCCGTTGTCGATGTTGACGACCGTGACTCCCGCAGCGCAGGAGTTGAGCATGCCGAGCAGCGCCGCGAGCCCGCCGAAGGACGCGCCATAGCCGATCGAAGTCGGCACCGCGATCACCGGGCGATCGACCAGGCCGCCGACGACGCTCGGAAGCGCGCCTTCCATGCCGGCGACGACTACGAGCGCGTGCGCCGCGCGCAGTCGGTCGACCTGGGCGAGCACGCGGTGCACGCCCGCGACGCCGACGTCTTGGAGCTCCTCGACGCGCGCGCCGAAGAAGCGCGCGGTCAGCACGGCTTCTTCCGCGACCGGCGCGTCCGAGGTGCCGGCGCTGATCACCAGCACGTAGCCCGAGCCCTCTTCGCGCGGGGTGTCGAGCACGAAGCAATGCGAGCGCGCGTGCCAGCGGCCGCGCGGGAACGCCGCGACCAGCGCCGCGCCGCCTTCCGGAGTCGCGCGGGTGACCAGCAGGCGCTCGTGGTGCTCGAGCAGCGCGCGAGCGATCTCGACGAGCTCGTCCGGCGTCTTGCCCGCGCCGTAGACGACCTCCGGCCCGCCGCAGCGCAGCTCGCGATGCAAATCGAGCCGGGTGTGGCCGAGGTCGAGCACCGGAAAGCTCGCCAGCCGCGACACGCCCTCGTCGATCGAGGTGGTGCCGCGCTTCACCGCTGCCAAGAGCTCTGCGAGGTGTTCCCGGTTCACGCGGGGGGAAGATTACACACGACGACCGCCGGTTGGGCGAGAGGAACTTGGCCGAGAGCCACGTCACTGCGGGCAGGCATCGGCCTCGAGCCCCGCCAGACGGCCGGCCTTCCAGAGATGCCAGCCGAGCCCCGCGATCATCGCGGCGTTGTCGGTGCAGTACGCCGGCGACGGGAAGATTGCCTCCACGCCGTGCTCCGCGGCCTTCGCGCGCATCACGTCGCGCAGCCGCCGATTGCACGCGACGCCGCCGACGACGTGGATGCGCGGGAGCCCGAGCTCGGCCGCGGCCGCCACGGTCGGGCCGACCAGGGAGTCCGCGACCGCCGCCTCGAACGATGCCGCGACGTCCGCACGGTCGGGGATCGCGTCGGGGGCGGGCGTCGGCGCGAGCGCGTCCTGGCCGCGCAAGTGATAGAGGACCGCGGTCTTCAGGCCGCTGAACGAGAACGCGGGCTTGCCCCGCTTCGGCCGGCAGCGCGGGAAGTCGTACGCGCGATCGTTGCCGGTCGCCGCGAGCTTCGAGATCGACGGTCCGCCCGGGTACGAGAGGCCGAGCAGGTAGGCGACCTTGTCGAACGCCTCGCCGGCGGCATCGTCGAGCGTGCGGGAGACGAGCTCGAGCTCGAACGGCGAGCGCGCGATGTAGAGCGCGGTGTGACCGCCCGAGACGACCAGTGCGAGGCTCGGGTAGTGCTCGCCCGCGGTTTCCATCGTCGCGGCGTAGGCGTGGGCCTCGATGTGGTTGACGCACACCAGCGGCAGCCCGCGCGCGAACGCGAGCCCCTTCGCCGCGGAGAGCCCGACCAGCAGCGAGCCGATCAACCCCGGCCGGTTGGTGACCGCGATACAGCCGATGTCGGCGAGGCCGACGCGAGCGTCGGCGAGCGCGCGGTCGACCAGCGGAAGGATCACCCGCAAGTGCGAGCGCCCGGCGATCTCGGGCACGACGCCGCCGTAGCGCGCGTGCTCGAGCACCTGGCTCTCGACCGCCGACGACAGGATCTCCCTGCCGCCTCGTACGACGGCGACCGCGGTTTCGTCGCACGACGATTCGATGCCGAGGACGAGTTCGCTCATCGCGCGGAGCCCTCCGAAGCGCGCGCCAGCCGCTCTGGCCGTTCGCCCGAGAGCAACGCGACCGCCGCGTCCAGCTCGGCGTCGGGCGGCGGCTCGGGGATCAGGTCGAGGCCGTCGTCTTGCTCCCAGCGCCGCAGCTCGTCGAGCGCGCTCGCCGGTGGCGTGTGGGTGGCGAGGAACGCGTGGACGCGCTTGCGCGCGGCCGCCGGGACGTCGACCGCGAAGTCGGGCACCAGCCCGAACTCCCAAGCCTTGTCCACCGTGCGCTCGAGGTTGCGGTGCGCCGGCGTGTAGTAGTACGAGCTGGTCAACTTGACGATCGCCTCGTGCTCGCCGAATGCGCGGATCTTCTGGACCATGCCTTTGCCGTAGGTCGGCGCCCCGACGAGCACGGCCGCGCGGTGATCCTGCAGCGCGCCGGCGAGCACTTCGCTCGCGCTCGCGGAGTCCGAGTCGATCAAGACCACCAGTGGCAGCCCGGCGTAGCGTGCTTCACCGGGCGCGGCCTCGTACGACGTGCTCTCCGCGCGTCCCTCGGTCGTGACGACGACGCCGCCCGCGAGGAAGCGATTCGCGACCCGGACCGCAGAGGAGAGCACCCCGCCGGGATTGCCGCGGACGTCGAGTACCAGCGCTCGCGCGCCCTGCGCCGTGACGTTTTCGATCGCGCGGTCGAACTCGTCGGGCGTTTGATGGCTGAACGACGTGATCGCGAGGTAGCCGATGCCGCGGTCGGAGTCGAGCACGCGCGCGTGGCGGACGGTCGGATCGACGAGCTCGAGGGTTTCCAACGAGAGCGAGCGCTCCCCGCCGTCGCGCGATGCGAGCACCAAGTCGATCGACGTGTCGGTAGCGGCCGCGACGCGGCGGCTCAAGTCGCCATCCTGCATGTCGGTCAGCCGGACGCCGTCGACCGAGATCAAGCGATCGCCGACGCGGATCCCTGCGCGCTCGGCGGGGGAATCCGGCAGGCAGAAAAGCACCTGGCCATCCCGCGGCGGATCGCGGAACACGACACCGATGCCGCGGTAGCGACCGCCGGTCTCGCGCTCGAACTCCGCGACCTGCTCCCGACCCAGGAAGCGCGAGTACCGATCGAGGTCCTCGACCATCCCGTGGAGCGCGGACTCGAGCAGCGCTTCGTCGCTGACCGGCCGGACGTAGTTCGCGCGAACGAAGTCGCGGACCTCGCGGTAGCGCGCGACATCGGCGTCGCCGCTGTCGGGCAGGATGAAACGCAGGATCCCGGCCAGAAGCAGGCCACATAGGACGCCGATGACGAGGTGTAGGAGATCCCGCTTCATGACACGCGACCGGGCGTGGAGGCGCATTCTACCTGTCCCCGCCTGCGGCGACGAACCGGGCGGCTTGTCCCTCTCGGAGGACGCGCGCGCGCGGCGCTTCGAAGTCGCGTTCGGTGCTACCCCGGGCGAGGCGGACGCTTACACGTTCGTGTCCGCGGCCCTTCAGGTGGCATGGCGGTCGCTACGATCGAACCCTCGATGGAAGTGGCGCAAGGAACGGGGCTGTCGAATTGGGTGCGCGCGGCGCTGGCGTTGGGTGCGCTCGCTCCCGCGATCGCCGCGTACCAGTCGCCGGCGCCCTCCGCTCCGATCCAGCAACCCGCGCCTCTGACCCTGGCCGAGGCGCGCGCAGCGTTCGCGAAAGCCGACGCGGACCAGGACGCCGTGCTCGAGGCAGGCGAGTTCGCGGCCGCAGCGCTCGGCGACGCCGACGTGAAGCTCGCCGACCGCGACGCGGACGGGGTGCTGCGATCCGAGGAGTATCTGGGCGCGCTGCCGCTCCTGCTCGCGCGCGCTGGCCGCCGCGCGAGCCCGGAGCTCGAATCCGAGGCGATCCGCCTGCGCGCGCTCGGAGCGCCGACGCCGGCCCGATCGGCGTCGACCGCGCCTGCACCCGCGTCGACGGGTGGCGCGGCGAGGGAGCGCCTGGTCAGCGCGGTCCGCGGCCCCGTCGAACCTCCGCAGGCGACCCGTCCGCGCTCGTCGACTCCGGTGGAGGGGCCCGCGGGCGCACGACTGCGCACCGCGCCGACCGCCGCCGAGGCGGAAGCTCGTCTGCAAGCCGCCCGCGTCGCGCTCTCGGAGCGACTGCAGCATGCGTCCGGCGCTGGCGAGCCCGCGTCGGCGCCCACCGAGATCGACACCGTTTCCGGGCAGCGCCGTCGAGCGCAGGACGACGAACGCAACGATCCCAGCATCACCGCGCAGCGGCTGCGTGCCGCGCGTCAGAAGCTCGACGAGCGCATCCGCGGCGCACGCGACGAAGGCGCGCGCGACGGACAGACGCGTCCGGCGGAAACCGTCGCCCCGGAACGCGCTCCGGCGCCAGGCGTGCCCAAGTCCGCACCACCGCGTCCGCGCGCCGACACGCCGGCCGAAACCTCCGGAGGTTCGTCTCCGCAGCATGGCGAGCGCCCGATGCCTCGCCCGCCTCCGACCGAGCCTGCGAAGGGACCGCCGCCGGCTGAAACCAAGCCGCCGGGCGCTCGGTGACCAAAACACTGCGGACCCCATGCGTTTTCGGCATGCGGTCCGCAGCGCGGGCGCGACTCGGAGTCTTTCGTCTCTCCGTCGCGTGTTCGTACGAGCTCAATCTACTCGACGATCACACACCTTGCCGGAGAGGCAGGCGCCGCATGGTGGTCTTGGTGAGCTCGCCGTCGATCGCGAGGTCACCCTCGGCGGACGGCACGACGATCCGCAGCGGACGGTCCTGGTCGACGCGGCAGCCGAGCGTTTCGACTTCCTTCTCGGCTCGCCGCAGCTCTCGCCGTTGGGTGGAAAGTTCTGCCTCCAGCGTCGCCAGGTCGGCTTGGTGCGCCTTCGCGCTCGGCAGCAGCGCTTCGCGCAGTTCCTCGAGGCGCGCCGCTTCGAACGTCCGGTCGCGCAACTCGCGCCGAATCGCCCGCAGCAGGGGGAGCAGACGCTCGGCGTCCTTCAGTCCGTAAGTGCGGCTTTGCATGGGAACCTCCGTTGAAAGGCTGATGGAGCAGCCGGTTCCCTTCCCGGCAGCGAAACGCTTTTCCACGATGCCCGCGCCGCGGAGGGCGAGAAAGCGTCACGCCCCCTTGATGACCTCGACCGGGCACGCCTCGATTGCCTCCTTGGTCTTCGCTTGGAGGTCGGCGCGCGCAAGCTGCGCCAGGTAGTCGGGTCGCAGCCGGCACGTGTCGCCGGCCGGCACCTCGAAGACCTCTGCGACGAGGTCCTCGCACAGGTTGCACGAGATGCAGCCCTCCTCGATCCAGATGCGTTGGTAGGGCATGGGGTGAGGCTCTATCGGCCGCAGCCGGCCGCACGCTCCGGAATCTTACCCTAGCGGAAGGTACTCGCGCCGCGGCGGGGTCGGTTAGACTCCCGAGCTCGCCGCCCCACGCGGGCAGGTGGAGTTCCATGCCGCGACCCGTCGTCGAGATCACGCACCGCGAGGAGTTCTCGTCCGCCCATCGGCTCCACGATCCGGCGCTGTCGGACGAGGAGAACCGGCGGCTCTACGGCATCTGCAATCGCGACCACGGGCACAACTACGCGCTGGAGGTCACCGTGGTCGGACCGGTACCGACCAGCGGGATGGTGATGGACCTGAAGGAACTCGGGACGGTCGTCCAGGAGCGCATCCTCGCGGTGGTCGACCATCGCCATCTGAACCACGACGTGCCGTTCCTTGCCGGAGTGATCCCGACCGCCGAGAACCTGGCGGTCGCGTTCTGGCACCAGATCGAACCCCAGTTGAAGGGATACGCCGGATGTCGACTGCACCGGATTCGCGTGTACGAGAGCAGGAACAACTACGTGGACTTCCTGGGGCCGGCGCCGGTGCGATAGCCCCGTTGATTCGGCAGATGCTCGCCCAGCTCGGCGAGAACCCCGAACGCGAAGGCCTCGCTCGCACGCCCGAGCGCGTCGAACGCGCGTGGCGCGAGTTGACGCAGGGCATGACCCGATCCGTCGACGAGGTCGTCGGACAAGGGGTCTTCGACGAGGACTGCTCGGAGATGATCCTGGTCAAGGACATCGAGTTCTACAGCGTCTGCGAGCACCACCTGCTGCCGTTCTACGGCCGCGTCCACGTCGCCTACATCCCGAACGGCCGCATCATCGGCCTCTCGAAGATCCCGCGGATCGTCGACGTCTTTGCTCGACGCCTCCAGGTGCAGGAGCGCATGACCGTCGAGATCGCGCAGGCGATCCAGCGCATCCTCGCGCCCAAAGGCGTCGGCGTCGTCGCCGAGGCCCGGCACCTCTGCATGATGATGCGCGGCGTGCAGAAGCAGAACTCCGCCGCGATGACGTCGTGCCTGCTCGGCGCGTTCCAGTCGGATTCGAAGACGCGCAGCGAGTTCCTCTCGCTCGTCCGCAGCCTGCGCAGCGGCTGAGTTCGCGCTCAGCCGCGCTTCGGCACTTCGAGATCGTCGACGTTGGTGTCGCGTGGCGAGGTCCACGCCTTCCAGATCACCTCGGCGACGTCTTCGGGCTTGTTCATCTTCGCGCGGTCCCAGGTGCCGGCGACCTTGTCGAAGATCGAGGTGTCGGTCTGTCCCGGGTACACGGTGGAGACCCGCATGCCTTCCTTGGCGAGATCCAGCCGCAGCGCTTCGCTG
This sequence comes from Planctomycetota bacterium, assembly GCA_020847695.1. Lineage (GTDB taxonomy): Bacteria > Planctomycetota > UBA1135 > UBA1135 > JACRIN01. Next base: position 20,319 of record JADLBP010000032.1, read on the forward strand.
AAGCCGCGCAGACCGTACTTCGACGCGCAGTAGGCGACGTTGCCGGGGAACGGTTGCTTCGCCGCTTGCGACGCGACGTTGAAGATGTGCGCGCGACCGCTCTGACGCAGAGCGTCGAGCGACTCGAGGGTCACGTAGAACGGACCGTCGAGGTTCACTTCCATGTGGCGCTTCCACGTCGCGACGTCGAGCTTGTCGAAGGGCTTGACGTCGAACACGCCCGCATTGTTGACGAGCACGTCGATCGAGCCGTCCAGGAACTCGATCGCGCGCCAGACCGCGGCTTCGACCGAGCCGTGCTCGCGTACGTTCATCTGGGAGGCGCGGCCCTTGCCGCCGACCTTCTCGATCTCCGCGGTCACCGCGTCGAGTTCGGGCGACGACCGCGCCGCGACGACGACGCGGGAACCTTCCTTGGCGAATCGAAGTGCGATCGCGCGGCCGATGCCTCGGCCGCCTCCGGTGACGAGTACGCGCGGGACGGTCATGTGCTGGGGCTGATGGGGGACGTGTGGGGATGCGCGTGCGCGCGAAGGAAGGGGGTCGCAGAGCATAGCGGCTCTGCGCGAGTTCGCTTGCGTCGCGTCGGCTAGTCGAGCTCGGCGAGCAGCTCGCGCGCGGAGTCGACCGGTCGGCGGCACGCGTAGTTGCGGCACACCCACGCGCGAGCTCCCGCCGCCGGAGCATGGCGATCGACGAGGATCGGCATCAGCGCGCGGTCGGCGTCGGCCGCCGCCAGGGCGACGACTCGCTGAGGCAAGAAGCGACCGCGCACGGCGGCGAGCATGTCGTCGAGTTCACGCGCACCGGGCGCACCCGCGAGCACGATCTCGCGCGGCCCCGCTGCCAGGAAGTCGACGCACAGGAGCATCTGCCCGAGCGCCGCGGGGAACTTGTTGAGCAGTCCACCAAGCGCGACGAGGCTGCGCTCCGCCTGCGCCGCGTAGTCCCGGTTCCCCGTGAACTCGGCGAGTCGTAGCAGGTTGTGCACGTGCACTCCGTTGCCCGACGGCAGCGCGCCGTCCTGCGGAGACTTCAGGCGCGCGAGCAGTTGCTCGTGATCGCTCGCGGTCGTGAAGAACCCGCCTTTGTCGCCGTCCTCGAAGCGTTGCGTGACGATGGCTGCGAGCGCGACCGCCTCGCGAACCCATCGCGCGTCGAAGTCGGATTCGTAGAGATCGAGCAGCGCTTGGATCAGGAACGCGTAATCGTCGAGATACGCGTTGAGGTGAGCGCGCGTGCCGCGAGCGGTCGCATGGAGCCCACCGTCAGGTCGCCGCATCGTCGTCAGCACGAAGGTCGCAGCACGACGCGCGGCGACGAGGAAGCCTGGCTCCCCGAGGACCTGGTGAGCGCGTGCCAGCGCCGAGATCATCATCCCATTCCACGCGACCAAGACCTTGTCGTCGGTTCCGGGGGCGATGCGTTGCTTGCGTGCGGCGAACAGCTTCGGGCGAGCGTCTGCGATCGCGCGCTCGAGCTCCACGACGTCGACGTGCAGCTTCGCGGCGACCGTCGCCGCGGGCTCGTTGCGCCAGAGAGCGCTGGTTCCGTGCTCGAAGTTGCCCTCGTTGGTCACGCCGTACCACGCAGCCGCCCACGCGCCGTGCTTCGCACCGAGGACGCTCGCGAGCTCACGCTCTGTCCAGACGAAGAACTTGCCCTCTTCACCCTCCGAGTCCGCATCCTGCGAACTCGCGAACGCTCCTTCGGCGGTCGTCATCTCTCGGAGCGCCCACTCGCAACACTCGCGCGCGATGCGCGCGTACTCGCGTTCGCCGGTCGCGAGGTAGCCCTCGAGGTACGCCGGCACGAGCAGCGCGTTGTCGTAGAGCATCTTCTCGAAGTGCGGGATCAGCCACCGCTCGTCGGTCGAGTACCGGTGGAAGCCGCCGCCGAGCTGATCGTAGATGCCGCCGTTCTTCATCCGGTCGAGCGTTAAGCGCGCCATCTCGAGCGCGCGCGTGTCCTGCTTGCGCAGCCAGTGACGCAGGACCACGCGCAGATCGGTCGCGTGCGGGAACTTCGGCGCGTCGCCGAAGCCGCCCCAAACGGCGTCGAAGTTGCGCGAGAGCATCTCGAAGCCCAGGTCGAGCACTCCCGGGTCGATCGCTCCGGCGAACTCCATCGTGCTTTCGCGTCGGATGTGCTCGACCAGCTTCTGCGAAGTGCGCTCGACGCCCTCGCGGTCCTGCTTCCACGCGCGCGCGACGCTTTCGAGCACGTCGGCGAAGCTCGGGCGGCCGTACATCCGACTCGGCGGGAAGTACGTGCCGCCGTAGAATGGCTCGAGCGTCGGCGTGAGGAAGACGCTCATCGGCCAGCCGCCGGAGCCGGTCATCGCCTGCACCGCGCGCATGTAGATGTCGTCGAGGTCCGGGCGCTCTTCGCGGTCGACCTTGACGTTGACGAAGTGCTCGTTCATCAGGCCCGCGATCGCGTCGTTCTCGAAGCTCTCGCGCTCCATCACGTGGCACCAGTGGCACGCGGAGTACCCGATCGAGAGGAAGATCGGCTTCGACTCGCGCTTCGCGCGTTCGAGCGCTTCCGGACCCCACGGGTACCAGTCGACCGGGTTCCCGGCGTGTTGGAGCAAGTACGGGCTCGTTTCGAGAGCCAGACGGTTCTGCTTCGCGCGAGGAGAGTGGGTCATGGAGTCCGTCTAGCGTTCGGTGCGCGCGGCTCGGCGCGGCGAGAGTCCCGAGTCGGGTGGTTGCGAGGCGTCAGTCTAGCCGGCGAGGCGACCGCTCCCGCGCAGGCGGGCGAGCTCGTGATCGCGACGAGCGCGCCCGTACCCCTGGACCAAAACGAAGCGAGGCCGCCCCGGAACCCGGCGCGGCCTCGCGAATTCGGAAGCGTTGTTGGCTACTTGCCGACCGTGAGCGCGAGCGCCAACGCGGTCGTCTCTTCGATGTCGTTGTCCGACGTCGTGTCGATCACGTTGAACTGCCACTTCACGTCGTGGCCGGAAACGTAGTAGTTCACGCCGAGCGTGATCGCGCCGAGGTTGGTCGCCGTGTCGGCGTCCTCGTAGCGAGCGGCGACTTCCCACGTGTTCGGTTGGACCATGTAGCTCACCGCGACGGCCCACGGCGTCGAGTCCGGCACGTCGAACACGTTCACCGAGCCCTTGCTGTAGTCGAGCATCTCGGCGTTCATCGCCCACGAGCCGTTGGCGTACTGCGCGTCGAAGGCGAGCACGTCGCCGTCCGCGGAGTTGCCGCCGCCGTCGACCGCGCCGCCGTCGTCGAACCAACCGACGCCGACCGAGAGCGCTGCGTCATCGGGCGCACCGTACGCGCCTTCGACCATGCCGACGCCTTGGCCGAGCACGTCGTAGCGCAGGCGTCCGGTGAGCGCGAGCTCGTCCGCCGTGCCGTCGACGCCGTTCTGCGCCGCGACCCACCAGTGCAGACGCTGGAAGCTGCCGTCGACCATCACGCCGACGTTGTCGTCGAACTGTGCCGGCCGTCCACCGATCCAGAACTCGTCGGATGCGGTGCGCAGCACGAACAGCTGGTTGCGCGGATCGACGAGTCCGTTCCAGTAGAGCGGCGACTGGAATCGGCCCATCGTCGTGCGCAGGTTCGGGCTGCACTCCCACGCCGCGTACGCGTCGAGCAACCGCGCGTCACCGCCGGCCGCTTCGAGCTGGACGCGGAACGAGTACTCACCGACACCACCGCGGAGCCCGAGGCGCGCGCGATCGAGCGCGGTGCCGAGCGCATCGGTGTTCGGTTGGCCCGCGAGCGCAGGCGAATCGGAATCCTGAGCGATGAAGACGCGCAGGTAGCCGTCCCAGCTCAGTGCGTTCGCAGGGTCCTGGAGGGCGGCGCTCAGCCCGGAGAGCTCGGCGTCCAGCGAACTCCAGCCTTGGTTGGATTGCACGTCGGACGCCATCGGCAGCCCAAGCGCGAGAGACCCGAACAACATCGGCAACATCGATCGACTCCTTCCGGTCCGCCCGAGGGGCGAGACCGCCAGAGAGCATGCCGGGTTCGCGAGGCGGGTGGAAGCGACAGCCCGTGTTTTCGGCTGCGGCTTCGTGCACGCGCGTGGAGGTTTGGCGGCAAAAGAAAAGGAGCCCCGCGACGCGCGCGGGGCTCCTTGAGCTCTCGATCCGACCTACGACGCGCGCAGGCCGGTTCGAAGGGTGGCTATCAGGCGCCGAGGATCAGCGACAGCGCGAGGGCGGTGCCGTCCGGGTTGCCGTCGCTGTTGTAGCTGTCGAACTGCAGCGTCCACTTGGCGTTGTGGCCGTTCGCGTAGTAGGTCACGCCACCGGCGAAGTGCGTGGTGTCGTTGGCGTCGTCCCAGTCTTCGATGCGACCGGCGACTTCCCACTCGTTCGGGGAGACCATGTAGCTGACGGTGACGTCCCACGGCGTGTTGTCGCCCAGGTCCTTGTCGTAGTCAGCGATCTGCGCGTGGGCGTAAAGCGGGCCTTGCGTGAAGACCACGTCGCCGCCGATCGCGGTGCCGTCGTTCAGGAAGCCGTCGTCGGTGAAGCCGACGCCGACCGTGAGGTTCTGCTCGTCCGTCGAGTTGTAGGCACCTTCTTGGAGGCCCACACCCTTGCCCATCGCCGTGAACGTGGCGCGGCCGGAGATGCGGTGCTCGTCAGCGAGCGAGTCCGAGCCGTTCTGGACCGCGACGGCCCAGCCGATTTGCTCGAAGTTGCCCGAGAACATCGCACCCAGGTCGCGGCCGTTGGCGAACAGGCCGTTCAGGGTGTAACCACCGGCGAGGTGATCGTTGAAGAGCAGGTGGTTCTCGTCCACCCAGCCCTGCCACAGGAAGGGAGCGCGGAAGAGGCCGAGCGTGCCCTTGACTTGCTCGCCGACCTTGAACGTGCCGTAGCCGTCCACGAGGTCCGCGGTGCCGCCAGCGGCGTCGACGGCGACGTGGAAGCCGTAGCCGGCGCCCGCGTCCGCGTCGAAGACGACGCGCATGTTGTCCGCGGTGACGCCGAGCTCGTCGTCGGCAGCGCCGGCAACGTCTTGGTCGACCATGTCAACCGCGACACGGATGAAGGCAGAAACACCGACACCGCCAGGGCCGGAGGAGGTGAGGCTGGTGGCCAGGTTCTCGAGTTCCCGGTCCAGCGTCATGTACTCCCCGTCCGTGGAGCCGGCGAAACCAAGCGAGCTGGCGGTGAGCACCGCGAGCGCGCCAAGAACAGTCTTGTTCATGTTGGAATGCACTCCAAAGAGAGACACAGAGAGAGAGGGATGGGGTCTAGAGCGCGCAGAAGATGCCGCCCGACGGGTGCGAGGGAAAGCCCGAGCCGAGCTTTTTTTGGAAAACCCCCGCTCTGAGCAATCGGTGTCAATCGCCCGGCGCTGGCCCGAAAAAGCCCCGAACCCGTCAGCGAAGCCTGCGTAAGTCGTTTCACACCAGTCGTTTGCGTCGCAATGTGCCGATGATGTCGTACCGCGGTTCTGCCGGGCGAGATCCGCACGTTGGCGAAAGAGTGCGTAGCCAGCGCTCCCGGACCCTCAATCGGGGTCGGAGGCCTGGCGGTCGCGCTTGCGTTCCGAGCGTCGGCGCTTCGCGTCCAGCCTGCGAACCCCCGACGAGCGTGTCGGTCGGGTCGCGCGCCGCACCTTCGGCCGAACCAGCGCCTGGCGCAGCGCCGCTGCCAGTCGCGAGCGCGCCGCTTCGAGGTTGCGCTCGGCGCTGCGGTGCTCGCTGGAGTGGATCACCAGGTCACCATCGGTGGTCAAGCGCCCGGCGAGCGCTGCGAGCACGAGCGCCCGTTCCGCGTCGTCGAATGCCGAGCTCGCCGCAGGGTTGAAGCGCAGCACGATCTTGGACGCCGTCTTGTTGACGTTTTGCCCGCCGGGGCCGCCTGAGCGCACGCGCTGGATCCCGAGCTCGTTCTCGGGGATGCGTTTCGCGCGGGAGATCCAGAGGCCCTCCTCGCCGCGTTCTGCGTCACGCTCGGCCACCGGTCAGCTCCCCGGATCGTTGTCGCGGAGGAACTGGTACGAATAGATGCCGGTGTCGTGGCCGTCCGCGAAGGTGAGCGACACGGCGTAGTTCCCGACCAAGCGTACGCTGGTGTGCGTCAGGTCCGCGGGCACCGAGCGCGGATCGTGCATCCGCTGGCCGGTGTGCTCGTTCACGCAACGCGCGCACGGGCAGATCGCTCGCAAGCGCGCGGTCGGGTAGACCGTGGTGTGGCCGTCGAGCCACTCGATCGAGAGTCGGCTCGGGTCGCTCTTCACGATCACGCGCGGCTGTGCGGAACTCATGGTCGCGCGTTCGGCTTCGCCTGGGGAAGCGTCGAGGGAAGAAGGTTGGTGGGCAGAACCGGGATTGAACCGGTGACCCCGTGATTTTCAGTCACGTGCTCTACCAGCTGAGCTACCTGCCCACCGTCTCGCAGCAGCGAGGGGGCGGGATTATCCAGGCGCGACGGCAGGGCGTCAACCTCGCGGCGGGGAAGCTCTCGTTCCCGCATCGGCGAGGATCCCGCGGGCGGCCTCGATATCGCGGCCGATTTGGGCCCGCAGCTCGTCCACTCCCGCGAAACGCTGCTCACCGCGCAGGCGCGCGACGAAATCGACCTCGAGCGAACGGCCGTAGAGGTCGCCGGCGAAGTCGAGAACGTGCACTTCGACCCGCGGTCGGCTCGCGGTCGCGTCGACCGTCGGACGCGTTCCGATGTTCGCGACCGCCTGCGCCGTGGCCGGCAGCGGACCGCCGTCTCCGATCGGCCGCACCCAGCACGCGTAGACACCGCCGGGAGGGTGGAGCTCGTGATGGAGATCGAGGTTCGCGGTCGGGAAGCCGAGCTTGCGACCGAGCGCATCGCCGGGCACGACGGTGCCGAGCACGCTGACGCGCCGGCCGAGCATGCGCCGCGCCGCTTCGAGGTCGCCGAGCTCGACCGCCTCGCGGATCGCCGTGCTGGAGACCGCGTGGCCTCCGACGAGCACCTGACCGACGACCTGGACGTCGAGGCCGAGCGCCTGCAGCAGCTCCGCGGTCCCGCGCCGATCGCGACCGAACTTGCTGTCGAAGCCGAGGACGAAGGCGCGCGCGCCGAGCTCGGCGAGCAGGAACTCGCGCACGAAGCGTTCGGCCTCCAGCGAGCGCAACGACTCGTCGAACGTCAGCACGACCGCGTGCTCGATGCCGAGTCTTCGGAAGAGCTCCAGGCGGTGCTCCAAGCTCGTCAGCGTCTTCGGCTCGCGCCCGAGCAGCACGTGTTTGGGGTGTCGGCCGAACGTGACGACCGTCGAGCGCGCTCCGAGCGCCCGCGAGCGGACGAGGTTCGCCTCGAGCGTCGCGCGATGGCCGAGGTGGACGCCGTCGAAGACGCCGATCGACACCACCGCGCCCTCGGGAGGGGGCGAAGGCAGGTCGCGGCGATCGAAGCTCGTGATCACCGCGTGCGCGCGGCGCTCGAGGCGCGAGAGCGGTAGCGGTCGACGAGCTCCTGCAGCGCCGCCTTGTGTCGTTGCTTGTCCGCGGCGGACATCCGATCGACCAGCAACACGCCCTCGAGGTGGTCGTACTCGTGTTGGACGATCCGGGAGACGAAGCCGTCGAACTCGCGTTCGATCGGAGCTCCGTCCGGCGAGAACGCCTTCACCCGGCAGCGCTCCGGCCGCTTGACCTCCGCATAGATGCCGGGGAACGACAGGCAGCCCTCCTCGTACAGGCTGGGCTCGCCGGTTCGATCGACGATCGTCACGTTGACCAGGGCGAGCTCGTCCTCGGGCTTGCCGGTGGCGTTGAGCACCAGAATCCGCTTCTGGAGGCCCACCTGGGGCGCCGCGAGGCCGACGCCGTTCGACTGGTACATCAGGTCGAACATCGCCCGCACGGTGGCGCGCAGGTCGTCGTCGAACGCGGGGACGTCGACCGCGACCTTGCGCAGGACGGGCTCGGGATACAGCGTCAGGTGGAATTGGAGGGGTTCGGTCATGGAGCAGCGCGAAGCGGTCGGACGGTTCTCGGGGGTCGCCAGGATACCGCGCGTTGACCCCCCGGAAGGACGTCCCTAGAATCCTTCGCCCTTCGAATCGCGCAACAGGAGCCCGTCGGGCACCTAGTCCGCGTCGAGGCCGACCGACCCCTCTTCGACCGACGCGTGGATTTCTCCAAGCACCTCCAGAAGGCCGACGAGGCCATGCGCCGGCGGCAATGGGACTTCGCCATCGAGGTCTACCAGCAGCTGCTGAACCTCGACGCCGACCTGGCCGAGGCGCGCGGCGGTCTGCGGCGCGCGCTCAAGCGCAAGCACGAGGAGTCGAAGTCCGGGAAGTTCTTCCGCGCCGCGCTGGGAGCGATGCCGCTCGGCGCCGCGAAGACGCTGCTCAAAACCAAGCACTACGACGCGGCCGCGAAGCAGCTCGAGAGCTACCTCGCGTCGAACCCGTTGGACGTCGAAGGCAACCTGATGCTCGGGCAAGCGCTCGAAGGCGCGGGCTTCTTCAAGTCGGCGCGCGCCGTGTACGAGTTCCTCGCCGAGATCGCCCCGTCGAACGCGGAGGGCCTGAAGCGCGCCGGCGCGATGATGCAGAAGTCCGGCGACGTGATGAAGGCGCTCGAGTACTACGAGCGCGCGCTCAAGGCCGACCCCCGCGACCAGGACGCGCTCAAGGCGCGCAAGGACCTCTCGGCCGAAGCGGCGCTGAAGAAGACCAACTACGAGTCGGTGCAGCACAGCCGCGACCTGCTGAAGGACAAGGACCGCACGCAGTCGCTCGAGCGCGAGCGGCGCCGGCACCTCACCGAGGACGAGCTGCGCGCCGAGGTCGAGCGGTTGACCGCGCGCTTCGCCGACGCGCCGACCGACGTCGACCTGATGATCCAGCTCGGCGAGTACCACGAGAAGCTCGGCGACTACGAGGCCGCGGTGGAGTTCGTCGACCGCGCGCTGTCGTACAAGAAGGACTCGTTCGAGCTCGCCGCGAAGTCGGGAGACCTCCAGACCAAGGCGCTCAAGAAGGCGATGGCCCGCGCGGACAAGGCCGGCGACGCCGAGAAGGCGGCGCGGCTGGAGCAAGAGCTCCTCGCGCACGAGACGCGCGATTGGCGCCGGCGCGCCGCGCTGCGCCCGAACGAGCTCCCGCTGCGGTTCGAGCTCGGCAAGCGCCTGATGCGCTCCGGCGAGCTCGACGCCGCGCTGTCGGAATTCCAGAGAGTGCTGCCCGAGCCGCGCCTACAACGCGACGTGCGCTTCTGGCTGGGTCAGTGTTTCCAGGCCAAGGGCTTCGGAGACCTGGCGAAGAAGGAGTATCAGAAGGCCTTGGAAGGCAGTTCCGAGGTCGACGAGCGCGCCAAGGAGATCCTGTACAATCTCGGCGCGATCGCCGAGGCGGAGGGTGACTCCGGCTTGGCGCGCGGCCACTACGCCCGCGTGTACGAGATCGACATCGGCTACCGAGACGTGGCCGCGAAGATGGAACGACTGAAGTAAGACATGGCCCACACCAAATCCGCCCTGAAGGACATCAAGAAGTCTCGCGAGTCGCGCGAGGTCAACCGCAAGGTCGAAGGCAGCATGAAGACCGCGATGAAGAAGTTCATCGCGCTCACCGATGCCGCCGGCGCCGACGAGGCCTATCGCAAGGCGATGAAGCTCGTCGACAAGGCCGCGCACAAGGGCGTGCTGCACAAGAACGCCGCCTCGCGTCGCAAGTCGCAGCTCGACCGCAAGCTCTCCGCGCTCAAGGGCGCGAAGAAGTAGTCGGCGCGGCCGCACGCGGCCCGTTCGAGAAGCCGGCATGTTCGAGACCAGCGAGAGCCACGACAAGCCCGAGTTCCGTCCGCTCCACGTGGCGCGGCGTCGTGAAGGGCTCTACGAAGCGGCCAAGGAAATGGTCGCCGACCTCTCGAACTGGACGGTGGTGAAGGCCGACGACTCGGCCTGCACGCTGCACTGCGAGCGCAAGGGGGGGCTTCTCGGCGGAACGTCGAAGGTGACGGTCCGCGTCGAGGGCCCCGAGGGCTTGCCTTCGTCGACGATCCACGTGCGCGCCGAAGCGCAGGGTGGACTGCTCTCGAACGAGAAGTCGGTCGTCGCCGAGTTCATGAAGCCCTTCACGCGCCGCGTCTGCTGAGCGCGCGCTCAGCGCGCGGCGGCGCGCACGCCGCCTGGGTATCCGTCCGGGCGAGAGGCGGCGCAACCGCGCGGTCGCCGAGCGTCAGTTCTCGATCGTCGTGCTGCGGCCGAGGAACTCCGGCGGCCACACGTAGGCAGCGTGACGGAGCTCGTCGAGCCGCGCGTCGATGCGCACCGCGTCGAGGTTGGCTTCGGTCTCCTCGCGCAGCTTCTTCTGCAGCTCGGGATCGGAGAACGACGGCTGCTCGCGCTGCTTGCGTTCCGCGAGGTAGACCAGCCGGTAGCCGTCGAGCACGCCGTTCGCGCGGATCTCGAGCACTTCCGAGATCGTGCCGGGCTCGGCGGTCTTCAGGAACGCGTACACCTCGCGCGAGGGACGGAAACCGCTCAACGGACGATCGCTCAGGATCTCGGCCTTCGACTTGCCGGCGTCGAGCGCCTCGACCTCGGCGTCGAACTCGCCGCCGGCGAGCACGCGCTGCCGCAGCTCCTCGAGCGCCGCGCGGACCTCGTCCGGCGAGCGCAGGATCTTGAGCCCGAAGTTGTGCACCGTCAGGATCGGGTCCGCGGCGATGTTCGCCTCTTCGCGCTTGAACACGTAGTGGAGGCGTCCGGGGCGGACGTAGCGATCCGCCGCGACGCGGCCCTTCGGCGCGGCGTCGACGCCGGTCTGCGAGCGCTGCCAGAGCATGCCGTAGGCCCACGTGCGGATCTCGTCGCGGTGCGTGAACGAGTCGAGGTTGCGCGCCTTGAGTTCGCCGGCGAGCTTGGTGACGCTGCCGGCGCGCTCGCGCTGTCTGTCGATCTCGTTCTGGACGAAGCGCTCGACCATCTTCTCGTCGTAGCCCATCACCTTGCCCGCCTGCTCTTGGAGCAGCTGGCTGACCTTGCGCGTGACGATCGCGTCGCTGGCGCGAGCGCGTTCTTCCTTGGTCGCGCCAGGCCCGACCGCGTTGCGCGCGGCGGCGATCACTTCGACGGTGGTGATGATGTCCTCGTTGACGATCAGCGCCGCGGAGTCGAGCTCGACCCACTTCGCCTCCTCGGCGGGCGGAGTCGGGTCTTGGGCGATGGGCGTCGGGCCGAGGGCCCACACGCCGAGCGTCGAGAGGAACGGGAGCCAGATCATCGGTGGCCGGCGATTCTCGGGTCGGCCGCTCCGCGCTTCAACCTCTCTTCGAGCCAAGTGAGCCCCGCTTCGGCGGTCTTCGCCTTCGGCGGCGTCATCAGGTGCACGAGGCCGGTGCGGATCGGGCGGAGCTCGAGGTTCCGATCGCGGAACAGGAAATCGATCGCCAGACGGTCGCGGAACTCGATCTGGTAGTGATCGCCGCGCCACGCGACGCGCGTGATCGCGAGCGGTGCAAGCTTCGCGCGCAGACGGAACGAGCGCAGCAGGGCCTCGGCTTCGGGAGGCAGACGCCCGAAGCGGTCGCGCAACATCGCTTCCGCCTTCTCGCCGTCGGCCTCGGTGGTGATCGAGTCGAGCGAACGCAGGATCTCGAGCCGGACGTCGTGGGACGGGATCCACGCGGACGGCAGGAACGCGCGCAGCCCGAGCTCGAGCTCGATCGGCGTGCCGAGCTCCGCGTCTCCGCCGGACTCGTCGCGCCCGAGCCCGGCCTTCATGCGCTCGACGGTCTGGCGCAGCAGGCGGCAGTACATGTCGTAGCCGACCGCCGCGATGTGGCCCGACTGTTCGGGGCCGAGGATGTTGCCCGCGCCGCGGATCTCCAGGTCCTTCATGCTGATCTGGAAGCCGGCGCCGAGGTGGTTGAGCTCTTCCAGCGCCTTCAAACGCTCGCGCGAGACGTTCGAGAGCGGCTTGTAGCGCTCGACCAGCAGGTAGCAGTACGCCTGCTGCTGTCCGCGCCCGACGCGACCGCGGAGTTGGTGCAGCTCCGAGAGTCCGTAGTGATCCGCTTGGTCGATGAAGATCGTGCCGGCGGCCGGGATGTCGAGCCCGTTTTCGACGATCGTCGTCGCGACGAGCACGTCGACCGCGCCGGTCGCGAACGAATCGATCACGCGCTCGAGGTCCTTGTTGTGCATCTGGCCGTGACCGACGGCGAAGCTGCACTCGGGGACGAGCTCGGCGAGCCCACGCGCGACCTCGTGGATGTCGCCGACGCGGTTGTGGAGGAAGAAGACTTGTCCGCCACGGCTCTTCTCGGCGAGCAGCGCTTGGCGGATCAACCCGCGGTTCTCGGCGTCGACGATCTTGGTCTCGATCGCCTGGCGGCCGGGCGGCGGCGTGCCGAGCGCGGAGATGTCGCGCAGGCCCGACAGCGACATGTGCAGCGTGCGCGGGATCGGGGTCGCGGAGAGCGTCAGCACGTCGACGTCCGCGCGCAACGCCTTGAAGTGCTCCTTCTGCACGACGCCGAAGCGCTGCTCCTCGTCGACGATCAGCAAGCCGAGGTTCTTGAACGTGACGTCCTTCGAGAGCAAGCGGTGCGTGCCGATGACGATGTCGATCTCGCCGTTCGCGACGCGCGAGAGGATCCGTCGCTCGTCCTTGCCGATCGCGGTCCGCGAAAGGCCTTCGACGCGCACGGGGAAGTCCGCCATGCGTTCGCGGAACGTGATCATGTGCTGGTGCGCGAGCACGGTCGTCGGCACGAGCATCGCGACCTGTCCGCCACTCGCCGCGACCCGGAACGCGGCGCGCATCGCGACCTCGGTCTTGCCGAAGCCGACGTCGCCGCACAACAGCCGATCCATCGGGCGCGCGCTCTCGAGGTCGGTCGCGATCTCGCGATCGGCGGTTGCCTGGTCGGGCGTGTCGACGTACGCGAACGAGCCGATCATGTCGCGCACGAGCTCGGGCTCGCGATTCCACGCCGGCCGCTTCTTGACCTCGCGCTTCGCTTGCACCTCGAGCAGGTCGCCCGCGAGGTCGTAGAGCGCGCGCTCGACTTTCTCGCGCCGGCGTCGGAACGACTGGCTGCCGATCTTGTCGAGCGGCGGCGTCTTCTTGCCGCTTCCGATGTAGCGTTGGACGACGTCGACTTGCGACGACGGCACGTAGAGCGAAACGTCGTCCGAGAAGACGAGGTGCAGGTGCTCTTCCTCGCCGACGCCGCGGCGCAGCAGCTCGAGCCCCTTGTAGATCGCGAGGCCGTGGACCGCGTGCACGACGTAGTCGCCGGGCTTGAGGTCGAAGAACGACTGCAGCGCGCGCGACTTGTACGTCGGGCGCTGCACGGCGCTCTTCTTGACGCCCTGCACGCCGGCGAGCTCGCGGTGGTTGACGAGCACCAGCTTCGCGTCCGGCAAACGGAACCCGCGCGACAGCGAGCCGACGCGCGTCTCGACGCCTTCGACTCCGCCGCCTTCGTCGAGCACTTGGCGGAAGCGATGCTCCTCGGCTTCGTTGCGGCAGAGCACGATCACCCGCGATCCGTCGAGCCGCGCCTCGCGCAACTTTTCCGCCGCCTGCACGATCGGACCGGCGAGCGCCTGCACGGAGCGCGTCTCGAACGTCAACGTCGTGCCGGGCAGGCTCTGCAACTCGAGCCGCACGCGCTCCGCCGCGCGCGAGCGCACTTCGATCAGTGCCTTCTGGTGCTCGCTCGACTGCACGCGCAGCCCTTCGGCCCGATCCTGGATGCGCAAGGGCTCGATCTCGATCCAGACCGCGGTCGGCGGCACGAGCGTGATCGGCGCTTGCCCGAGCTCGGCGTGGCTCTGGTCGGACGCGAGGCAGATCTCGATCTTGTCGAACGACTCGACGCTGCGCTGTTCCGCGGGATCGAACGTGCGCAGCGATTCGATCTCGCGATCGAAGAGCTCGATCCGCACCGGCTGCTCGGTCGCGAACGGGAAGACATCGAGGATGTCGCCGCGCAGACTCACCTCGCCGTGCTTCTCGACCAGCGGCGTGCGCGCGTAGCCGGCTTCGATCGCTCGCGCGAGGAAGTCGTCGACGTCGAGTGTCTGGCCCTTCGCGAGGCGCACGAAGTGCTTCTCGAGCTCGCCCGAGTTCGGAAGCGTCTCCAAGAGCCCGAGCAGCGACGCGATCACGACCCGCGGACGCACTTCGCGCGGACCGGAGAGGATCTGCGCGAGCTGGATGCGCGCGCGCACCGCTTCGGCGTCGAGCGAATCGGCGCGTGCTCCGGCTCCACCGCGCGAAACGAGTCGCGCAGGCGAGAGTCCGAACGCCTCGAGGTCCTCGGCGAAGCTCTCGAGCTCCGCATCGGTCGAAACGACGAGCCACCACGGGCCTTGGAGCCGCTCGTGCAGCGCCGCGACGGCGAGCGCTTGCGCGGAGCCCCACAGTCCGCCCGCCGAGACGAAACGGCGGCGGCCGAGCTCTTCGACCAGCTTCGCAAAGCTCGCGCTCGACGCGCAGAGCGCCGGATCGAGCAGCGCTTTCGCGCCGGAGGTCGTCGCGGTCACGAAGCGGTGCTCCCGTCGCTCGACGAGGCTTCGAGCTCGAGCACGAGCAGCGCTTCCTCAGCCGCCCAGCTCTCCGCTTCCTTGCGCGTGCGGCCCCACGCGGTCGGGAACGCGCGCGTCTGCACGTAGGCGCGCACGAGGAAGGCGCGAGCGTGCGCGTCGCCGCGTTCGGTGACGAGCTCGTAGCGAGGCAACGTGCCGTGGCGAGCCTGCGTCAAGTGCTGCAGCCTCTGCTTCGGACTGGTGTCGGCGCGCGCGGCGCGTGCATCGGCGAGCGGCTCCGCGAGCGTGCGCTCGGCGAACTCGCGCGCGGCCGCGAAGCCGGCGTCGAGGTAGATCGCGCCGAGCACCGCCTCGTACAGGTTCGCGAGCACCGACGACGGCAACGCTCGACCGCTCAGTCCGCCTCCGAGTCTCGCACGGTCCTGCAGCCCGAGCTCGAGCGCGGCGCGAGCGAGCGTCTTGCGCGACACGACGTTGGACTTGAGCTCGGTGAGCGTGCCCTCTGGCGCCGCCGGAGCGTTGCGGTAGAGGTCCTCGGCGACGATCAGGTCGAGCGCGGCGTCCCCGAGGTACTCCAGGCGCTCGTTGTCGACCGAGCTGGCGCACGACGCGTGCGTCAGCGCGAGCTCGAGCAACGCCGGATCGCGAAACTCGTGGGGGATCTGCATCGCCGAGCGCCCCAGTATAGGATCGAAGGCGATGTCGGATCTCCCGCACCGTCCGAACGATCACCTGGTCGAGCCGATGTTCGCCGCGCTGGGACATCGACCGGAAGCGGAACCCGCCGCGCCCGAGCCCGCGCGGACGTCACGCGCCGCTCGCGTGCTGTTCTGGTTCGCCGTCGCGCTCGCGTGCGGCGCGACCGTGTGGATCGTGGCCGCGAACTGACGCGTTGGTCAGGGAACCAGGTCCCACTGGTTGCCGTCGACGGCGACGACGCCGTTCGAGGCCGCGGGCGAGGAGAGATCGCCCGGCGCCGTGTACGCGGCGTCGAACGCCGGCGGAGCCGTCAGCGCTTCGTACGCGGCCACCGTGCCGCGGGTCTTCATCACCTGGCCGTCCTGATTGACGAAGAAGGCGTGCACGCCGGTCTTGCCGCGCTGCGTCGGCCACGCATAGGCGCACCAGTAGAGCGAGCCGTTGATCGGATCGGGGAACGGCGCGGCCGCCTTGCCGCCGGTGACGTCCTCGGCGATCGCGCCGACCGCGCCGGCGACGGTCGCGCTCGGCAGGAAGACTTGGAAGATGTAGCCCGAGCGGGTGACGACCGACTGTTGCACCGCGCCGAGGCCGCTGACCAGGACGCTGGGATCGAGCTCGTCGACGCCGACCGCGCCCGCGACCGGCACGTTGCCCGCGCCGGTGACGCGCGCGGGGATGCCGCCGGTCATCTCGCCGAGGTAGCCGTATTCCGGCATGCCGTCGCCGTTGGTGTCGATCAGCCGGCTCGCTTGGATCTGGATCTGAGCGGCGTAGATCGAGCGCAGCGTCCCGATCGCCGCCGACTCGTCGGCGGCGACGCGAGCGCTCTGGAGCTTCGGGATCGCCATCGCGGCGATGATCGCGATGATCGCGGTCACGACGAGGATCTCGATGATGGTGAAGCCCGCTCGCGCGGTGCGCAGGTTCGATCGCATGAAAGGACGTCCTTGGCTGGAACCGAGCGCCTGCATCGGCGAACTCGGCGCGCGATCTTCAGGCAGGACGTTTTTTCCGCCTCGGTGGCGTCACGCTCGCGCGCCGAGCAGTCGAGCGTGCTCCTTCTCGGCGAAGCGGTCGGTCATGCCCGCGATGTAGTCGCAGACCGCGCGGTGCGGCCCGACCTCGTCGCACCACCGCAGGTACCACGGCGCCATCTCGTTCGGAGCCGCGAGGTAAGCGGCGAAGAGGTCGGTCAACGTCTCCGAAGCGCGCCGGCGCTGCTCCTCGATGTGCGGATGGCGGTAGAAGTGTTTGTAGAGGAAGCGCGTCAGCTCCGCGACCTCGCCCGCGAGTTCCGCGCCGTGCTCGACCAACCGCTCGCGAAGGTGCCGCGCGCCGTCGGGTGACGCGAGGTTCGCCGCGGCGATGCGTTCGGCAGCGGCGTGGATCAGGTCCTTGATGCAGATGCTCAGGATCTCGTTGGTGATCCGCTTGAGCCGGAGCTTCGGGTCGTCGTGGTGCGCGGCGAAGCCCGGATGGCGAGCCTCGATCGCCGCCGAGCCCCGGCGCCAGAGGGCGACCTCCTCGATCAGCTGCGGCTCGTCGAACATGCCCGCGTTGGAGCCGTCCTCGAGATCGTGCACGACGTACGCGGTCGAATCGGCGAGGTCGACGACCTGCGCCTCGAGGTAGGGCTGTCGCGGCCGCGGCCGGAACTCGTCGGGCCAGTCGAGGTCGCTCTCGTGCTTCAAGAGCGACTCGCGCAGCTCGCGCGTCAAGTTGAGCCCCGGGTACGCGGGGCTGCGTCGCTCGAGCAAGTCGACGACGCGCAGCACCTGCGCGTTGTGGCGGAAGCCGCCGTGGTCCTTCATCGCTTCGTCGAGCGTCCACTCGCCGCGGTGTCCGAACGGCGGATGGCCGACGTCGTGCGCGAGCGCGAGCGCCTCGGTGAACGGCTCGTTCAAGCGCAGCGCGTTCGCGATCGAGCGAGCGACCTGACAGACCTCGAGGCTGTGCGACAGCCTCGTGCGGTAGTGGTCGCCCTCCCAGTTGACGAAGACCTGCGTCTTGTACATCAGTCGACGGAACGCGGTGCTGTGCACCAAGCGGTCACGATCGCGCTCCCATGCGGTGCGCAGGTCGTCTTCGGGCTCGGGATGCGCGCGTCCGCGCGACGCGCCGCTCTTCAGGGCCCAAGGCGCGAGCTCGCGGCGCTCGCGCGCCTCTTTCGCGGGCCGATCGTAGAAGGAGAAGTCGCTCATGCCGCTCGCCACCTGTCCGGACGGGCCGGACCGCGCGATGCACGCGCTCGCAGCACCCCGCGGCGAGCATAACCCTCCCCGCGAGCGGATCCAGGACGCCGATCGAGGCAATCGCGCGCTCGCGTTACGCTCTCTCCGGCATGGCGCGTCTCCGAACACCCCGTCCGCGAGTCCTGCGATGAAACCGGCCGCCGAAGGCGAGCGTTGGTTCGAAGCCGCGTTCCGAGCCGACTACCTGCGCGTCTACCCGCATCGCAACGTCGAAGCGGCGCGGCGCGAGGTCGACTTCCTCGTCTCGCAGGGCGTGCGCGGCCGCGTGCTCGACCTGTGCTGCGGATTCGGCCGACACGCGTTGCTCCTCCGGCGCGCGGGGCTCGACGTGTGGGGCGTCGACCTGTCGTTCGACTTGCTGCGCGCCGCGCGCGAGCTCGACGGCTACGAGCGACTGCTCGCGGGTCGCTTGGTGCGCGGCGACGCACAGCGCGTCCCGTTCGGTTCCGGTCGTTTCGACGGCATCGTCAACCTCTTCTCGTCGTTCGGCTACTTCGGCGAGCGCGGGGACGAGCGCGTGCTCGCCGAGATCGTGCGCGTGCTGGTGCCCGGTGGCATCGCGGTCTTCGACCTGATGAACGCGACCCGCGTGAGGGCCGAGCTCGTGCCGCACTCGCGCCGCAGCGAAGCCGATTTCGTGCTCGACGAGCGCCGCGCGTTGCTCGACGACGGACGGCGCGTCGTGAAGGACGTCGAGCTCGACTTCGCCGACGGTCGGACACTGCGCTGGCGCGAAGACGTGCGACTCTATTCGAGGTCCGAATTCGACGCGCTCCTGGCGCGCCACGGGCTTTTCAACGTCGCGACGTTCGGGGATTTCGACGCGAGCGTGTGCGGAGAGCGCTCACCTCGCACGATCGTTGTCGCTCGTCGACGCTGACGCGAATTCCTTTCACGTTTCGTCATGTCGCGCGACCACGATCGCGCAGTAGAAACGGACACGAACGAGACGTTCCGCATCCGCGCGCGCCGGGCAGCTCCGGAATTGCTCAATCGGAGGGCGCAGCGCGGACGACAGTCGGCACGCATCACCGAGCGGGGCGGTGGAGCGGGGAGGAAAGAGGATGACTCTGGGGCAGGGACTCAGGTGTGTCCGGGGCGCGTTCGCGTGCCTGGCGATCATCGGTTTCGCCGCGTGCGGCGGCGGAGGCAGCGGCACCGACGAAGGTTCGGGCTACGTGCAGGGCAGCGACGTGCCGACGAGCGACGCCGCGGCCGCGCGCTTCCTCACGCAGGCGACGTTCGGACCGACGCGCGACGACATCGACCTGTTGCGCTTCATCGGCTACGCGGCGTGGTTCGAGGACCAGCGCGCGAAGAAGGTCTCGAAGGAGCGACCGTACGTGAACGCGCTCGAGGACTCCGGAAAGGACCTCAACCAGACGCATCGCATGCAGATCTGGTGGGACAACGCGATGACCGGCGGAGATCAGCTTCGTCAACGCGTCGCGTGGGCGCTCTCGCAGATCTTCGTGATCTCGGATCAGCACTCCTCGTTGTCCGGCGACGTCAAGGGGATGTGCGAGTACTACGACATCCTCTCGCGCGACGCGTTCGGCAACTATCGCCAGCTCCTGGAGGACGTGACGCTCTCGCCGGCGATGGGGAAGTACCTCAACATGCTCCGGAACGAGAAGGCGAACCCGACCTACAACATCCGCCCGGACGAGAACTACGCGCGCGAGATCCTGCAGCTCTTCTCGATCGGGCTCGTGCAGCTCGACGTCGACGGCACGCCGCTGCACGACGGGCTCGGCAACACGATTCCGACGTACGATCAGAGCGTGGTCGAGGGTTTCGCCGCGACGTTCACCGGTTGGACGTTCGATAGCTCGGTCAACTGGTGGGATTGGGAGGGCAACACCAAGCCGATGGTGAACTGGCCCGACTACCACGAGACCGCGGCGAAGACGATCCTCGACGGCGTCGTGATCCCGACCGGTCAGACGGGCGAGGAAGACCTCGCGCTCGCGCTCGACACGATCTTCGCGCATCCGAACGTCGGGCCATTCGTCTCGAAGCAGCTGATCCAGCGCCTGGTCACGTCCAATCCGACGCCGGCGTACGTCGCGCGCGTCGCCGCGGTGTTCGCCGACGACGGCACCGGCGAGCGCGGGGACCTGTTCGAAGTCACCAAGGCGATCCTGATGGACGACGAGGCGCGCAACGGGCACCTGACGATGCCGGACACGTTCGGCAAGGTGAAGGAGCCGCTGCTGCGTCAGCTCGGACTCTGGCGCGCGCTCGACGCGAAGGCCGCGAGCGGCAAGTACAAGGTCTATTGGCCCGAGTGGTACTTCGGCCAAGCGCCGCTGCGCTCGCCGACGGTCTTCAACTTCTACTCGCCGACGTTCTCACCGCCCGGCGATCTCGCGGACAACGGGCTCGTTGCGCCCGAGCTCCAGATCGCGACGCACTCGTTGATCGCCGAGGGGACCAACGAGTTCTACAACCTCGTGTTCTGGGGCCACTCCGACAACACGAATGCGGACAAGGACACGGTCAAGATCGACCTGAAGCCCTTGAAGCCGCTCGCCGCCGATCCGGCGACGCTGATCGACCAGCTGAACGTGCTGCTGATGGGCGGGACGATGTCGAGCGAGATGAATCAAGTGCTGCTCGACCACTTGAACGCGACGCCGAACACCGACGGCGGAACGCAGCGCGTGCTCGAAGCGGTGTACCTGATCGTGACGTCGCCCGAAGGTGCGGTGCAGAAGTAGGAGGAGGCGATGAAGAAGTTCCAAGCGATCTCTCGACGCGACGTCCTGCGGTGGGGTGGCTCTTCGGCGAGCCTCGGCATGCTTGCGCAGCTCACGGCGATGCAGCGGGCCGCGCACGCGGACCCGAACGTCGGCTACAAGGCGCTCGTCTGCGTGTACCTCTACGGCGGCAACGACTCGTTCAACCTGATCGTGCCGACCAGCAGCGGCGAGTACGCGACGTACGCGGCCTCGC
>JADLBP010000033.1 GCA_020847695.1 Planctomycetota bacterium
GCCCATCGGTAGTACTCGAGCTACGTTCTCGGCGTTCTCGGTGAACCGAGAGCGACTTCGACGCGGAGCACGCCACCGCATCGGCATCGGCAAGCCCGCCGGTATCCAAGTGGCCGAGCGGTTCGGCGATCCAACCGAGGCGAGCGCGTCGGCGCGCGGAGCGGTAGATTGGCGCACCACGAATCCGCTCGAGGTCCGGGTCACACCAAGAGAAGGCTCAAGATGAACACGCTCCTGTCCGTCACGCTCGGCGGCGTCCTCGCCGCGACGCTGATGACCACGTTCTCCGAGGATCAACCGATCAAGAAGGAACAACCCGTGCAGTTCGGCAACTTCTCCGTCAGCCTCGCCGTCAAGGACATCAAGGCTTCCAAGGAGTTCTACGAGAAGCTCGACTTCAAACAGGTCGCGGGCAAGCTCGAGCAGAACTGGGTCGTGCTGCAGAACGGCACGACGAAGATCGGTTTGTTCCAAGGCATGTTCGAGAAGAACAGCTTGACGTTCAATCCAGGCTGGGACAGCGAGCGCAACACGCCGAAGGACTTCCAGGACGTCCGAGAGCTGCAGAAGATCCTCAAGCAGCGCGGCATCGAGCTGCAGACCGAAGCCGACGAGTCCACGGACGGTCCCGCGTACTTCTCTCTGCTCGATCCCGACGGGAATCCGATCCTGGTCGACCAACACGTGCCCAAGCCCAAGCGCTGAATCAGGCGCCCACCGCGCGTCGGAACGTGACACGGGCGATCGCTCGCGGCTGCAAGCCTGCGAGGTCTCGCCGAACTCGAGCAACTCGGCGCCGCTCGAACCGAAACGCCCTTCGATGGAGCGGCGAGCGCAAGCCTGGCTCGCGCTCGCGCTTTGGAATGCGGAGGCGCTCCGAGAGCGGCGCGCTCGACCTCGAGGCCCGCGCTCGGCCGCGGCGAGCGCGCGGTCGACGTGGCTCAGCCGCGCGTGCGCAGCTCGGGATACTCGAGCTCGTGCGCGCCGACGTAGATCTGCCCGGGGCGGAAGAGCTTGTTGTCTTGCATTTGCTCGCGTAGGTGCGCGAGGTAGCCCGCGACACGCGAAATGCCGAACAGCGGCGTGAAGAGATCGGTCTGGATGCCGAGCTTCGAATACACGATGCCGCTGTAGAAGTCGACGTTGGGCGCGATGCCCTTGGTGCCGACGCGCTTCGCCATCTCCTTCTCGAGCTCGACCGCCGTGTCGTAGAGCGGCGTCGAACCGAGCTTGGCGAAGAGTTGCGTCGCGAGCCCCTGCAGGATCGACGAGCGCGGATCCTTCACTTTGTACACGCGGTGGCCGAAGCCCATGATCTTCGCCTTCGCGGCGAGCTTGGCGTCGAGCCACGTCACGACGTGCTCCGGCCCCGGGATCTCGCGCAGTTGATTGAGCACTTCCTCGTTCGCGCCGCCGTGCAGCGGGCCGGTCAGTGCGCCGATCGCCGAGCTGCAAACCGTGTACGGATCGGCCTCGGTCGCGCCGACGACGCGCGCCGCGAACGTCGACGCGTTCATCTCGTGATCGGCGTGCAGGATCAGCGCGACGTCCATCACGTGCGCGGCGAACTCGTCGGGCTTCTGGCCCGTGATCATCCAGAGGAAGTTGGCTGCGGTGTTGAGCTCGGGATCCGGCGCGACCAGGTCCTTGCCGGTGCGCATCCGTTCGAACGTCGCGATGATCACCGGCGTCGCGGCGAGGATGCGGACCCAGGCTTCCTCGACTTCGTCGGGGTGACGGAAGTCGGGCTTCTGGTTGAACATCCCGAGCGCGGCGAGGCCCGCTTGGAGCGCCGCCATCGGGTGACCGGCGCCGGGCATCGCTTCGAGGATCTTGACCATGCGCTCGGGCAGCTGACGGTGCTTCGCGAGGTGAGCGCGGAAGCTCTCCAGCTGCATGCGCGTCGGCATGTGGCCCTTCATCAAGAGCCAGCAGACTTCCTCGAAGTTGCTCTTCGCCGCGAGCGTCTCGATGCGATAGCCGCGGTACTCGAGGATCCCGAGGTTGCCGTCGATGTAGCTGATCGACGAGATCGCGGCGGGGATGCCCGCCAGTCCGGGAACGTAGCCCTTGGTCGAATCGCTGGTCGGCGGCGTGGTCGTGGTCATGGCCAGGTGGGGATCGTTCTGCGCCTCGCTCGCGCAGGGTCCCGTTCGATCGAGACCGCCCCACGCGAGCGAAAGAGTGTAGCGAGAAGCACGCGCCGACGGCAGCACCGCGGCGCGGCCGTTCGATCGGCCGTTCGATCGGCAGCGCGCTCAGGAGCGCGAGTCGAGCCAGGCGAGCAGCAGGCGCGTTCCGACGCCGCTGCCTTGCGCGCCGCCGACCCAGTCGCGGCCGAGCCCGCCCCACGCCGTGCCCGCGATGTCGAGGTGACACCACTCGGTCGAGCCGACGAAGTGCGCGAGGAACGCCGCCCCCGCCGACGCTCCGTTGCCGGAGTCGGACGAGTTGATGTTCTTGAGGTCGGCGACCTCGCCCTTCATCTGATCCTTGTGCGCGTCGAGCAACGGCAACGGCCACACGCGCTCGCCGCACTGCTCGCCCGCGCGCGTCAGCTGGTCGCGCAGGCGCTCGGTGGAGGCGAACATGCCGGAGAGCTCGTGCCCGAGCGCGATCACCACCGCGCCGGTCAGCGTGGCGAGGTCGACGATCGTGTCGGGCTCGACGGTCTTCTGCACGTAGGCGAGCGCGTCGCAGAGCGCGAGCCGGCCCTCGGCATCGGTGTTGAGCACCTCGATCGTCGTGCCGTTCATCGCGGTGACGACGTCGCCGGGCTTGATCGCGCGGCCGCCGGGCATGTTCTCGGTCGCCGGCACGACGCCATGGATCTCGAGCGGGAAGTCGAGCTCGGCGAGCGCGTGGAAGACTCCGAGCACCGCAGCGCCGCCGGACATGTCGTACTTCATGTCCCACATCCGCGCGGCGGGCTTGATCGAGATGCCGCCGGTATCGAACGTCAGTCCCTTGCCGACCAACGCGATGCACGCCTTCGCGCGGCCGCGCGGCCTGTAGACGAGGTGGATCATCGCGGGCGGCTCGACCGAACCCTGCGCGACGCCGAGCAACGCCCCCATCCCGTGGCGCTTCAGCTCGGCGGGCCCGAGGGTCTTCGCGCGGATGCGCGGCGAGCGCGCGGCGAGCTTCTTCGCTTCGGCGGCGAGGTCGCGCGGCCGCAGCTTGTTCGCGGGGGCGTTCTGGAGGTCGCGCACGTACGCGTTCGCCGCGGCCGAGATGCGCCCGCGCTCGAGGCCCGCGCGCAGCTCGCGCGAGCCGCTGAGGACGGTCAGCTTGGCGAGCTTGGCGCTCTTTGGCTTGGTCTTGAAGCTCTGGTAGCGATAGAGCCCGAGCAACGCGCCTTCCGCGAGCGCGACGCCCGCCTGGAACGGATCTCCGATCGGCTTCTCGAGCACTTTCATCGGTTGCACGACGGCGCTGGTCGCGCCGGAGGCGTCCGCGCGCTGCGCCGCGACCGCGCCGACGCGCCGCAGCCGCTCCGCGTCGAAGTCGGCGGCTTTGCCGAGCCCGACCAACAGCACGCGCGAGCACGGTCCGGAGTCGGCTTCGACCGCGCGCGCTTCGCGGAACTCGCCCTTGAAGCCGCGCAGCGCGTGCGTCGGCAGGACGACCTCGCGCGGCACGTCGGGCGTCTCACCCTCGAACGCGAACACGATCAACGCATCGTTGCGCTCGAGCTTGGCGGCGCGGTCCTTGACGACGAGCTTCATCCGGTCGATCTCCTCACATGTCGATGTACTTGGGACCGCCGCCACCTTCGGGGACGACCCACTGGATCACTTGGTACGGGTCGGCGACGTCGCACGTCTTGCAGTGGACGCAGTTCGACGCGTTGATGCGCAATCCGCTCGGCGCCGAGCCCGCCGCTTCCGCCGCGTGCCACTCGTAGACCGCGGCGGGACAGAAGTGCTGGCACGGATTGCCGAACTCGGTGGTGCAGCGCGAAACGCAGATCGCCGGATCGGTGACGATCAGGTGCGACGGCTGGTCTTCCTCGTGGACCGTGCCCGACCAGTAGACGTCGGTCAGCTTGTCCATCGAGCCCTTGTCGTCGAACGCGGGCTTCTGCAGCCGCGCCTCGCCGATCGGGCGCGTCGTCGATGCGTCGGTGCAACCCTTGCGGCGCGCGACGAGCCCGCGACCGCCGGTGACCATCTGCACGCCGACGTCGAGCGCGCCGGCGATCAAGCCGCCGTGGAACGCTTGGTGGAAATTGCGGACGCCCCAGAGCTCTTCCTTCGCCCACGACGCTTCGAAGAGCTCGGTGTAGCGCGCGAGCCCCGCCGCCGACGTGTCGCTCTTCGCGAGCGCTTCCGCGATCGCCTCCGCCGCGAGCAGACCCGACTTGATCGCGAGGTGCACGCCCTTCAGCCGCGCGCTGTTCAAGAAGCCCGCGCTGTCGCCGACGATGCAGAAGCCGTCGCCTTGCAGCTTCGGCATCGCGAAGTAGCCGCCGTACGGGATCGTCTTCGCGCCGTAGCGCAGGACCTTGCCGCCTTCGAGGTGTTGCGCGACGCCGGGGTGCTGCTTCCACTGCACGAACAGTGCGTGCGGATCGAGCTTCGCGTCCGGGTGATCGAGTCCGACGACGAAACCGATCGACAAGCGATTGCCGGAGAGCCCGTAGATCCAACCGCCGCCGTAGCCGCGCATGCCGAGCGGCATCCCGAGGGTGTGGATGACGTGCCCGAGGAGCTCCGCGCCGCGCTCCTCGGGGATCTCCCAGATCTCCTTGATGCCGGTGCCGAAGCTCTGCGGGTTGTCGGCGTTGCCGAGCCCGAGCTTCTCGATCAAGCCCTTCGCGAGCGAGCCGCGCGTGCCTTCGCCGAAGACCGTGACGCCGGCCTTGATGTTCATGCCCGGCTGGAAGTTCGGCTTCTTCACGCCGTGCTTGGAGACGCCCGCGTCGCGCGTCTGCACGCCGATCACGCGCGAGCCGTCGTACAGGATCTCGGCGCCCGCGAAGCCGGGATAGACCTCGATGCCGAGCTTCTCCGCCTCGTCCTTCAGCCAACGCACGACGCGGTAGAGCGAGATGATCGAGTTGCCGTGATTGTGCAGCGTCGGCGGCACGAGGAAGCCCTTCAGGCGCGACCAACGACCGCCCTGCCAGAGCACGTCCATGCAGTCGTCGACGACCGGGCTCTCGACCGGACAACCGCGCTCCTTCCACCCACCGCCTTCGAGGCCGGCGGGGAAGAGCTCCTGCATCCCGCGCGGATCCATCACCGCGCCGGAGAGGATGTGGTAGCCGACCTCCTCGGCCTTCTCGAGCACGAGGATCGTCTTCTCGAGCTTCGCCGCGTCGCAGCGCCGCTTGAGATCGATCGCACACGCGAGGCTCGCGGGCCCCGCGCCGACGATCAGGACGTCGACCTCGAGCTCCTCGCGCTCCACGCCGGGAACTTGCCAAGAGAACTGCTTCGCGTCGCTCTGTGCCATGGGAGGCCGCGCATGGTAGCCAGGGTCCAGGGAGGTCACAAACGCACCGTCGACGGGCCGGACGCGGCGGCTACGATGGCCGGAGCGTGTTCGCATCCTCGCGCCTCGGTCCCCTGCTGCTCGCACTCGCCGTGGCGATGGCGGCGAGCTGCTCGCAGCACGCCGACCGCCCGAACGTGGTGCTGGTGACGCTCGACACGACGCGCGCCGATCGCCTGTCGTGCTACGGACATCGCCGAACGACCTCGCCGAACCTGGATCGGTTGGCGAAGGAGAGCCTGCTGTTCACCCGCGCGTACGCGGTCACCAGTTGGACGCTGCCGTCGCACGCTTCGCTGTTCACCGGCAAGTTCCCGAGCTCGCACGGCGCGCAGTACGACGAGCACGGCGCCCTGAAGCTCTCGCAGGCGCTCGCGGGCCAAGGCCGCGCCGCGTTCCAGAACTACCGCGTGCGCACGCTGTCGCCGGACGAGCACACGCTCGCCTCGATCCTCTCCGCCGCGGGCTGGCGCACGTGCGGCGTCGCCGGCGGACCGTGGACGAAGGAGCTCTTCGGCCTCGGCCTCGGTTTCGAGCGCTACGACGACGACAACCTGAGCTCGCTCAACGGCCGGCCGGGCGACGACGTCACCCGTGCGGGGCTCGAGTTCGTGCGCGCGCATCCCGACGAGCCCTTCTTCGTGTTCCTGAACTACTTCGACGCGCACGAACCCAATCGACCGAGCGACGACGACGTGCGCGCGATCCTCGCGCCGGGCGAGAGCTTCGAGACGCTCGATCCCGCCGAGCAACTGCGCGTGAAGTACGAAGCGGAGATCTTCGCCGCCGACCGCGCGTTCGGGCGCTTCGTCGACGGCCTGCGCGAGCTCGACCGCTACGACGACACGTGGATCGTCGTCGTCGGAGACCACGGACAACTGCTCGGCGAGCGCTTCCTCGGCGGCGAACCGCTCGGCGGGCACGGCTACACGCTCTCCGAAGGCGAGCTGCGCATCCCGCTGGTGATCAAGGCGCCGCACGGCGCGTGGCGCGGCGTCGCGGACACGCCGCTGCAACAGGTCGACCTATTGCCGCTGTTGCTCCAGGAGCTCGACCTGCCGCTGCCGAGCGGCGTGCAAGGCGAATCGCCGATGGTCGACGGCCGCGCGCGCGCGGTCGGCCATCCGATCGTCGCCGAGCTCTATCCGATCGAGACGACGGTCGCGCAAGGGCTCGAGGAGGACTGGCGCGTCCGCGGCGCGTGGCGCGTGATCCTCGACGGCACGTTCAAGTTCTCGTGGCACGGCGGCGGACGGAACGCGCTGGTCGACCTCGCACGCGATCCCGAGGAGCGCGAGAACGTGCTCGCGGCGCATCCCGAGCGCGCGGCGGCGCTGGAAGAGCGCTTGACGCGTTACCTGAGCTCGCTGCCGCCGCCCAAGGCGCAAGGCGCCGGCGGCGAGATCGACGCGCAGACCGCGGAAGAGCTGAAGCAGCTCGGCTACCTCGGCGATCGCTGACGCGCACGCCGCGCGCGCGCGCCGCTACTTGACCTCGCGTTGGAAGTCGAAGCGCTTCGGACGCCCGCCCTTCGTGGAGCCGATGGAAGCGCTGAGTCCGCCCTCGGCCGACAGCTCGTACACGATGCGTTGCGGAGAGTCGTGGCGCGGGTTCTCGAACACCGCGCGGTTCGCGGCGAGCTCCGTGAGCACGAACTCCGTCGGGGAACGACCGCCCGGCTGCGCGACGTAGACGAGCCCGCCGTCGCGCTCGACGATGCGCAGGTACTCGAACGCGGTCATCTTCTGGCGAGAGACCGTGCGCGACACGGCGAGCATCGCGCCGCCGAGCGGCGGGCACCAGCGCTCCTCCATCGACGTGGTGCCGCCCGTGCCGCGGGTGCCGACCCACGCGCCGGCGAGCCACGTGAGGTCGCCGATCGTCGCCTTGGCCGGCGTCGGCAACGGGATGTCCTCGGGATGGCGATAGAGCGCGATCGACTTCCAGCCCGAATCGGTTTCGACGCCGGCGAGCAGTCCGTCGGCGGTCGGGCGCAGCTCCCAACGGATCCCCGTGCGCGTCGGACTGCCCGGCTCGGTCACGGGCTCGCTCTGGTAGCGGAACGCGCCGTCCTTCCACGTGCCGCTGTAGCGCGAGGTCGAGCCTTCCCGCGAGACTTCGGTCGCCGAACCGTCGAGCGCCATGCGGATCTCGCCGTCGCTGCGCACCAGGACGACCGCGGCCTCCTCGACGCGCAGCGTGACCTTCCCACCCATGCTGGATTGCTGGTCCTCGAGTGCGCGGCCCTCAGTGCGATCCTCGACGTAGATCCACACGCCGTCCAACGCGCGCACGTCGTCGGCTCGCGGCTCGCGCGAGCTCGAAGCGAACGCCGTCGAGAGCGCGACCAACGTCGCGAGGAGGAGGAGCGCGGCTGCCTGCCAGGTGCGCACGTGCATGGAGAGATTCCTTTCGAGTTGCGAGTCGTTCGGGTGGCGAGTCGGAAGTCGGCGCCCATCCGTCCTCGCGAACTCGAGTCGCTGCCGCGGGCGCCCTCCGGGTGGCGCAACCTACTCGCGTGCAGAGGCTCCGGCGCGAACGAACGCAGCGCGGTCCGAGCACGCTACCCCATCCACGCGCGGCGCAGCACGGTCGTCCGATCCTCGTACACGCTCTCTACGTTTCGCCGGCTCGCGAGCGGGCCGACCGCGCGCTCGCCGTGCGGCATTGCGTCGACCGACGCTTGCAGCGCAGCGGACGCCGACCGCTCGCGCGAGCACCACTTCCAGGTCGAGTCCGAGCCGCGGCTTCACACGCAACGTGAGCTCGGCCGTGCTAACTGCGGTCGCCGATCCAGTGCTCGCCGCCGACGTAGCGTTCCTTCTTCCAGACCGGAAGCGAGCGCTTGAGCTCCTCGATCAGGAAGCGGCATGCCTCGAACGCCGCCGCGCGGTGCGGGCTCGCGACCGCGATCACCACCGACGGCTCGCCGAGGCCGACGCGGCCGGTGCGGTGCACGCAGAGCATCCGCAGCTTCTTCGCCGGATCGGTCGCGCTGCCGTGCTCCGCGACGCAGCGCTCGAAGATCCGCGCCATCTCGGGCCCGGCCATCGCCGCGAACGCTTCGTACTCGAGCTCGACCACGTCCTTGCCGCGATTCGAATCGCGCGTCGAGCCGACGAACACCACCGCGGCGCCGCAGCTCTCGTGGCCGACGCGGCGACGGCACGCTTCGACGTCGATCGGCTCGCTCGCGAGCTCGAAGAGCCCGCGCTCGAGGTCCGCGTCGCGATCGGGCGCGCCGCCGGAAACCGGGGGCAACAGCGCGAGCTCGTCGCCGTCCGCGAGCGCCGCCGAGTCGTCGACGTAGCGCTCGCGCAGCGCGCCGCGCACGCCGACGAGGCTCGCGAGCTCGGGGAACCGCGCGAGCGCCGCGCGCTTCGCCGCGGCGACGTCCGCGCCGGGCGCGAGCTCGAGCACCGCCGACGAACAGCCCGCGCGCTCGCGCAACGACGCGAAGAAGAGCACCGTGACCTGCACGCCGCGATCCTAGCGAACCCGGGCTGCGCGGGCCCGTTCGGGGCTCATTCGAGCTCCGGCACCTCGAGGTCGAGCGTCGTCGCGCGGCCCGACTCCAGCGTCACCGGTGCCACCAACGCCGGGGCCCAACGTCCAGGACCGCGCGTGCGCCAGACGTGGAGCTCGAACTCGCCGCTCGGCGCGTGCTCGAACGCGAAGCGGCCGTCGGAAACGACCAGCGCGGGCTCGAGCCACTCGCGCGGCCCCGGTCCCGCCGATCGCAGTTGCACGCGCGCGGCGCCGAGCGAGACGCCGAGCGGATCGCGCAACGAGCCGGTGAGCTTCGCCGCCGGTCGCAGCACGATCCGCAGGCCGGAGCCGAGTTCGCTCGCCGCGAGCACGACGTGATCCCAGTCCGGCGGTCGCGCCACGAGCTCGGTCGCGTACGCGCGGCGCGCGAGCGCGAACTCGAACGCTCCCGTCGCGTCGCTGCGCGCGCGATCGACGCTCGCCGGGACGAACGGTCCGTTGCTCGGCTCGCCCGCCGAGCGCACCTCGAGCTCGACGCCCGCCACGCCGCGGCCGTCGGCGTCGCAAACGATGCCGTAGAGCTCGACCGGCACGCGCGGGAGCACGACGCGCGCGCGCGTCGGTTCGGCGAGGTCGAGCGCAAGCTCGAGCGCGGCGGTCTCGCGCCCCGCCGCGTGCACGGTGGCACGTCCACGCCACTCGCGCGATTCCTCGAAACGCAACGAGAGCTCGAGCACGCCGCGCTCGCCGCGGTGCGCCGCGAGCTCGACGTCGGAGTGCTGCGGTCCGGTCCAACGGCGCTCGGGCCCGGCGAACGTCGCGGCGACGGACAGCCCCTGCTCGCTCTCGAACAGCAACGCGAAGTCGACGATCGGCGCACCGAGCTCGTCGACCGCGGCGACGACCAGCGTCGCGAGCTCGGGCTCGGGCGCCGGTGCGACGCCGGCGGACTCCGACGGCGCGGCGTCGAGGGCCACGCGCGCGGCGTCGACGTCGTGCGACGTCGGGACGACGACCTCGGCGGCGCTCGGCGCGCTCGACAGGACGTCCGCGGCTTCCGCTCGCTCGGGCAACGCGTGCTCCGCCGCGGTGCGCGGCTCGCGCGCGAGCCACCACGCGGCGACGACCAGCGCGAGGACGAGCGCGACGAGACCCAGCCAACGCATGCGAGCTCCAGACTAACCGGCCGCTGCCGTCGTGCCGTCGAGCGGTCGCATCACGGCAGCGCGGGGACGACGACGTCGAGCTCGCGTGCCTCGCCGGCGGCGAGCGTCAGCGGCGACGAGAGCAGGTGCAACCAGGTCCCCGGCTCGCGCTCGCGCCAGACGTTCAGCTCCAGCGCGCCGACCGGCGCGGGGTCGAACGCGAATGCGCCCTCTTCCACCAACAGCGCGGGCTCGAACCACGTGCGTGTGCCGTTCTCCGACGAGCCCGACAGTTGCACGCGCGCGCGCCCGACGAGTCCTCCGCGCGGCTCGAGCAGCTGCCCCGACAGCCGTGCCGGCGTCGGCACGACGACGCGCATGCCGAGGGAGAGGCTCCCTTCCTCGATCGACGCGCGCAGCACGTCGCCGTCCAGCACCAGCAACGCGTACGCATCCGCCTTGCGGGTCCGCGGGAACGAGAAGCGGCCGTCGGTGTCGCTGGTCGTGCGCTCGCGCTCGACGTTCGACCGCGCGCGGAGCTCGAGCGTCAGCCCCGCGAGCTCCCGCCCGCGTTCGTCGCATACGACGCCGGAGATCTCGACCGCGAGCCGCTGCAGCACGCACACCTCGCGGCGCAATTCGCCTGCGGCGAGCTCGAAGGCGACCAGCGCGGGCTCGAAACCGTCGGCGCGCACGAGGAGCTGCACGCGTTGCACGGTGCCGACGGCGAGTTCGAAGGCCCAACGTGATTGCGTGGGCTCGCGCTCGTGCTGCTCCGACGACCCCTGCAAGATGGGATAGAACGACGACCGGACGACGCGCACTTCGTCAGCCACCGCGCCCTGCCCGACCGCCGGCGCGACGGTGCGGGACCCCACGATCTCGACGAATGAGTCCCATCTTTCGTCGGACCACGGAGGCACTTCGATGAACGTCACCTCGAAGTCCTCGATCTCGGCGCC
>JADLBP010000034.1 GCA_020847695.1 Planctomycetota bacterium
TCGAGTTCACGATCGACGACGCGCTCGGCGGCACGCGCGGCTTCCTGCTGATCTCGACCGGCGTCACGCCGATCCCGTTCAAGACCGGTTGCGCGCTCGACTTGAACTTCCCGGTGACGAAGGTCGCGACCTTCGCGACGTCGGGCTTCGGCCCCGGCAACGGGGATGCGTCGATCGCGTACCCGCTGCCGCTCGCGCTCGCGGGCACGACGTTCGTCGCGCAAGCCGTCGTGCGCGATCCCGCGAGTCCGAATCAAGCCGTCGTCACGAACGCCGTCGTCGTCGACGTGGAGTGACGAGCACCCACCCACAGGACACCCACGAAGTCACCTCCGCCAAGCCGTCACCCGGGCCACCACCCGGGTGGTGCCGGGTCGGCCCGTCGTGCCCTTCACGAGGATCGGTCGTATGGGAGCTTTCGATCAACTCTTCGGCTCCAGGATTGTCACGCTCGACGAAGGCCGACGATGCCGATTGCCGAGCACGCTCCGTCGCGTGCTTCTCGACGAAGCCGACAGAACGACCGCGGTCGTCCTGCTCCACACGGTTCGAGGAGACTCGCTGCGGATCGTCGATGTCGGCTCCATCCTCACGATCTTGGCGAACAGTTCGCCCTCGCCGAGGTGGGCGAGATTCTTGGGCGCCAGGGCGTCCGTGCACACACGCTACGTCCGTTGCGATCGGCGCGGCCGCATCACCCTCGCAACGCCATTCATCGAACACCTTGGGCTTACGCGCGAACGACGGCCGAAGGTCGTCGTCGTGGGATGCGGCCGCTCCATCGCGATCCTCACGGTCGACGCGTGGGCGCGACTCGAACGCGAACAGGACGACACGATCCGTCGCTGTTTCGAGCGCCTCCCCGATCCACCGCCGTTGGCTAAGGACTGATCCGCACGATCGTCACGCCCGCAGCGCGGCGAGCGGCGGCGCGTCGAGCACGGCCTTGCGATTCAGCAGGCCGAGCGTGACCGTCAGCGCCGGAAGCGCGACCAGCGCGATCGCGATCGAGCCCGGCGCGAACGCGAACGTGGCGTCGAACCACTGTGTCGCGACCAGCCAGCCGAGGCCGCACGAGAGCACTCCGCCGACGAGCGCGGCGAGGAAGCCGAGCGCCGCGTACTCGAGCGCGAGGCTCGACGCGACCGTCTTGCGCGACGCGCCGAGCACGCGCAACAGCACGCTTTCCTCGACCCGCTGCGCGCGACTCGCGAGCACGGCGCCGACCAGCACCAGCAGGCCCGCGACGATCGAGAACGCCGCCATGAAGCGGATCGCCGAACCGACGCGTTCGAACAACTGGTCGGCCGTCGCGAGGATCGACGTGACGTCGATCGAAGACACGTTCGGATACCCGTCGAGCACGCGTCGCTGTAGCGCGCCGATCGCGGCCGCGCCATCGGCGCGTGTGACGAGCACGTGGAACTTCGGCGCCTGTTCGAGCACGCCGGTCGGGAACACCATGTAGAAGTTCGGCCGCACCGCGCGCCAATTGACGCGGCGGATGCTGTCGACCACGCAATCGACGTCCTGGCCTTGCACGTCGAACACGAGCCGATCGCCGCGCTCGAGTGCGAGGCGCTCCGCGATGTCCTGCTCGATCGAGATCGGGACCGGCTTCGTCAGGTCCGTGACGGCGCCGGTGAACGTGCCGTCGATGATCGTCTCGGTGTGCTCGAGGAAATCGCGATACGTCGAGCGGTACTCGCGCCGCAGCGCCCAGCGCGGGCGCCCGCTGTCCTCGGTGATGTCCTGCGACTTCACGCCGTTCACGGAGCGGATGCGCATCGTGATGATCGGCGCCTGCTGTGCGACTTCGAGTCCTTGCGCACGGATCAACTGCGCGAGGCCGTCGACTTGGTCGTCTTGGACGTCGAAGAAGATGATGTTCGGTTCGCCCTCGCCCGAGATCGTCTCGATCTCCGCCAGCAGCGTCGAACGCGCTTGGACCAGCGTCAGCAACGCCGCGGTGCCGAGCCCGAGCGCGACGAGCACCGCGATCGTCTGCGAACCCGGCCGATGCAGGCCGGACAGGCCGTAGCGCGTCGCGAACGCGATGTCTTTCGGCACGAGCTTCCGCGCGAGCCACGTCGTCGCGCGCGCGCACGCGGCGAGCACGAGAAAGAGCCCCGCGACGGTCCCCGTGAAGCCGAGGCCGCTCTCGACCCGACCGGTCTGCACCGTCGCGAAGCCGAAGATCGCGAGCAGCAACAGCGCCCACACGGCGAAGCGCCACGGATCACGGCCCTCGGCGCCGAAGAACGACGCGCGCACGGCGACGAGCGGCGACACGCGTCGCAGCGGCAGCAGCGGCAACAGCGCGAACAGGATCGCCGCGAACAAGCCGGTAACGACACCGACCGCGATCGACGGCAGGTCGACGCGCGGCTCGATGTCGACCGGCAACATCGACTGCACGGCGCCCGGCAACAACTGCTGCGCCGCGAGCCCGACGGTCACGCCGATGATCGCGGAGCACACGCCGAGCGCGATCACTTGGAACACGTGCGCGACGAAGACTTGGCCCGCGCGTGCGCCGAGGCATCGCAGTGTCGCGGCCGCTTCGAGCTTGCCGCGCAAGTGGATCAACATCGCCGAGCCGGCGCCGAGCCCACCGAGGATCAACGCGACGAAACCCACGAGCTGCAGGAACGAGCGCAGATTGCGCAACTGCCGGCCGAAGTTCTCCTGCGTCGTGCGGACCGTCGCGACGCGGACGTCGGTGCCGTCGGTCTGCTCCTGGATCGCGTCCGCGATCGCGTCGGCGTCGACGCCGTCATCGAGCGCGTAGAAGCGGCGGTACGACACGCGACTGCCGCGCGCGAGCAGCGCGTCGTCGATGCCTTCCAGCGGCACGAACACGCGCGGGCCGAACAGCGCTTCGTTCGCGGATTCGCCGGGGACTTTGTCGAGGGCGCCGACGATCTCGTACTCGCGCGAGCCGATCTTGACGACGCTTCCGATCGACGCGCCAGCTTGGCTGAGCAGCGACGAATCGACCAACGCGCCGCGACCGCGCACGGCGAGGTCCGCGGCCGCGGCCGGAGTCGTCTCGAGCGTGCCGTAGAACGGGTACGCGGCGCCGGTCGCGCGCACTTGGACGAGGCGCGTGCCGCCGCCGTCGACGAACACGGCCATCGACGTGAACGTCAGCATGTCGACGGTTTCGCGCAAGTCGTCGCCGGCGCGCTCCCGCACGAGGGCATCGAGCGACTCGTCGATCGGTCCCGCCATCTGCAAGCGCAGGTCGGCGCCGAGCAGCTCCTTGCCTTGCGCGTCGATCGCGCGTTCGACGTCGGCTCCGAACGACGAGACCGCGACGATCGCCGCGACGCCGATCGCCGGTGCGGGCACGAGGATCGGCAGCCACGCGAGCGAGCCGCGTGCGTCACGCCACGCGTAGGTCCGCGCGAAGCGGTCGAACAGCGTCTTCCACCAACTCATGAGGCGGCGACTTCCACGACGCGATCGCGAGCGATGCGGCCGTCGGCGAGTTCGAGGATGCGACTCGTGCGCTGTGCGAGCGCGAGGTCGTGCGTGACGAGGACGAGCGTCGTGCCGGCGTTCGCGTGCAGCGCGAACAGCAGATCGGCAACGGCTCGACTCGTCGCGCCGTCGAGGTTGCCGGTCGGTTCGTCGGCGAACAGGATGCGCGGGCGATGCACGAACGCGCGCGCGAGCGCGACGCGCTGCTGCTCGCCACCGGAGAGTTGGATCGCGTGGTGGTCGAGGCGGTCCTTCAGGCCGACTTGTTCGAGTTGCTCGGCCGCGAGCCGGCGCGCTTCCTTCGCCGGTGTGCCACGCAATTCGAGCGTCGTCATGACGTTCTCGAGCGCGGTCAGCGTCGGCAGCAGGCGGAAGCTCTGGAACACGAAGCCGACTTCGCGCGAGCGCCACGCGGCGAGTTGGTCCTCGTCGAGTGCACCGAGGTCGTGGCCCGCGAACATCACGTGGCCGCGCGTGGCGCGATCGAGGCCGGCGCACAGCGACAGCAACGTGGTCTTGCCGCTGCCCGAGGGCCCGACGATCGCGTTGGTCGTGCCGGGCTCGACGGTGAACGAGACGTCCTTGAGGACGTCGAGGCTGCGCGAGGCGCTGGTGTAGGTCTGGGTGACGTGGTCGACGGCTAGGAGAGACATATGGCGCGAGACGATAGCCGTGGATCGGGCCGGGGGCAGGGGGTGGGGTTGGGCGGGACTTCGCGGGACGGAACGGGGGCGCTTCGCTTTTCGTACCGCGAGCGGAGCTCGCGTCTGGGGGGTGAACGGGGACGGTCCCCTCATCTGCTCTGTCCCCTTTGGGTTTGCGCGCGCGGGACTGTGTCGGAGCGCTTGTTAGGCTTCGGGCATGGCTATCGCACGTAACACCACGAAGTCCGCCAAGTCCTCGGGTCGTTCGAGTGCGAAGGCCGCGCCCAAGAAGGCCGCGGCGAAACCCGCCGCCGTCGGCGAGCGCATGACGCTCGCGCAAGTCATGCGCGAGCTCGAGGCGGCCGGCTCGCCGAAGACGCGGCAGACGTATGCGCGACATGGCGCCGAGGAGCCGATGTTCGGCGTCGCGTTCGGCACGCTGTTCAAGATGCAGAAGCGAGTCCGCGTCGATCACGACCTCGCGCTCGCGTTGTGGGACACCCGCAACTTCGACGCGCGTTGCTTCGCGATGAAGATCGCGGATCCGGCGCGCATCACGCCGGAGACGCTCGACCGCTGGGCGCGCGAGCACCGCATGCGCGGCGTCAATCTCTACGTCGCGTCACTCGCGTCCGAGAGCCCGCACGGCGGCAAGAAGCTCCGCGAGTGGCTCGCGTCGTCGGACCCGGCGCTGCGCGCGATGGGTTGGTGCCTCGCGGGAGTGATGTCCGCTCGCGACGAGTCGATCCCCGACGCGTGGTTCATGGATCGACTCGCGCAGATCGAGAAAACCATCCACTCGGTGACCGACGCCGAGCGCAGCGCGATGAACGGCGCGCTGATCCAGATCGGCTGCCGCAATCAGGCGCTGCGCAAGGCCGCGATCGCGACGTCGAAGCGCATCGGCAAAGTCCAGGTCGACCACGGCGACACCGCGTGCAAGACGCCGGACGCCACGCCGTACATCGAGAAAACGTGGGCCCACTCGACGAAGATGGGCTTCGATTCGCCGGCGGCGCACGAGCGCTCGCGCGAGTCGATGCGGACGAGGTGCTGAGGGAGTCGAACGGGGACAGAGCAGATGAGGGGACTGTCCCCTTTTCGGGGCAGAACTACGGGGACGGAGGCGCACCTGTCCCCCGTCTGTCCCCGAGTTCGCGACGCAGGTACGGCCGGCGCTTCGAGCGGCGCGCGACCTCGACGAAGCCCGCCTTCTCGAAGCTCGACGCGAGACCTTGCCACACGAACGGTGGCGGTTGGTCCGGGTCGACGTCGTTCGGGAAGCCCTCGAGCAACGTCGCTCCCCTCGACTTCGCATGCTTCGCCGCGGCTTCGAGCAGGCGCTTCGTGAGGCCTTTGCCGCGCGCCTCCTTCGCGATGAAGAAGCACATCACGACCCACGCGTCACGCCCGTCGAGCGACTTCATGACGCGCGAGCGCACGAGCGGCGGGTACTCGGAGCGCGGCCCGAGCGCGATCCACGCCACCGGTTCGCCGTCGAGGTAGCCGAGGAGGCCGGGCTCCTTGCGCGCATCGACGATCGCGCGCATCGCGTTCTTGTTCGCCGAGCCCTTCGTGCGCGCGTACGCGCTGCCGAGCCGCGGCCACATGCACCAACAGCCGTTGCAAGCGCCCTTCGCGCCGAACAGGCGCTCGAAGTCCTCCCACCGCGCCGGCGTCAACGGATGCACGACGAGAGCAGAGCGCGACCCCATACGACGACCTCCAGCGGCAGCGGCGAGACAGCGTAGGAACTACGGGGACGGAGGCGCACCTGTCCCCTCTGGCGGTGTGTGGCTATCGTCCCGCCCATGCGCACGGTGCTCGGCGTCCTCCTGCTGCTCGCCGCCTCGTTCGGTTGCGGCCGTGACGATGCCGTCGAGTTGTCCACGTCCAGCGAATCCGACGACTCCGCGAGCAAAGTGCTCGTGTGCCTCGGGGACTCGATCACCGCGGGGTACGGGCTAGATCCGGACGAGGCTTATCCGGCTCTGCTGCAGCAGAAGATCGACGACGCCGGGTTGCCGTGGCGCGTCATCGCCGCGGGAGTTTCCGGCGACACGACCGCGGGCGGATTGCGCCGA
>JADLBP010000035.1 GCA_020847695.1 Planctomycetota bacterium
CGTGGGTGCTCGAGTACCAAGGCCGGCGGCACGCTCTCGAGCCGCTGAACCTCGCCGGCGACCCGCCGCCTTCGCTCGAACGCGACCTGGTGCTCGACCTGCCCGCACCGCGCGGCGTGCGCGTCGAGAAGCCGACGCGCCCGCCTGCTGACGATCGCGACGAGTGCGCGCCGCGACATCGCGCGCGCACGGCCGAGTCGAAACCCGGACCGCCGCGCGCGCTGCGACTCAGATGTCGAGCGTCAACGTGTACGTCCCGAGCGTGCCGCCGTTGTCGATCTGGATCACGTAGACGTTGCCGGCGTCGGCGAGCGTCGCGTTGACGACGGTCTTCTTGCCGCCGCCGCTGATCGACATGGTCGTGTCGATCCAGATTCCGTTCAGCAGCGAAACCTCCGGGAGCACGCCGCTCTTGCCCTCGATCGTCAGCTTGAGGTGCGCGTTGAGCGGACCGGTGAACGCGTAGACGTGCTGGTCGCCGTCGACGACGAAGCGCGACGGGATCTTGATCTTGCCCTTCGAGAACGTCGGCAGGTCGATGAGCTGCGCGGTGCCCGCGCTCAGGTTGTTGGTGACGCCGCGCGCTGCCGCGGCGCCGTGGATCGCGCCTTGGTTCTTGCCGCCGGTCGCGAGGTCGGCTTCGAGCAGGCCGGCCGCGAAGCTCCCGAAGAACGCGGTCACCGCGTCGAACGCGTTGTTCGCGTCGACGGTGACGAAGCCGACGCCCGCCATGTCGTTCGGGATGAACGGAAGCGCGTCGTAGACGATGCGCATCGACTTCTTCGTGCCGAGCTTGACCCGCAGGTCGGTCATGAACGAGCCGAGCACCTCGCCCATGCGGTGTTCCTCGGGCAAGCCGCTCTGCGTCAGCGTGATCGCCTCCGCGAACACCGGCACGAGATGGTCGTCGTCCTGGAGGTCGCGGGCGATGCCGAGGCCCTGGTAGATGTGCTCGAGGTAGCGGCCGAGCACGAAGTCCTTCTGCTTCGCGAGCGCGAAGAAGTCCGCGATCGCCTCGTTCGCGGCGCGCGTCGGGTAGTCGAGCGGGTCCTCGAAGCTCTCGCCCTCGAAGTGGGTCCAAGCGTGCGTGTACTCGTGGTCGACGACGCTGGGATCGCGCGAGAAGTCGGCTTCGACGGAACCGAGCTGCGTGTTGTCGAAGAACACCATGAACCCGTCGGTGTGCCCGTCCGGGAAAGCCGACGACGTGAAGAACGCGTTGAGCGTCGTGTCCTTGACGTTGACGACCAGCGGCATCGCGAAGTTGCTCGCGAGCTCGTGCCCGAGGTTCTTCTTGAGGTGCGCGTAGGCCGCGTTGATCTCGAAGCCGGTGTTGGAGACGTCGAACGCGTCGGGCTGCGTCAGCGGATCGAACACGAACTTGCCGTTCGCGGCGAACGGATCGCTGCCGTTGTCGTCGAAGACGTCGAAGCGAGCGCCGGTCATGAAGCCCTTCGCCAGGTTGACGGGCGCGCCGATGCCGAGCGACCAGTCCTTGGTCGTGCCCTTGCTCGACTTCGCGGCGATCGCCGCGTCCATCGACTTGTAGTTCGAGCACGTCGCCTTGCCGGTCGTGAACTCGACGACGTCGCCGAAGAAGGGGTAGGCGCCGGTGCCGGAATGCGCGCGCTCGACGGTTCGCAGCACGCCCGCGGTGCTCGCGTCGACGTAGCACGAGTACGCCTCGCCTTGGCGCTTCGACGCGAACTCGACGCGATACGCGGGCCGGATCCCGCCGGCCGTCGCGAGCCAGACGCGCCACGCGCGCGGCGCTTCGCCGGCGAACGCCGCGACGCGGCCGAGCCGCTGGCGGTGGCGCGCGAGCTCGGCGACGGCGACGCCCTCCGCGGCGGGCCGCTCGATCGCGAACGCGCCGAGCTCGGTGCTCCCGTGGCCGCCGCGGACGTGCGCGGCGACGATCCGACCGAGCGAATCGAGCTCGACGACCGCCGCGATGCCTTCGATCGGTACCCCGTTCTTCGAGAAGCGCACGTAGACGCGCGTCGGCGTCGCGCCGCGCACCTCGGTGGTCGTCTCGAGGCCCGCGGGCAACCCGAACACGCCTCCGTGGTCCGCCAGGAACGCGAGCGCGGACGCCTCGACGCTCGCCTTCGCCGCGGCGAGCACGCCACCGACCAGGTTCTGCGCCGCGCCGTTCTCCGGCGAGACGTGCGCGCGGAACGGGCGCGTCGCCGCCGCGTTCAACCGCGCGAGCGCGGCGGAGGCGCCGGTCGAGAGCGCGTCGGACGGCCGGACGACTCGCACCTTGGGCGCGGCGATCGCGGTCGCGGAGGCTTCGCCGCCGGACGCGGTCGCGGGGATCGAAAGGGCGAGGAAGGCGGACGTGAGCGAGAGGACGTTCATGGCAAATGCGTTCTGGAGGAAAAGGGGCGCAAGATGCTCGTGGAGCCCGACGAATCGCGCAAGCCCCAGCTCGTGCGCGCCCTGCCGGACCGAAGCCCGACCGCCGACGTGGTCGAGATCCTCGCAAGGGGTCGGCGGCCCGGCGAGGAACGCATGAAACCGATGCGCGCGGCTCACGAGCTCGGGCTGACCAGGAGCTTGTCGACCCGCGCGCCGTCCATGTCGACGACCTCGAGCTTCCAGCCCTGCCAACGGACGAACTCGGCTTCGCGCGGGATCCGACCGAGCAACGCCGAGACCAATCCGCCGACCGTGCTCGCGTCGGGGAGGTCGTCCTGCGATTCGAGCGGCAGGCCGAGCGCCGCGACGAACTCGTGCACCGGGACGCGTCCGTCGACCAACCACGCGCCGTCGTCGCGCTGCTGGAGACCGGCGTGCGGTTGGGTCGGCGAGCCGCGGCTCTCGCCGACCAGCGCCGCGGTCACGTCGTCCATCGTCACCAGCCCCTGCGTACCACCGAACTCGTCGACGACGAATGCGACGTGCGTGCGCGCGAGCTGGAACTGATCGATCAGCTTCAGCGCGGGCATGCTCTCCGGCACCAGCAGCGCCGGACGGGCCAGCGCCTTGATGTCGACGTTGGTGCCGGCGAAGAAGCCGCGCGAGATCAGCTCCTTGATCGGCACGACGCCGGAGATGCGATCGAGGTCTCCGTCGCAGACCGGGAAGTGCGTGTGCGGGCTCGCGATCAGCGTGCGCCGAACGTCGTCGGCGGAATCGCGGCCGTCGATCCAGACGATCTGCTGGTGCGAGACCATCAGGTCGCGCACGGTCAGGTCCGCGACGCGCATCGTGCGTTGGATCAGCTTGTGCTCCTGGGGCGTGAACACGCCGGTGCTCGCGGCGCGCGCGACCAGTGCCTTGACGTCGTCCTCGGACACGTCGTCGCCGGTGCGCGGCTTGATCCGCAGCACCGTGAGCACGGCGTCGGTCGAAGCGCTCAGCAGGCGAACCGGCCACGCCGCGGCGACGGAGAGCGCGTCGAGCGGCCTCGCGATCGTCGCCGCGATCGACTCCGGGTACGCGAGCGCGATGCGCTTCGGCACCAGCTCGCCAATCACCAGCGAGAAGTACGTCAAGGCGAGCACGACGAGCACCAACGCGATCGTGTCCGCGTACGGCTCGAACGCGGGCACGCGCGCGACCCACGGGATCAGGTTGTCGGCGAGGTAGTTCTCGCCGAACGCGCCGGCGAAGACGCCGATCAGCGTGATGCCGACCTGGACGGTCGAGAGGAAGCGCGTCGGATCGCGCGCGAGCGCGAGCGCGACCGTCGCTCCCTTGTTGCCGGCGCGGCTCGCCGCTTGGAGCCGCGTCTGACGGCTGGTCATCAGCGCCAGCTCCGCCATCGCGAACATCCCGTTGAGCAACAGGAAGAAACCGAGGACGAGGATCGGGATCAGCATGCGCCGACGATACCAACCGGCGTCCGGCGCCGGAGCGACGCCGGGTCAGGCGTCGAGGCGCAAGCGATATCGCCCACGCGCGCCGTCGGTCGAGCGCACGCGCACCTCGTACGTCGTGCCGAGCGGGCCGACGAGCTCGATCCCGGTCTGACGCACGCGCCGACCGCCTTGGGTGTACGTCTTCGGACCCTGCGCGCCGAGCGGACCGACCAGCTCGAAGTCCGGGAGCACGTCGGAGCCGTCCGCGCGCAGCGTCAGCGTGAGCTCGCGCCCCGGATTCGCGCGGAAGAAGTAGCTGTGCACTTCGTCGCCGCGCGCGAACGTCGAAGGCAGCGTCGTCGCGCGCTTCGGGAACGCCTCGAGCTGCAGCTCGACGTCGATCGCCGACGCCGGATCGCCGAACACTCCGCGGCCGGTCGCGGCGCCGATCAGCGTCGCAATGTCGTCGAAGCCGTCGGCCGCGGTCAACAGCGCGAGCGACGCGGACGCGAAGCAGACGCTCGCGGCGTCGATCGCTTCGGTCGGCCCCACGAGGCCGAGGCCGAGCTCGCCGAGCGAGTGCGGCATCAGCTCGATCGCACGGTCGACCCAGCGCTCGGTGTGCTTCACGCCGAGCTCGCGGCGCGCGTCGAGCAGCAACGAACCGAACACCTCGCTCGCGCGATGCTCGTCGAACAGCCCCTGCGTGGCCGCCGCCTGCGCTTCGGTCAGCGACTCGAGCAAGTGATCCTCGTCGTCGAGGTCGCGCAGCCAGCTCGGCCCCGCGAACTCCGCGAGCACGCGCCCGACCGCGGTGTCCTTCTGCTTCGCGAGCGCGAAGAAGTCGGCGAGCGCTTCCTCCAAC
Organism: Planctomycetota bacterium; assembly: GCA_020847695.1. Taxonomy (GTDB): domain Bacteria; phylum Planctomycetota; class UBA1135; order UBA1135; genus JACRIN01. The sequence continues at coordinate 4,675 of JADLBP010000035.1, forward strand.
GCGCGCGTCGGATCGCCGACCGCGCCGTCGAACGCGCGACCTTCGCGATCGAGCCACGCGTGCACGTACTCGTGCGCGACCAGCGCCGGATCGCGCGCGGAGTCCGCGCCGGCGCCGAGGAACTCCTCGAGGTCGAAGAGCACGACGTAGCCCGCCGCGTGGCCGTCGGGCAGCGTCGCGGGCGTGTAGTAGCCGCCGGGTAGCGTGTCGGCCTCGTTGACGATCACCGGGAGCGCGAAGTCGGTCGCGAGCTCGCGACCGAGCGCTTTGCGCAAGTGGCGATGGAACGCATCGACTTGCCAGTACGCGTTCGCTTGGTCGAAGAACTGCGGGAACGTGTCGAGGCCGTACACGAACTTGCCCGCGTAGTTCACGGCCCAATCGCCGAGCGCGTCGTACACGTCGACGCGCGCGCCGACGAGGAAGCCGCGAGGCAGCCCGACAGGCGCGGGCACGCCGAGCGACCACGCCTTGAGCTTGCGCACGCTCGCATGCTCCGCGAGCGCGTCACCGACGTTCGCGTAGACCGCGGCCTTCGCGGAACCGGTCGGGAACGCGACGCGCTCGCCGAACCACGGATAGACGCCTTCGCCGAAGCGCACGCGCTCGCGCTGCGCGAGCAACCGGCCGTCGCGCGCGTCGACGACCAGTTCCTCGAACGAGCGCGCTCCGCGTTCGCGGGTGAGCACCCAGCACGGCGCGAGCCCGGCCTCGGTCGGCCACCACGCGGGTCGCGCGGCGCCGACACGCGAGCCGGAGAGCGCGAAGCGACGCCGCAGCGTGCTCGCGTCGAGCTCGAATTCGCCGAGCGGTCGCGCGACCAGGTTGCGCGCTCCGCTCGCGATCGCGAACGGCCGGCCGCGTCGGTCGAGCGCGACCCGCGGCCGAGCGCCTTCGATCGGGAGCCCGTCGAACGTCGCCGCGAACGTCCGCGGGTCGCTCTGCGCCACGAGCTCGACCTCGGCGGGCCATCCGAGCGCCGCGCGCGCCGCGGCCGGCCCGAACGCCCGCGCGTCCGCCGGCTCGAGAGCCGACGCGAAGGCGAGCCAGCGCGCCGGAGTCTCCGCTCGCTGGCGCGCGCGAGCCCCGGAGAGCTCGCCCGCTCGTTCTCCGACGGGTTCCCTTGACCATTCGATGGCCGGCTCACCCGCGAACTCGCCCGCGCGTTCGCCCGGGGGTTCAACCGCGCTTCCGAGCGTTTGCGCGCTCGGCGCGCCGAGCGGAGGCGCGCAACCGGCGCGGGGTCGCGGGCTCCACGCCGCCTCCCCACCGCCCGCGAACGCCGGGAGACTCGTACCGAGCGCGAACACGAGGAGGGCAAGGCGCATCGCGGCGGGGGCGTGGACTGCTCTCGGACGCCGGACGCTTCGACGGAGAGGTTCGAAGGCGCGCCGGAGCCGAAAACGCGACCCCTCGACCAGGAGCAAGCCCGGCGCCGTGGCAGAAAAAAACTCCTCTGGCGGCCGAGGCGCGCCGCGCAGGCGGCGCGACGGCGAACAGGCGCATACAATTCGACGGCCCATGCACCGTCCCCCGCGTCCCTTCCTCCATTGGCTCGCCGCGTTCCTCTGCGCGGCGGTCGCGAGCGGCCAAGAGCCCGCGAAGCCGCCGGCGAAAGGCGCCGGAGCCCCCGCGAAGCAAGGGCCCGCGCAACCGGGCAAGGGCGCGCCCGGCAAACAAGGTGGCGGCAAGCAGGCTCCCGGCAAGGGAGCTCCCGGCAAGCAAGGCGGCGGCAAGCAGGCCCCCGGCAAAGGCGCGGCGGGAAAGGGAGCCGGCAAGGGAGCTCCCGGCAAGGCGGGCGCTGGCAAGGGAGCTCCGGGCAAAGGAGTCCCCGGCAAGGCCGGACCCGGCGCGGGCAAGGCGGGCGCCGGCGCGCGCGCCGGTCAGCGCGCGAAGGCCGCCGCGACGCGCCCCGCGTTGCCCGAGTCGACGCCGCCGCAACTGACTTCGATCTCGGGCTCGGGCGATCCGATCGCGCTGACGCTCGCCGACGACGGCACGCAGGTCTACTCGCTCGAAGGCACGTCGCTGGTGATGCTCGATGCCAAGCAGCCGACGTTGCCGGAGCTCGCGCGCGTGCAGCTCGACGCGACGGTGCTCGCGCTGCAGGCGGCGGGCAAGAAGCTCTACATCGCGGGCGGTACCTCCGGCGTCGGCGTGCTCGACCTCGAAGCTCCGCCCGCGGCGAAGCCCGCGGTCGAAGGCCAACCCGCGCCGCCGCGTCCCCCGCCGCGCGTGCAGTGGCTCGACCAAGCCCCCGGTCGGCCGTGCACGTGCGTCGCGGTCACCGACAAGCTGCTGCTCGCGACGTTCGCGTCCGAGCGCGAGTCCGAGCTGCGCGTCTACATGCGCGGCGGCAAGCAAGCGATCGGCTCGGTCAAGCTGCCCGGGCGCGCGCTCGACATCGCCGTGCGCGATTCGTTCGCGTACCTCGCGCTCGGCCAGTTCGGCGTCGTGCGCGCGGACCTGCATTTCATCAAGCAACCGAAGCTCGAGCGCGGGCCCGACCTGACGCTCGTGCCGGTTCCCGAGCACTTCAAGCTGAAGCGCGCCTTCGCGCGCGAGGTCGCGGTCGGCGGTTCGCGCCTCTACGTCGCCGCGGACGTCACCGGGCTCGTCGACATCGACCTCGAGAAGCCCTGGGGCACGACCGAGTCGTTCGTCGCGCGTCCGCTGACCTACCTCGGCCGGCCCGCGTACGCCGTCCGCGTCGACGCGCGCGGCGACCAGGTCGCGGTCGGCACGGCGCGCATGCCCGCGGTGATCGGCGACGCAGCGCCGTACGGTTTGCTCGGCGGCATCCCGTGGGATCTCGCGACCGCTTCGATCCCGACCGGCGATTGGCAGCCCGGCTCCAGCGAAGCGCTCTGGATCTTCCAACACGTCGACGGCGGCCAGCTCGAGCTCGCCGCGATCGAACCGATCGAGGATTCGTCGTGGCGCTCGCTCGCGATGCGCGGACGGCGCATCTACGAGCAACACGCGAAGCTCGGCGTCGTCGTGCGCGAGCTCGCGCTGCAGCCCCGCGTCGCGCAAGCCGGCGAGGCGAAAGTGCCGCTGCAAGGCTCGGTGACGACCGTCGGCAAGCGCAAGCCGCGCGGGCTCGCGTGCCTCGACGGCAAGCCGAGCTTGCAGGATCCGCGGCTCTTCTTCTTCGGCGTCGACACGAACGGTTCCGACGGCAAGGGCTTCCTGCGGATGGTGCAGGGCGATCAGTTGAAGCCGGTGCCCGAGCTCGCGACGCAAGCCCCGATCGGCACGAGCGTCGGCGCGCAGTGGCCCGACGCGTTGACGTCGCGCGAGTGGTTCATGTCGAACGGCGCGCGCGGCTGGCGCATCCAACGCTTCACGCACCGGCCGAAGATCGGCGTCGACAGTTGGGAGCTCGTCCCCCCCGCGCCGCTCGACGCGACCACCGGCGGCGGGCGCGGCCGCTCGGTCTTCCACTCGACCTGCGACGGCGATCTGATCCTCGCGACGCACGACGGCACGCGGTTCGGGTTGGTCGGTTACTCCGTCAAGCAGCTCTCGCGCGTGCTCGCGGAAACGAAGCCCGGCGGTCGAGTGATGGCGAAGCCGCTCTGGCAGTTGCCGACCCACTTCGACGGCGAGAAGGCGGCGAGCTCGACTTGGCGCACGAAGGTCTTCGCGCTCGAGGACGGCCGGCGGATCGCCGCGATCGCCGCGGGCTCGAACACCGATCCGACGAGCGAGCACTTCGAGAAGCCGCAGCTCGTGCTCTACGACGTCACCAACGGCGCGACGACGACGCCGAAGAAGCTCGCGGTCGCGTGGGGCGACGAGAAGCAGAGCCTCGCGGTCGCCGTAGACGTCTGCCAGATCCGACGCCGCAGCTGCGCGGCGGTCGCGACCACCGGCGGCCAGCTGCTGATCTTCGACGTCAACGATCCGACCAAGCCGCGGCTCGTGCGCAGCTTCAAGGCGCCGGTCAGCGGCTACGACGGCGAGCGCGAGAGCCTGCTCGACGTCGAGATCGCGACCGACCAGGCGTCCGGCCGCGCGTTCGCGTACATCGCCGCGACGCGCGCCGGCTTGATCCGCGTCGAGCTCTCCGCGACCGGCGACGACCTCGCGCCCGACGTCCTCTTGGACACGCCGGGCTGGGCGTCGGGCGTGACCTCGACGGTGATCGGCAACGAGCGCTACTGGCTGGTCGGCGACCAGCGCGCGGGCCTGCGGCTCTACCGCTGACCGCCGGCCGGGCCGGACGACCCGTACCCGGGAACGCGCCGAGGCTCCTAGCTTTACCTTGTAATTCTTCCACGCGATGGAAGAATTGCATGGTAATGACGACCCGCAGGGCCCTTCCCGACGTGCTCGACCGCTTGGCGAGCTTTCCGGCGGTCGCGCTGCTCGGACCCCGTCAGTGCGGCAAGACGACGCTCGCATTGGAGATCGCGGGCACGAGCCAGAAGCCCGCGACCTACCTCGATCTGGAGCGCGACTCCGACCTCGCCAAACTGGGCGAAGCCGAGCTCTTCCTCGCGACCCAAAGCGGCCGGCTTCTGATCCTCGACGAGATCCAGCGCCACCCGAACCTCTTCCCTTTGTTGCGTTCCGAGATCGATCGGCGAAGCCGAGCCGGTGAACGCGCTGGGCAGTTCCTGGTACTCGGCTCGGCGTCGCGCGACCTCTTGCGCCAGTCGTCGGAGTCACTCGCGGGCCGCATCGCGTACCTGGAGCTCGCGCCATTCACATGCGACGAAGTCGGCGCGCGCGACGATGACCTCGACAGACTCTGGGTCCGCGGAGGCTTCCCGCGGAGCTACCTCGCGCCCGACGACGAGCAGAGCTTTCGCTGGCGCGGCGAGTTCATCTCGACGTACCTCGAGCGCGACATCCCGCTGCTCGGGCCGCGGCTGCCCGCGGAGTTGATGCGTCGGTTCTGGACACTGCTCGCGTTCGGTCAAGGCACGCAACTCAACGCCGCACGGCTCGCGTCGAACCTGTCGATTTCGGGGCAGAGCGTGAAGCGCTGGCTCGACGTGCTGACCGACCTCTACATGGTGCGCCAGCTCCCGGTTTGGACCGGTGCGACCTCGCGGCGTCTGGTCAAAGCGCCGAAGGTGTACGTGCGGGACAGCGGGCTCGTGCACCGACTGACGAACCTCCCTGATCTCGACACGCTGCTCGGCCATCCGCTGTGCGGCGAATCGTGGGAGGGCTTCGCGATCGAACAGATCCTCGTGCGCGTCCCGGACACGTGGACGGCGAGCTACTACCGCACCTCGGCGGGAGCCGAGATCGATCTCGTGCTCGAAGGCCCGCGAAACCGCGTCGTCGCGGTCGAGATCAAGCGAACGTCGACGCCGAAGGCAAGCGCCGGCTTCCTCCGAGCCTGCGAGGACATCGGGGCAACCGAGCGCTGGTACGTGACGCCGCGTGGCGAGCGATTCCCGCTCGGCCACGGCGTGCAGGCGATCGGGCTCGCCGACTTCGCGGTGTGATCGTTCGTCCGCGCGCCACCGCGCTGCGCTCGAGCCGCCGCCACGCGTGAGGCACGGTTCGCGTCCCGCGCGGAGCCCGGTGCGGAAGATGCCTTCGCTCGGGTAAGTTCAAGCGCCTCGCGCCGCGTTCCGTCGGCGAACGCTCCACGCCGCTCCGCCGCACCCGAAACGTCGCATCCGAACCATGGACCGCCCGCTCGTCGTCTTCGACACCGAGACCGCGACCTGTCGCGGCGCGCCGCATCTGCTCGAGATCGGCGCGATCCGCGTCGTCGACGGCGAGGTCGTCGACCACTTCGAGTCGCTCGCGCGGCCCGAGGTCGTGATCGACCCCGAAGCGACCGCGATCCACGGGATCACCGACGAGATGGTGCGCGACGCGCCGCCGACCGAGGCGGTGCTCGAGAGCTTCCTCGCGTGGCTCGGCGACGACTGGATGGCGGCGCACAACGCCGAGTTCGACGCGCGCGTGCTCGGCTTCGAGTGCGTGCGCTGGCGGCAGCCGGTGCCGAGCGGGCTGGTGATCGACTCGCTCAAGCTCTCGCGCAAGCTGATCCGCGAGGCGCCCGACCACAAGCTGGTCACGCTCTGCGAGCACCTCGAGCTCGAGGAAGGCACGCACCACCGCGCGCTCGCCGACGCGACGTGGTGTTGGAAAGTGATCGAGGAGTGCGCGGCGCGCGCGAAGAACGGCGAGCCGATCGGTCTCGCCGAGCTCGTCTCGCTCGCCGGCGCGCCGCTGACCGTCGAACGCTCGAAGCCGCGGGTCGCGCGCAACCTCAAGCCCAAGCATCGACCGCTCGCCGACGCCTGCGACGCGCGCGAGGAGGTCACCTTGGTCTACGGCGAGCCTCCCGAGCCCGTCGTTCCGTTGCGGGTGCTCCCGCACTTCCTGTACGACTCGGGCGAGAAGAGCTACCTCGAAGCGGAATGCCGACGCTCGGGGACGCTCAAGACCTACCGGCTCGATCGCGTGCAGCGCATCCTCGCCTGACGGCCTTGCGAGCACCCTGCGGGGCCTTGCGCGCGCCCGGCGGATTCGGCGCTGGCCGCTCAGGGCTCGCGCGCCTATGATCTTCGCCCCTCCAAACGCGCTCGAAGCCCCTCCTATGGCAGCCAAGAAGAACCCCGCGGTTCGCAACATTGCGATCATCGCCCACGTCGACCACGGCAAGACGACTCTCGTCGATGCCATGTTCAAGTTCGCGGGCACTTTCCGCGCCAACCAGGAGATGCAGGAGTGCGTGATGGACTCCGATCCCCAAGAGCGCGAGCGCGGGATCACGATCCTCGCGAAGAACACGGCGATCCAATACGCCGGCACTCGCATCAACGTCGTCGACACGCCTGGTCACGCCGACTTCGGCGGCCAGGTCGAGCGCACCTTGAAGATGGCGGACGCGGTGCTCTTGCTCGTCGACTCGCACGAAGGGCCGATGCCGCAGACGCGCTTCGTGCTCCGCAAGGCGTTCGAGAACGGCCTGCGCGCGATGGTGCTGATCAACAAGATCGACCGGCCCGACCAGCGCGCTCACCAGGTGCTCGACGAGGTGTTCGACCTCTTCGTCGACCTCGGCGCGAGCGACCAACAGCTCGACTTCCCCGTGCTCTACGGCTCGGGCCGCGGCGGCTTCGTCGTGAAGGACCCCGACGACTTCAAGCCGGGCGCGAAGCTCGACATGGAGCCGCTGTTCGACCTGATCCTGAGCTGGGTGCCGACGCCCGACCAAGACGACGAAGCACCGTTGCAGTTCCAAGCCGCGACGATCGACTTCGACGACTACGTCGGTCGCATCGGCATCGGCCGCGTCGTGCGCGGCACCGTGCGCGCCGGCCAGCGGATCGCGGTCTGCCACCCCGATCGCAAGACCGCGGTGCTCGCGCCGATCAAGCAGCTCTTCCGCTACGAAGGCCTCGCGCGCGTCCAGGTCGACGAAGTCCACGCCGGCGACATCGCGGTGGTCGGCGGCGTCGACGAGATCTCGATCGGCGACACGCTCTGCCCGCCGGACAAGCAAGAGCCGCTGCCCGGCATCAAGATCGAGGAACCGACGATCTCGATGGTGTTCTGCGTCAACACGTCGCCGTTCGCCGGCCGCGAAGGCCAGTTCGTCACCAGCCGCCAGATCGCGGCGCGCCTCGAGCTCGCGATGCTGCGCGACGTGGCGCTCCAGGTCTCGCCGACCGCGACGCCGGACGCGTTCGAGGTCAAGGGCCGCGGCGTGATGCACCTCGGCGTGCTCGCGGAGAACATGCGCCGCGAAGGCTTCGAGCTCGCGATCGCCAAGCCGCACGTGATCTTGAAGCGCATCGACGGCACGGTTTGCGAGCCGATCGAGCGCGCGTCGATCGAAGTCCCCAACGAATCCGCCGGCAAGATCATCGAGTACCTCGGCAAGCGCCGCGGCGAGATGGTCCACATGGAACCGTTCGGCGAGCACACGCGCCTCGAGTTCCTCGTGCCGTCGCGCGGCCTGATCGGCGCGCGGACGGCGATGATGACGCTGTCGCGCGGCGAAGCCGTGCTGTCCCACGTCTTCGAGAAGTGGGCCCCGGACGGCGGCGCGATCCAACGGCGCGTCAACGGCGCGCTGGTCGCCGACCGCGCGGGTCGCGCGGTGCCCTATGCGCTCTTCCGCTTGCTCGACCGCGGCGAGTTCTTCATCGACTCAGGTGAAGAGGTCTACGAAGGCATGATGGTCGGCGAGAACAACAAGGACAGCGACCTCGAGCTCGACGTCACGCGCGAGAAGAAGCTGACCAACATCCGCTCCGCCGGCGCCGACGAGAACGTCAAGCTCCCCCCGCCGCACCGCATGTCGCTCGAGGAAGCCCTCGAGTACATCGAGGACGACGAGCTCGTCGAGATCACCCCCAAGAACCTCCGACTGCGCAAGAAGCTGCTCTCGGAAGTCGACCGCCGCAAGCAAGAGCGTCGCGAGCGGCAGCCGCAGTAGCCCGATTCGCTCGGACCCCGCTCGGACTCGGCGCGCCGGTGCGTGCCGAGCAGGACCGACCTGCCGGACGACGATCGTGCTAGCTTGGCCTCGGGAGCTCGCATGAAGAATCTGCTCGCGTTCGTCTGGGTGTGGTTCGCCGTGATCGCGGTCGGGTTCGCGCGGCAGAGCGCGACGCAGCCCGACTCCGCCGAGCGCGCGGCGGTCGCCAAGGCGCTGCCGCCGCTGCAGACGAGCGCACGCATCTGGACCGAGAAGCGCAGCTGCGTCTCGTGCCATCACCAGTCGCTCGGGCTGGTCACCTTCGCGGTCGCGCGCGAACGCGGTTTCGAGCTCGCCACCGAGCTCGTCGCCGGGCAGGTGGCTCGCGTGCACGAACAGGTCTCCGCGCGGATCGCCGAGACGATCCAAGGCGAGCCGAGCATCAACGCGCAGATCGGTCAGTCGTACCACCTGTGGGCACTCGCCGCGTGGAAGGTCGCCCCCGACTCCGGCACGCATGCGCGCGCGCACTTCCTCGCCGTCAAGCAGCAGAGCGACGGTCGCTGGCGCTCGGAGAGCCATCGTCCGCCGCTCGAGGACAGCGACTTCACCGCGACTGCGCTCTCGGCGCGCGCGCTGCGGCTCTACGCGCCGCCGGGGCGCGCCGCGGAGTTCGCCGGACGCGTCGAGCGCGCGCACGCGTGGCTCGCGAAAGCGACGCCGCGTTCGACCGAGGATCGCACGATGCGCCTCTTGGGTCTCGCGTGGACCGGCGGCACCGCGAGCGAGCTCGCCGACTCGCGCGCCGCGTTGCTGCGCGAGCAACGCGAGGACGGCGGCTGGGCGCAGCTCGCGACGCGCGCGAGCGACGCGTACGCGACCGGACAGGTGCTCGCCGCGCTGAACCAAGTCGGCGGGCTCGCGGCGACCGAGCCCGCGTATCGCCGCGGCGTCGAGTTCCTGCTGCGCACGCAGCGCGCCGACGGCACGTGGCTGGTCGAAACGCGGCGGCGCGCCGACGGCTTGCCGTACTTCGAGACCGGCTACCCGCACGGCGAGCACCAGTTCATCTCGTTCGCGGCGAGCTGCTGGGCGGTGCTCGCGCTCTGCGGCAGCGTCGCGCCCGAGCCGTCCGCGGCGTTCACTCGCACGCGGCCGCTGGAGCGCCGGCCGACCGCAGCGCGCGAGCAGACCGCCGAGCACGACCAAGCGGCCGAGCGCGAGCCGACGACGTCCGCGCTGCCCGAGCTCTTCGATGCGCTGCTCTACGGCGATGTCGAGGCGGTGCGCGCACGACTCGCCGCCGGCGCCGACGTCGAGCAGCGCGGGCCCGGCGGTTTGACGGCGACGATGTGCGCGGCGCACGACGCGGCAAAGCTGCGTCTCTTGCTCGAGCGCGGCGCCAAGGTCGACGCGCGTTCCGACCTCGGCTACACGGCGTTGATGGTCGCGGCCGGCGTCGACGGCGGTCGCGAGGCCGCGGAGCTGCTGCTGGCTCACGGCGCCGACGCGAAGGCACGCACCGACGACGGCATCACGCCGCTCGCGCGTGCTGCGAGCGCGAGCGACCGAGCGCTGATCGATCGCCTGCTCGCGGCGGGAGCCGAACTCGAGCCGCAGAACCCCTACCACGACTCCGCGCTGGTCTGGGCGGCCGCGCAGAACGACGCGGAGACCGTCCGGCACCTGCTCGCGCGCGGCGCGAAGTTCACCGGAACGTCCGCGGACGCGCTGACGATCACCGCGATCGACGGCTCGACCGAGGCGTGCCTCGCGCTGCTCGCCGGCGGCGCGCCGGTCGAGGTGCGCGACGAGCTGGGGTTCACGCCGTTGATGTGGGCCGCGACGGTCGACTTCGCAGACACGACGATCCTGCAGAGCTTGCTCGCGCACCACGCCGACGTGAACGCACGCACCGAGGACGGGAAGACCGCGCTCGGTCAAGCGCGCGCGAACGCCGACAGCCGGCTCGCAAAGTCGTTGCTCGAGGCCGGCGCGACCGACTGAACGGCTGCCGCGGCGCCACGGCGTCCACCACGACCGTGCGTCGGGCCGCACGCGCGGACGCTGGTCGCGTCGCGCGTCAGGCGCGATCGCTCGCGAGCGGCAGCAGCACCTGGAAGCGACTGCCGACTCCGAGCTCGCTGTCGACGCGGATCGTGCCGCCGTGTTGGCGCACGAGCCCGTACGAGGTCGCGAGGCCGAGCCCGTGACCTTGGCGGAGCTCCTTGGTGCTGAAGAACGGCTCGAACAGGTGCCGCAGCGTCTCCGGCGTCATCCCGGCGCCGTCGTCGCGCACCGCGAGCGCCGCGTACGCGCCCGGCGCGAGATCGCCGTGCCCGGCGCCGAGCACCACGCGCGCGAGCGACACGTCGATCGTCCCCGGCCCGGTCAGCGCCTCGCCCGCGTTCTTCACCAGGTTCAAGAGCACGCGAGCGAGCGCGTCGGCGTCCGCTTCCGCGTGCAGCGGTTCGGCGCCGGCAATGAGATCGAGCGTCGCGTTCGCGCCGATCGCGGCGCGCAGGATCGGCTCCTGCTTCGACAACCAGGCGCGCAGGTCGACCAAGCGACGATCGAGCCGCTTGCGCCGGCCGACCTCGAGCAGGTCGTTGGTCAAGCCGCGGATCGCCTGCGCGGACGCGCGCGCTTGCTCGAGGCTCGCGCGTTGCTCCGTCGAGACCGCGCCGGCGGCGCTGGCGAGCTCGAGGTTGCCGAGCAGCACCATCAACAGGTTGTTGAGGTCGTGCGCGACACCGCCGGCGAGGCCGCCGATCAGCTCGAAGCGCTCGAGTCGCTCCGCGCGCGCCTCGAGCAGCCGGCGATCACGCACTTCGAGTGCGCGCGCGACCAAACCGGCGAGCGTCGACGCCGCGCACTGCTCGAGCACCGACCAACGCCGCGGCTCGTCGCCGACGTGCTCGTGGCACATCACGCCGGCGACGCGACCATCGCGGCGGATCGGCGCGTCGAGCATCGCGGTGATCCCGAGCGGCTGGAGATATCCCTCGAGGAACTCCTGCGTCCGCGGATCGCGTTGCGCATCGTGCGCGGCGAGCAGCAGCGAGCTCTCGAGCGACTCGAGATACCTCGGGAACGAGCGCAGGTCCGGCGACCGACCGCGTTCGCCGGTGCGCGCGTCGAACGACGTCAGGCAACGCAGCGTGCTGTCGTCGGCGCTCAGTTCCCACACGCTCATCCGCGCGACGCGCAGCACGCGCGCGGCGGTCGTCGTGATGCGCGCCAACGCGGCCTCGAAGTCCCACAGGTCGCTCTTCGAGAGCTCGAGGAACGCCTGCTGTTGGCGAGCGAGCTGCTGGACGAGCTGGCGACGCTCCTCGGCGCTCTGCGGCCGATCGAAGCGCAGCGCGAGCGCTTGCCGCACGGAACGACCGAGCTGCGCGCCCGGAGCTTCCGTCGCCCATTGACCGAGCAGGCCCCAACGGAACACGACCGCGAGTTCGGGCCGTTCGCGCGAGAGCTCGTCGAGCAGACCCGGATCGACCGTCGGCGGCAGCGGGAGGTCGACGATCACGAGGTCGAAGCGGCTCGCCGCCAGCCGCGCGCGCAGCGCCGTGGCGTCGGCGACGCGTTCGACGAGGCTCGGAAGGAGCTCGCCCGCGAGCTCGGCCTGCAGCAGGAACGCTTTCGTTGGGGTTCTCGGTCAGGTGCAGGACCGAGAGCTCGGCCACGTCCTCACCGCGGGTTGCGATTTCCGACACTGGATCTCTCCTGCGGCCGCCGCTCCCCTCGCCTCGCGCTCGCCCTGCAGCCGCGAACGCATCGTAGCAACGGCGAGCGCGCGCCTGCCGCCGCGTGGGGTCCGAACACCGGTTCGCCCCGCCGTCGGCACCCGCGAGCGAGCACGGCGCTCTGCGGCGAGAACTCGAAGGAACGGTTGGGCGCCGCGGGTCGGTTAGGATCGTGCTCCGAACCGACATGAGCGATCTCGACGGCTGGACCTATTTCGCGGAAGGCGAGCGCTCTTCGATGGAGGCGTTCCGAACGATGCTCGCCCGAGGCGGCGTCGAGGGCCGCATCGTCGCGCCCGCCGAGTGCAACACGTCGACGTGACGACGCTCGTGGTGGCTCGTGGTCACGAGCCAAGACCATCCGCGCGCGGTCGAGCTCCTGCGCGAGCACTGGGCGCGCTCGTAGCATCGCCATCGACGGCTGCGCGGCGACGCGACCGCCGCCGCGCCGGACCCGAGGCGCCGCTGGGCTCGCCCGAGCCGCGCTCGCCCGAGCCGCGCTCGCCCGAGTCGCGCTCGCCCGAGTCGCATCGCACTGGCGCGCGGCGCGCCTCCGGTCCGCGGCGCACGGCGACGCGCACTCCCGCGAGGACGCCGCGCGGCGCGATTGGGTCGATTCGGCACGGCAGCGCACCGCAAGCCGCTCGAACTCGCTGACGCGGCGCGCGAGCGATCGGAAAAACGCGTTCGTCTCCCACGCTCGCGCTCGGGCACGGAAGATGCTCTGCGCGCGCCCGCAAACGAGTCCGTCGGCGCCGTCCCCCGCGCCTCAGCATCGAAGAGGTTCCCGATGTCCGTCCCCCACCGAACTCCGTTCGTCGCCCTGGTTCTGTCCGCAGTCGCCGTCGCGCAGTCGGACTTCGTCAACTTCGAGACGCCGCACGTGCACCCGCTCGAGCTCTCGAGCGACGGCCGCTGGTTGCTCGCGGTCAACACGCCCGACGGACGGCTCGAGGCCTTCGATCTCGCTGGTGCCGGGCTCGTCCGCGCCTTCGACGTCCCTGTCGGCGTCGACCCAGTGACCGTCCGCGCGCGCAGCGCGACCGAAGTCTGGGTCGTCAACCACCTCTCCGACTCGATCAGCATCGTCGACCTCGCCCGCCGGCGCGTGCGCGCGACGCTCGCGACCCTGGACGAGCCGACCGATGTCGTGTTCGCGGGCTCGCCGCCGCGCGCGTTCGTCACGTGCTCGCAAGCGAACAGCGTGCTCGTCTTCGATCCCGCCGATCTCTCGAAGGCGCCGCAGACGCTCGCGATCGACGGCGAGGACCCGCGCTCGCTCTGCGTCTCGCTCGACGGCTCCAAGGTCTACGCCGCGATCTTCGAGTCGGGCAATCGCTCGACGGTCCTCGGCGGCGGCATCGATCCGAGCGCGGGCATCATCGCGTTCCCGCCGAACGTCGTCAGCGATCCCGCGGGCCCGTATGGCGGCCAGAACCCGCCGCCGAACGCGGGCACCGGCTTCCAACCGCCGCTCGCGAGCGGGGTGCCGGCGCCGATCCCGGTCTCGTTGATCGTCAAGAAGGACGCTCTCGGCCGTTGGATGGACGACAACGGCGGAGATTGGACGAGCTTCGTCAGCGGTCCGAACGCCGCGAAGTCCGGCCGGCCGGTCGGCTGGGACCTGGTCGACCACGACGTCGCGGTGATCGATGCGCAGACGCTCGGCGTCAGCTACGTGCGCGGCCTGATGAACGCGTGCATGAGCGTCGCGACGCACCCGACCAGCGGCGAGGTCGTCGTCGTCGGAACCGACGCGACCAACGAGATCCGGTTCGAGCCCGTCGTCCAAGGGCGCTTCCTCCGGGTGCTGAGCGCGCGGATCACCGACGACGGCTCGTCGAGCGGCACGCCGGCCGCGACGGTGGTCGACCTCAATCCGCATCTCGACTACTCGGTGCCGACGGTGCTGCAATCGCAGCGCGACCTCTCGCTCGGCGATCCGCGCGCGCTCGCCTGGACGAAGGACGGCAGCCGCGGCTTCGTCGCCGGGATGGGCTCGAACACGCTGATCGTCGTCGACGCGCAGGCGAAGCGCGTCGCCGCGAGCGCTCCGATCGCGGTCGGCGAAGGCCCGACCGGCGTCGTCGTCGACGATGCACGCGGCGTCGCGTACGTGCTCGACAAGTTCGAGAGCGCGATCTCCGTCGTGTCGCTGCGCGCCGAGCGCGAGGTGCTGCGCGTTCCGTTCCACGACGCGTCGCCGCAAGCGATCAAGCTCGGCCGCAAGCACCTCTACGACACCAACGAGAACTCCGGGCTCGGCCAGATCTCGTGCGCGTCGTGCCACATCGACGCGCGCACCGATCACCTGGTGTGGGACCTCGGAGATCCGTCCGGCGCGACCAAGCCGACCGCCGGCCAGAACGTCGGCGCGGGCATCCCGGGCTTGACCGGCGGCTCGGTCCCCCATCACCCGATGAAGGGACCGATGAGCACGCAGACGCTGCAGGACATCATCGCGCACGAGCCGCTGCACTGGCGCGGCGATCGCGACGGGCTCGAGCAGTTCAACGGTGCCTTCATCGGCCTGCAAGGCGACGACGCCAACCTCTCCGTGACCGAGATGCAGGAGTTCGAGGACTTCCTCGCGACGATCGCGATCCCGCCGAATCCGTTCCGCAACTTCGACAACACGCTTCCGACCAGCCTCGCGCTGCCCGGCCAGTTCACCACCGGGCGCTTCGGTCCCGCGGGCCAACCGCTGCCGGTCGGCAATCCGCAGCGCGGCCTGATGCTGTACCGTCCGCCGACGTTGCTCGACCAAGGCGCGTTCGCGTGCGCGACGTGCCACACGCTGCCGACGGGGATGGGAACCGACATGAAGAAGAATGGGTTCAGCTCCCCGTTCACGCAGTTCCCGATCGGCCCGAACGGCGAGCACCATTCGATGCTGGTCACCGTCGACGGCACGACCAACGTCGTGATGAAGGTGCCGCAGCTGCGCACCGCGTACGAGAAGGTCGGGTGCGACATGACGCAGGTCTCGAACCACTTCGGCTCGGGCTTCCTGCACGACGGCTCGGTCGATTCGCTCGCGCGCTTCGTCGCCGAGCCGGCGTTCAACGTCGCGAGCGACCAGGACGTCGCCGACCTGGTCGCGTTCATGATGTGCCTGTCGGGCTCGGACCTGCCGCTCGGTTTGCCGAACAAGACGCTCGAGGCGCCGGGCATGGCGTCGCTCGACGCGCACGCCGCCGTCGGCGCGCAGGTGACGATCCGAGACGCGGCGAGCGCGAGTCCCGCCGAGCTCGCTCGCGTGAACGCGATGCTCGCCCTCGCCGGCAACGACGCCGTCGGACTGATCGCGAAGGGCCGCATCGCCGGCGCCGCACGCGGCTTCGCGTTCGACTCCGTCTTCTCGCGCTTCCAGTCCGATCGCAGCGCCCAGACGTTGACCGCGGCGGAGCTGCTCGCGACCGCGGCCCCGGACGCCGAGCTGACGTACACCGTGGTCCCGAAGGGCAGCGAGCTGCGCCTCGGAGTCGACCGCGACCGCGACGGCGCGCTCGATCGCGACGAGCTCGACCAAGCGACCGATCCCGCGGACGCCGCGAGCCGGCCCGGCACCTGCGCGAAGTTCGCGCCGACGACGCCCGCACGGTTGGTCGCGCTCGCGAGCCCGTCGGGCCGCGTCGACCTCGGATGGGTCGATCTCGCCTCGAACGAGGACGGCTACCGCGTCGAGCGCGCCGCGGCCGACAGCGGGCAATTCCAGTTGCTCGCGATCGTCCCGCCGGACCAACACACGTTCGCCGACTTCGGCGCGGCGTGCGATCAGGACTTCGACTACCGCGTCTCGGCGTTCAATTGCGCGAGCGGCTCGGGCTTCGCCGCGGTGCGACTCGCGGCGACGTGCGGACTGCCCAAGCCGAAGGTCGAGGCTCCGCTGGTGATCCCACCGCGTCCGGCGGTTTCGCACTGAGTGCGAGCGAGCACGCCGGCGACGCGCCGCGCGCTACCAGCCGTATTCCCAGACCAACGCCGGCGCGACGTGCTCCGCGGGAGCGTCGGACGCGAGCTCGAACCACACCCCCATCGGCGCGGGCTCGAGATCGCCGTCGCGGCCGTTGAATTGCGAGCCGCCGAAGCGCAGGCCGACCGCCGCGAGCTCGAACTCGACGAAGCGTTGGCTCGCGAGCTCGAACACCGCTCGCCCCGCGAGCTCGGCGTGGAAGCCGCGCGACTGCTCGCCGGGCACGGCGCGGTCCTTGAACCCGGCGACCGGCCACGCGCCGTTCTCGGTCGTGCGCGAGACGCCGCGGAACTCGAGCGTCGCGCGGCCGTCGGCGA
This sequence comes from Planctomycetota bacterium, assembly GCA_020847695.1. Lineage (GTDB taxonomy): Bacteria > Planctomycetota > UBA1135 > UBA1135 > JACRIN01. The sequence goes on from JADLBP010000035.1 coordinate 21,124, forward strand.
CGGCGGTGACGCAGCTCTGCAGCTCGGCTTTCTCGACCGAGCCCCGTCGGAACGCGGAAACCTGACCGCGCACGTTGTCGACCAAGTGACAACGCGCGAGCCGGCGCGCGAGGTCCGACGGCCACGGCGTCGTCGCGCCGACCTCGAGCGTCACGGGCGCGAGCGCGCGAGCCTCCGCGCGCGTGAACCAGACGAAATCCTGGTTCCACGCGTTCGCGCGCCAGTCGCGGAGCGCGGGCTCGCGCTCGAGATCGCGCGAGTACTGATGCAGCACGAGCCCGTCCTTCGGATAGCGCGCCTCGAGGCGGTTCAAGTCGGGCTCGCCGAGGTCGGCGACGACGCGCTGCTCGCGCGGCAGCTCGTTCCAGCGCTCCAACGCGCGCTCGAGCATCCGCCGCATCCGCCGCGGCTCGTTGGTGTTGATCGACGCGAGCAACACGCCGGTCGTCGTGCAGGCGTAGATGCCTTGGCGCGTGTCGCTGGGCTCGGTGCGGCCGGCGTAGTGACCTTGCTCGGCGAGCTGCTGGAAGAGCTTGCACTCGGCGTCGTCGCCGTGTTGCAGGTGATGCACCTCGTCGGCAGCCGCGACGAACTTCGCTGCGAGCGCCGCGACCTGCTCATCCGCCCAGACAGACCGTCGGGCGATCACGCCGTTGTTTCACGTACAGCCGAGCGGGTGCCCGTTCATCGCCCAGAGCAGGATCGGCTTCTCCGCGGCGTTCGCTTCCTCGACGGCGGCCCAGAAGCTCGCGCGCCAACCGATCGAGCTCCACTCGCGCTCGTTCTCCGCCGGCGCGATCCTCGCCCGCCATTCGGCGAGCGTCCGGTCGTCGACCGACGGAACGTCGGAGAGCGTGAGCACGGCGGCGGCGAGCAGGGAGAGCATGCGCCCCATGCTAGCGCACGTGGATCGTCGACTGCTCGAGGTCGCGTACCGGGAAGATCAGCCACTCGAACAGCGGCGGCCGGCGCCCCTGGTCGATGTAGAGCGAACTGAAGATCGCGCCGCCGGTCGCGAAGCGGGCCGTCTGCCGTGAGACGACTTCGGCCGCCGGCGACTGCTTCAGGAACGGTGAGATCAGCGAGATCCGATCGCTTTGGCTGCGCAGGTACTTGCTCGCCCGGATCGGCTTGCGCGACTGGGGCAACCGGGTCGAATCCTCGTCGAACCGCACTTCGATCCACTTCGCGGCCTCGCGATCGACGCGCAGCACGCCGACGTCGAGCGGCTGTCCCTGGGCCGACGGCTCGATCTGGACCGATTCCGACCATGCCCGACCGCAGCCGCCGCTCGACTCACCCGTCGAGTGCAAAGCGAAGACCGATATCGGCCCTTCGGGGAGCGAGGGGAACTCGAAGTAGCCGTCGTTCGACGTGCGCGTGATCGCGACCAGGTTCTCGGGCGACACCGGCTTGCCCGTCGGTGCGCCGCGCAGCGCCGCGACGGCCCAGACCTCGAGGGTGGCCGACGGACCGAACTTCCCGACGACTCGCCCAACGACCGGCATCGAAGTGCTCGCGAAGACGAGATCGACGTCCTCGCGCTCGCCGCCTTCGAGCGTCACCAGCTTCGGCAACGGAGCGACCGTGCCGGCGAGCGCCTCTTCGGGCGTGATCAGGACCTCGAGGCGATACGTGCTCGGATAGAGCTCGCGGAACTCGAAGGTCCCGTCGTGCGCGGTGGTCCGCTCGATCGCGAGCAACTCCAGCCCCGCGACGACGCACTGCAAACGAAGGCGAACGTTCGGCAGGCCGCGCCACGTCGCGTCGCCGACGAAACCGAGAATGCGCGCCCGACGAAACGCCGTGAGCCCGACGACGTGAGTCGATCGTTCGTTGGCGACGACGAGCTCGGTCGCGAAGTGCCGCGGGCCTGCGCCGTCGACCACCGGAAGGCTCCACGAATCCTGAGCGAATGGCGCGAGGTACCCAGCGGGCGCTTCGTCGACGAGCAGGTCGTAGGTGTCCGGCGGCAAAGTGCCGAACGAGAAGGTGCCGTCCTGCAGCACGTCGGCCGTCGCGAAGGTCTTGCCGCCGACTCGGGCTGCGATGCGACCGTAGCCGAGAGGCTCGCGTTGCTCGTCGAGTAGCGACCCGTGGACGCCGAGCGGCGTCGGTCGCGGTCTCGGCGCGGACACGGACTCGGCCTCGACGGATGGACTGGAGGCGCCGCGTTGTGGCGCGACTTCGACCACGGGCTCGGCGAGCGCCTCACCCCGCGCGCGCCGCACCATCGCCGGCGCGACCGCGAACGGCTTCTCGAGTTGGAGGGTCTGAGCCGACCGAACGTCGCTGGTCAGCCACGCTCGCGCGACGAACCAACCGGCGAGCCCGACGACCGCGAGTGCGGCGAGCTTGCCGCTCTTGGTCGCGAACGCTCGCGCGAACCAGCCCGCCGGCGCGGGTTCGTGCGCGAGGTGCTCGATCGCGCCGGCCCACGCGCCCGCGCCGAACGCGTGGTCGAGGCGGCGGCGCAGCTTCGCGACGCCGCGGCGCACGCGCGCGTGGACCGTCGAGACCGGCTCGCCTTGCTTGCGAGCGATCTCGGAGAGCGAGAGGTCCTTGAAGAAATGCAGCAGGAGCGTGCTGCGCTCCGGCTCGTCGAGCGCGAGCACGAGCTGCACCAAGCGCTCGTGCAGCGACGCCTCGGCGACCAGCTCGGCGGTCGACGGCAGCGCCTCGCGCCTCGCGACCGCGCCTTCGCGCGCGACTCGACGGCTCGCGCTGCGGCTCTGCATCCGCGCGGCGTTGCGCAGCACGGTCGCGAACCAGCCGCGGACGTTGGTGTCACGGCTCGGTCCGTGCTTCAGCGCGGCGAGCCACGCCTCCTGCTCGAGATCGGCGGCTGCGTGCGGATCGCGAGCGAGAGCGCGCGCCAGCGACCGGATCCAGTCGCCGTGGTGCAGGAGCTCGCGGGTGTCGATCGTGCCGGGAGTGTGCATGCGGGGGGAATGCCGCGGACGTCCCCCATTCCAACTCCAAGTCGCGAACGGCGTCAGCGTGGCGCGCGAATTCCCGCCGACCGCGTCGATCGGGGCCCCGCCAACCGCGAGCGGGCGAGATCGGTTCGCGCGGCACAACGACGCGGGTCCGCCGGGGTCCGGCGCGATTCGCGCGGCACGACGGCGCGAGCGTCCCTCGGACGAGCGAGGTCCACGCGGCCACGCGGCGCGGTAGCCTCAACGGCATGCGAAGCCTGCTCGTCCTCGTCGTGCTCACGGCGCTCGCGCGCGCCGAGGAACCGTTGGTCGTCGGCGCCGACACCGTGCTCGATCCGGCGACGACGTACACCGGGCTGGTGATCCGCGCGTCGGGCGTGACGATCGACGGCCGCGGCGCGGTGATCGAGCATCGACCCGGCGTCGAGTCGCGCGCGTTCGCCGGCGTCGGCATCGCGGCGAGCGACGTGTCCAACGTGACCCTGAAGAACGTCCGCGTGCGCGGCTTCGAGATCGGGCTGAAGGTCGAACGCGGCGCGGGTTGGAAGGTCGAGGACTGCGACTTCTCCGACAACTTCACCGACCCCGAGTTCGGCTGGGGCGAGATGCCGCCGCGCGGCGGGATCGTGTGGACCGAGGTCAAGAGCTCGTCGATCCGTCGCACCAAGAGCAATCGCAACTGGGACGCGTGCAATCTGACGCGCTGCGACGAGCTCGTGCTCGAGGAGAACGACTTCTCGCACGCGTCGAACACGTGCTTGAAGCTCTGGACGTCGTCGCGCAACGAGATCCGCAAAAAAACCTGTCCTGGGGCCTGCGGATCAAGCCCGGCGAGACGCACGCGCGCGATTCGACGTGCGTCTTGATCGAGAGCGGCTCCGACGACAACCGCTTCTTCGGGAACGACTGCACGCACGGCGGCGACGGCATCTTCATCCGCGTGCTCAACGGCTGGACGAGCCGGCGCAACTATTTCGAAGGCAACGACACGAGCTACGCGAACAACAACGGCTTCGAGGCGTGGTCGCCGGAGAACACGTACGTCAAGAACAAGGCGAATCACTGCTCCTACGGCTTCTGGCTAGGCGCGTCGGACAAGACGCGGCTCGTCGGCAACGAGGCGGGCTACAACGGATCGCCCGATGGTTTCCACAATGCACCGGAGAGCTTCGGCCACGGCGGCATCGTCTTCGTCAACGGTCCGTCGAGCCACACGTTCCTCGACGGCAACTGGTGCCATCACAATCAAGGCGGCGGCATCGTGTTGCGCGGCGACGAGGCGACCGCGGGCGCTGCGTGGAAGGCCTACCACTGGGTGATCCAGCGCAACAAGCTCGAGTCGAATCGCTGGGGCATCTACGCGCGCCACGCCGATTGGCTGACGCTCGGCTCGAACGAGTTCACCGACAACCGCGAAGGCGACTTCTTCGACGCGGGCAACGTGACGAACGTCGTCTTGCTCCAGGGGAAGGCGTCGGCAAGCAGCGAGTTCCGCATCACGCACTTCGATCGTTGGTGGCATACGGACCCCTCGAGGCATCGGGGCGACATAGACCACCGCCCCGAGGCGGTACGTACAGCGCTCCTCTCGCACAAGCGAGTGCCGTTCGCACCGCGACCGACAGTGAAAACGAGCGCTGGTGTCACACCTCGATATCGATGGGAGTTCGGGGATGGCAGAACTTCGAGCGACGCCGAACCGACGTGCTCCTACGACTCGCCAGGGATCTTTCGCGTCGGAGTGACTGTCGATGACGGGGAACTCGCCGCGCTCGATTGGTCGGAGGTGGTCGTCCCAGACGGTGTCGAGGAGACGTTCAACGAAGCGACGCGCTGGTCCGTGCGCGACGCAAGCGGAGTCAGCCGCGTTCGAATCATCTCCGACCGTCACGCACCGAGCAGCGAGGCCCTCCACGCGCACATCGAGCCGTACGACGGCGGGCGCGTCGAGCTCGTCTACTCGAAGATGAATCGCTCGCTCCACGCGCTGAAGGAGCTCGTCTTCTGGCTGCGCGTCCGCAACGAGAACATCCCCGCGTGGCAGGACGCGAATCCGATCGTCACGCTGAAGCAGGACGACGAGCACGTCGCGCGCTACGTGCCCGAGCGCGACCTGCTCTCGCAGCCGCTCCACAACGAAGGGCGCGACGGCTGGAACCGCTTCGTCGTGCCGCTCGCCGGCGGCAACGGTTGGGAGCGCGAAGGCCCGGAGCTCACCAAGGTCACCGAGCTCGCGCTCGGCTTCGATTCCTGGGGCGCGCCGCCGTTGGACATCTGGCTCGACATCCTCGCGTTCCGCTGAGCTCGCCTCCGCCGGCCGACCGCGAGCTCGTTCCGCGCCGACGGCCCCGCGCGCGCCTCGGACCGACGACGTACCAACGTCCGCGCCGGCGTTTTGTAGGCTGCATGCCATGGGTCGTCGCCGGGCGCTCGTCGTCGTGATCGCGTTGCTCGCCGCGTTGCTCGCGCTGACCGCGTGGTTCGCGCGCGCGCCCGACATCGCCAGCGCCGCCCGCGACGACGACGAGGAGACCGTCGAGACGCCGCGCGCGACGCCCGAGCTCGCGACCGAAGCGCTGCCGACCTCTCCGCCCGACGACGGCGCGCGCCTCGAAGCCGAGCCCGCTCCGATCGAGCCGGCGGCGCGGCCCGCGACGATGTTCGTCGGTCGCGTCATCGGCCCCGACGGAGAGGCGATCGTCGGCGCGCGCGTCCGGCGCGGCACCGGAGAAGAGCTCGCGCGCGCTCGCCTCGATCCGACCGCGCGCTTCGAGCTCGGCGAGCGCGAGCTCGCGACCCCGAGCGACCTCGAAGGCCAATTCGTGTTCGTCGACGTGCCGGCGAACGGCGAGGTGCTGATCGTCGGGCCCGAGCACACCGACTTCCTCGCCGAGGAACCGTGGCGCATCGCGCGCACCGACGCGGAGTGCGTGCTGGCGATGCTCGCGAACGCGCGCACCGGACTCGTCGTCGAAGCGATCGATGCGCGCACGGTCGAGCCGATCCCGAACTTCGTCGTCGACGTGACGACGCTCGCCCGCGACGGCGTCGCGTTGCGCGCTCCGATGCGCATCTACAGCCGCGTCGGCACCGCGCGCTCGCGCGTCGAGTTCCTGCCGGGCGCGTCGGTCGAGCTCTCGCTCTCGATCCCGACGATGGCGATCGGCCGCGGCCCGTCGACGGTGCGGGTGGTCACGCCGCTCGAGGGCGAGGAGCTGCGCGTCCGGTTCGAGCTCGACCCGTTGCTCGAGCCGATCCAAGGCGAGAGCGGCATCGTCACAGGTCTGGTCGTCGACAGCGCGAGCGGCCTGCCGATCGTCGGCGCGACGGTGACGTCGGCGAATCGCTCGGAATCGGACGGCGCCCACGACGCGCGGGGCGTGAGCCGGGCGTACGCGGTGTCGAGCGCGCGCGACGGCCGCTTCCGCGTCGCGCTCTCGGCCGAGGAAATGCGGCTGCGCGTCCACGCCGACGGCCATCGCGAGTGGCTCCGCGACGTGCGGAGCGGCGACGACGTGCGCGTGGAGCTCGAGCGCGGCGCGCAACTGACCGTTCGGCTGACCAAGCGCTCGGGCGGCCCCGCGGCACCGCGTTGGTTCACGCTCGCGCGCGCGGACGAGCAGGGGCGCTTCCCCGAGAGCTTCTCGGCGGCGCGCACGAACGAGGACGGTTGGTGGCGGAGCGCCGATCTCGATCCCGGCGTTTGGCAAGTCCGCGTCGGCCCGCGCCCGCCGCCGACACCCGAGCACAACGGCTTCGCGGTCGGCGAGTCGCGCCCGGGCGCGGCGGGCATCGAGCTGCCGACCTCGGGCGAGACGATCTCGCGCGTCGTCGAGCTGAAGCTCGGAACGCCGAGCGAGGTCGTGATCGAGGTCGACTCCTGACCCGTCAGAGCTTCTCTCGGATGAAGTCGAGCATCATCGCGTAGAGGTGCTTGCGTTGGTCCGGCTGGGACACGCCGTGGCGGTTGCCCGGGTAGATCATCAACCGGAACTGCTTGCCCGCCTTCTGGAGCGCTTCGGCGAGCTGCAGCGTGTTCTGCATGTGCACGTTCTCGTCGATCGCGCCGTGGATCACCAGCAGCTCGCCCGAGAGGTCCTTCGCGGCCTTGACCACCGAGCTCGCGTCGTAACCCTTCGCGTTCACCTGCGGCAAGTCCATGTACCGCTCGGTGTAGATCGAATCGTAGAAGCGCCAGTCGGTCACCGGCGCGCCCGCGATGCCCATCTTGAAGCTCTTCGAGTGCGTCAGCGCGAACGACGTCATGTAGCCGCCGTAGCTCCAACCCCAGATGCCGACGCGCGCCGGATCCGCGTAGCCCTGCGCGACCAACCACGCGAGCCCGTCCTCGAGATCCGCGAGCTCCTGCGAGCCGAGGTTCTTCCACACGCCCGCGGCGGACGCATGACCCTTGCCGCTCGCCGAGCGGTTGTCGCAGATCCAGATCAGGTAGCCCTGCTGCGCGAGCAGCTCGTGGAAGAGCAGGTTGAAGCCGCCCCAACCGTCGCGCACCTGCGGCGAATGCGGACCCGAGTACGTGTGGCAGAGCACCGGGTACTTCTTCCGCGCGTCGAAGTTCGCGGGCTTGATCATCAGCGCTTCCATCTCGAAGCCGTCGCGCGTCTTCACCTTGACGAACGTCGGCGTGCTCGGGACCGCTTGCTGGACGAGCTTCGGATCGGCTTTCCAGAGCACCGCGAGCTGCTCGCCGTCGATCGAGTGCAGCGTCACCGAGCCGGGGAAGCCGATGCTCGAGCGCGTGTCCGCGTAGAACGCGAAGCTCGGCGACATCGAGATCGCGTGCTGACCTCCGGCGCCGCCGATGCGCGTGATGCCGCGCCCGTCGAGCCCGACCCAGAACAATCCGTCGCCCTTCACGTCGTCACGGTCGCCGAGGAAGTACGCGCGTTGCGTCGCGGGGTCGTAGCCGAGCAGCTCGTCGACCTCCCACGAGCCCGAGGTCAAGCGCCGCGAGAGCGTGCCGCCCGCGTCGTAGAGGTACAGGTGCTTGAACCCGTCGCGTTCGGAGAGCCAGAGGAACTTGCGGCCCTCGTCGAACCACTCGAAGCCGTCGACGGGCTCGATCCACGCCGAAGTCGCGTCGCGCAGGATCCGTTTCGGAGCGCCGCCGGCGGTCGGAGCGGCGAGCAGATCGAGCCACGTCTGCACGCGGTTCTGCACCTGCACCATCACCGCGCTCGAATCCGGCTTCCAACCGACGCGCACGATCAGTCGGTCGTCCTCCGGATACCCGGAGAGGTCGACTTCGCGTCGCTCGCCGGTCGCGGCGTCGATCACCCACAAGCGCGCGATCGGATTCGGATCGCCGGCTTTCGGGTAGCGCCAGTGCTCGTCCTTCCAATGCGGCACGCCGCGGTGATCGTTGATCACGATCTCGGGCACCGGCTTCTCGTCGAGATCGAGCACCGCGAGCGACTTCGAGTCGGGCGACCACCACAGTCCGTTGAAGTTCCCGCGGCCGTAGACTTCCTCCTGGTAGACCCAGTCGAGTCGTCCGATGTACCGCTCGGCGCCGCCGTCGGTGGTCAACTGGCGCGGCGGCGCGCCGTCGAGGCCGACGACGAACACGTTGTAGTCGCGCACGAACGCGAGCGACTTCGCGTCGGGCGAGAAGCGCGGGTCTTGCTCCTCGGCGTCGTCGTGCGTCGCGCGCACGGCGACTTCGGCGCCGAGCGGCCACACCCACAGGTCGTTCGCTTCCTGCAACAGCAGCGCGTCCTGCTTCGGCGAGAAGTCGAAGCTGGTGCGCGAGCTCCATTCCTTCGCCTGCTCGGGCGTCGCGCCGGCGGCGACCAGCGCGCGCTCGAGCAGCGCCGCGTCGAACAACGGCGTCGCGTCGCCGGTCTTCGGATCACACGCGACCAGCCGTTTCGCGCCCGCGACCTCCTTGACCGTCAGGTAGCGCGAGCCGTCCTGTGTCCAGCCCTGGACGAGCCCGAACGGCGCGCGCAACTTCGCCGAGAGCGCGAAACAGCGTTCGAGCGTGAGCTCGCCGCCCTCGGGCGACTCCACGCGAACCGCGCCGGTGTCGACTACTCCCTCCGGCGCAGGCGGCGCAGTACGACACGCGACGGAGAACAGGAGCGCAGCGCAGAACGGAAGACGCGGATGGAGCATGTTGCGGAGTTTTCCTTGGAACGAGGCGAACACACTAAAGCAGGCGTCCCGGGCTTTGGATAGTTCCTGCTCGCTCGCGCGCCCGTCGTCAACGCTTCACGTACAATCGTTGCCGCGCTCCGCTGCACGCGATGTCCGACCTTCGCTACCACGTCTTCGCGACGTACCTGACGCAGGCCCTCGCTTGCGCACTGCTCGCGCTCACGCTCGCGGGCTTCTGGAAACGCTACGGTCGCGCATACCTCGCGTACTGGGCGCTCGCGTGGAGCACGCTCGCGGTCTGCCACGTCAGCGACGGCATCTCGATGACCGCGTACGCCGAGGCGGATCCGGCGAGCTGGCCGCGGCTCGCCCTCTCGTTCGCGACGCAAACGCTCGGACTGTGGCAAACCGCGTGGATGTTCGTCGGCACGCGCGAGCTCGCGAGGGGTACGGTGCTCCCGCGCAGGACGCAAACCTTCGGGCTCGTCACGCTCGCGATGCTCGCGCTCGCGGCGACGTGGGCGTCGATCGACGCGCCGGCGCAGCTGCGCGGAGTGACGCGCACGAGCGCCATGACGGTGTTCGGCGCGCTGATCTTCGGCTACGCGAGTTGGACGGTGTGGCGGACCCGGCGCTCGACGCCCGGGTTCGGCGCGTTGCTGACCGCGTTCGGCTTCGTGCTCTATGCCCTGCAGCAAGTGAACTACTTCGTGCTGCTCGCGATCGGAGCGATCACGTGGCGCGACGCGGGCATCTCGCTCTACCTCGGCCTGGTCGATCTCGTGCTGCAGGTCGTGATCGGCATCGGGATGGTCGTCTGGCACCTCGACGAGGAACGCACGCGCGCGCTCGCCGCGGCGGAGGCGCTCCGGCAGAGCGAAGAACGCTTGCGCCGCTCCCAGCGCATGGACGTCGTCGGCCGACTCGCCGGCGGCATCGCGCACGACTTCAACAACCTCCTGACCGGCGTGCTCGGGTACGCGGAGCTCCTGAAGGACGCGCTGCAGCCCGGATCGTCGGAACGCCGCTACGCCGAGCACATCGAGCAATCGGCGGAGCGCGCGCGCACGCTGACCGCCCAGTTGCTCGCGTTCGGACGCCGTCAGGTGACGCAGCCGCGTGTGATCAACCTGAACCACGAGCTCTTGCGTCAGGAGGCGATGTTCCGGCGGTTGGTCGGACCGACGGTCGAGTTGCGCCTCGAGCTCGAGGACGAGCTCGGCGTCGTGCACGCGGATCCCGGGCACGTCGAGCAAGTGCTGTTCAACTTGGTGCTCAACGCGCGCGACGCGCTCCCGAACGGAGGCCGGCTGACGCTGGGCACCTCGATGGAACGCTTCGACACGGCGAGCGCGGAGCACCACGGCGTCGAGCCCGGTCGCTACGTGCGCCTCGTCGTCGCCGACGACGGCGTCGGGATGGACGAAGACACCAAGGCGCACCTCTTCGAACCGTTCTTCACCACCAAGCCGGTCGGCAAGGGCTCGGGCCTCGGTCTCTCGACCGTGTTCGGCATCGTCTCGCAGGCGAACGGAGCCGTGTCGATCGAGAGCGCGCCGGGCCGCGGCACGCGCGTCTCGGTGTGGCTGCCCGAGTGCCTGCGCGACGCGACGCCGAAGCCGACGCCGATCGACGTGCCGCAGAGCGGCGGTTCCGGCGAGACGATCCTGTTGGTCGAGGACGAGCGAGAGATCCTCGAGCTCTTCTCGGAGACGCTGGTCGCCGCCGGCTACAAGGTCCTGCGCGCGAAGGACTCGTCGCAGGCGCGGGCGCTCTCGGACACGCACCCGGCGTTGATCCACGTGCTCGTGACCGACGTGGTGATGCCCGGGATGTCCGGCCTCGAGCTCGCGCGCCTGATCTCCGCGAAGCGTCCGGAGACGCGCATCGTGTTCATCTCGGGCCATCCCGGCCACGCGTCCGACTTCGCGCAGGTCGTCGACGTGCCGATTCGCTGGCTGCAGAAGCCGTTCGCGCCGCACGTGCTCACGCGCGCGGTCCGCGACGCGCTCGATGCAACCGATTCGAAGGCACGCGCCGGCACGGAGCCGGGCTCGATCCCCGCGGTCTCGCCCGCAGCACCACGCTCGGGACGCTCGATGTAGCGAGGGTAGAGCGGCTCGGAACTAGACGAGCCACACGTACCGCGCCGCGAACAACAATGCGAACGCGTGCACGATCGGAGACGTTTCTCGCGCACGACCGGTCGCCAGCGAGAGGATCGAGCTCGCGAGGAACCCGAACGCGACGCCTTCGGTGATCGAGAGCGAGAGCTGCATCACGACGGTGCACAGGAACGCCGGGAAGCTCTCGACCGGATCGTCCCAACGCACGTGTCGCAGCTCGGCGACCATCAGGAACCCGACGACGATCAGCACCGGCGCGATCACCGGGTACCGCAACGCGCCGTCGACGTCGACGCCCGCGCCGATCGAGTGGATCAACGGCGCGAACACCAGCGCGCAGAGGAACAGCACGCCGACGACGATCGCGGTCAGACCGGTGCGGCCGCCCGCGGTGACGCCGGCGGCGCTCTCGACGTAGCTGGTCACCGTGCTCGTGCCGAGCAACGCGCCGAGCGTCGTCCCCGCCGCATCCGCGGCCAGCGCTCGCTCCGCGCGCGGCAACTTGCCGTCGACCATCAACCCCGCCTTGCCCGCGACGCCGACGAGCGTGCCGATCGTGTCGAAGAGCACCAGGCAGAGGAAGATCGCGACGATCGGAAGCCACTCGGTCCACGGTCGCGCGAACAGACCGGCGAAGTCGAGCTGGAACGCGGTGCCGCGCGGATCCGGCGGCGGGCCGACGACGCCGTTGAACTCGACCAGCGGCGTCGCGAGCGCGAAGACGCGGCTCGCGAGCCAACCGCCGAGCGCCGACGCGACGATCGCGAAGAGCAACGCGCCGCGCACGCCGCGCGCGAGCAGCACGACCGCGATCGCGAGCCCGCCGAGCGTGTGCAGCGCGACCGGGCTCGACAGCTCGCCGAGCTGCACCAACGTCGCCGGTTGCGCGCGCACCAACCCGCCCCACTGCAGCCCGATGAAGGCGATCAGCAGCCCGATCCCCGCCGCGATCCCGTGCGCGAGTCCCTGGGGCAGCGCGTTCATCACTCGCTCGCGCAGTCCGAAGCGCGCGAGCCCGAGGAACGCGACGCCGGCGATCAGGTTCGCGGCGAGCGCTTGTCGCCAGCTCCACCCCATCGCGCCGCACAGCGTGAACGCGAAGAGGAAGTTGTGCCCCATGCCCGGCGCGAGCGCGATCGGGTAGTCCGCCCACCACGCCATCAGGAAGCACGCGAGCGCCGAAGCGACGCACGTCGCGAAGAGCACGCCCCCCGGATCCATGCCGCAGCCGGGGCTCGAGAGCACCGCGGGCTGCACGAACAGGATGTACGAGAGCGTCGCGAACGTCGTCAGGCCGGCGAGCACCTCGATGCCGACGCTCGTCCCGCGCTCGCGCAGTCGGAAGCGTCGCTCGAGGAACCCGCTCATGTCCCGTAGTGCAGGAAGAACTGCTGCAGCGCGCGCAGGAAGACGATCACCGTCAACGCGGCGGTGCCGAATTTCAGCCAGCGCGAGACCTTGCGCTGTTCCTTGAGCCACGCGACGGCGAGGAAGCCCGCGGCGAGCGCGACGCCGACCAGCCAGCCGTGCTCGAGGCGCGCGCGCGGCACGCCGAACGTCCAGTCGAGCAAGAGCGCGACGGCCCCGACCAGCGTCCAAACGACGCTGATCACCACCAAGTACACCCAGCCGCGGCGCTTGAGCAGCGCCATGACGCCGAGGAACGGGAAGATCAACAGGCTCGTGAAGTCGAGCAGCGGCGGGAGGATGCGGTCCACGCCTGCATCATACGGAGCCAGGCTCCACCCCCGCTTCCTCGATCCCCGCGAGTTGCCGTGGGACGCCGAAGAAGCGGGGGTGGAGCCTGGCTCCGTATCAGACCGCGTTCTGCGCGAGCGGGGCCCACGCGAGCTCGGGCTCGCCGTCCTTGCCCAGCCGGTAGAAGTACGGCGGCTCTTCCTCGCCGACGTACCAGCCCATGCGCTCGAGCTCCCGTTCGATCCGCCGGAGCTCGTTCAGGTGGTGGCCGCGTTCGATCGCGCCGGGGCTGCCGGCGAGCTCGATCCGCAACTCGAGCACACGGTGACGACGCTCGACGATCTCGCGGGCGTAGGAGCGGAGCAGCGGCAGCATGCGCTTGCTCTCCTCGAAGCGCTGGAGCTCTTTCGGAGTCGCGGTCGGACGATCGAAGTTGGGTTGGATCATGGTCGGTTGCCGTCGGCGTGTCGCATGTCGCGCACGGCTGCGTCGCACGACGACCTTCGGCTCCGCCGTCCGTGAGCCACGCGAGAGTCGATCTCAAGACGCCTCGTCGTTATCCCGGCCCGACCTCCGACCAAGTCCGAAGACGCGGCGCGAATTCGCGCGTCGCGAGCCCGACGCGTGCGAGCGAAACACGCGAGGTCGACCGTCAGCGGCCGACCTCGCGTTCGAAAACGTCAATACGCGATCACGGACAAATCGTCGCGGTCACCGCATCGGTCAAGCTGTCGGTGAACGGATCGCCAGGATCGCGCGACCAACCCTGCAGCCACACCTGCACGCCCGGACCGAGCAGCGGATCGAAGACACCCGCGATGTAGGCATTGAAATCCTCGCTGAGCACGCCGTCGCACTGGCCCGGGGTGCCGCCGGAGTTCTGCACGGTGTGCCGGATCAGCGGCGACGCGACGCACAGATAGCCGCCGTGGAACGGCGCCGCCGCGGCGGAGACCGAGCCGTGGAAGAAGAGCCCGTTCTTGTTGCCGATCACGTTGGTCGCGCTCAGCGTGCAACCCGAACCTTGGCTCGCGCTCGGGAAGGTGCTCAGCGAGATCGACGGCGTGCAACCGAGCGAGTTCACCTTCGCGGTGCAGTACACCGTGGGCTGCGCGCAGACGTCGAGCGGCACGACCGTCCCGACGGGGACGACGCCCGCGCCGGTGCCCGGGTGGAACGGATTGAGGTCCGCGGAGCCCGCCACCGGGCCGGCGCTCGAATCGAACGAGAAGTTGTAGAGCGTGCCCCACTCGATCGGATTGAGCGCCGTCGTGAAGACGAGCTCGTTCGCGAGCTGCGTGACCTGCCAGTCGTTGCCGGTGTTCGTGTCGATGTCGCGGAACGTCACGTTGCTTACGGTCGCGCCGACCGCGACCGGCAGGTGGAACGCGCCGACCGCGCGCGCGTTGTCGCGGTTGTAGACGGCGTACTCGTAGTGCCAGAGCCCGGCGAACGGACCGGTGACCTTCACGCCGACGAAGAGCCGGCCGTCGTCGACGCCGTTGGTGTTCGAGCCGATCGTCGCGCCGCTCCAGCGATCGAGGATCGAGCCGCTGAACTGGGCTCCGGCCGCGGTCAAGTTCCACTTCGTGCCGCTCCAGGAGACGTTCATCTCGCGGATCGCGGCGTTGTTGCCGCGGTTCGCCTCGGGCTCGCCACGAACCGTGTAGAAGCCCTGGTAGTAGAAGGTCGCCGCCGGATGGTCGAGGTCGGCGTCGGTCAGGTTGATGCGGTGCTCGAGCACGTCCATCGCGTTGACCATCGTCGTGTTCAGGCTGCGCACGCCGTCGCAGTCGAACGGCGGCGCGACCGCGGGCTCGCCCTTGTCGAACAACGAGCACTTCGCCGTCCAGTTGCCGAGCCACGGATCGATCTCGCTCGCCGCGCCAAGGTAGTAGCGATCGGCGTTGTTGTCGGTGCCGTAGGTGTCCGAGCACCCGACGAACAGCGTGTTCGGGTTGCCGCTCGGATTCGAGCACGAAGCGCAGCCGCCTTGGTTGGTCGCGTAGAACCCGTGCTTCACGTACGAGCGATCGGAGATCTGCTCGAAGCGCCCGTTCTCCTCGCGGCAGACGAGGAACGAGATCACCGGGTGATTGGTGTTCATCGGTGCGTTCCAGCCGACGTTGACCGTGCCGACGTTGCACGCGGTGGTCGACATCGACATCGCGCTCGTGCCGTTCGGGAAGGCGCCGATGCGGCCCCAGTTCTTGACCGCGCCGAGGTTGGACAGCGACACGTCCATGCCGGGCACGGAGTTGGATTGGGCGGCGGAGACCGGCGCGAGGAGCGCGGCGACGAACAAAGCGACGCCGACGAGCGACGAGGAACGAAGCATGCGGAGGATCCTGAGAGGACGAGGGGGACGGAAGGATCGCGAGCGAACGTGGCTCGGCGCCTGGGCGGCGTTCCGGGCATCGCGGTCGAGCTTCGACGCGCGGCGGCCATCATAGGTTCCTCGGCGGGTCCGGCGCGACCGCACCGACGGTCACGAGCGTGTCATCACGCGCCGGCGGCGTGCTCGCGCTCCCCGCGTTCGCCGGCGTCCGGCTCGGTCGGTCGTGTGCGGGAGAGTTCGCGCGAGGCAGCCGCCCGCGAACGCCGCGCACCGTCGCGCCGCGTCGCGAGCCCCCGAAACGCCGAGAGGCGGCTCGCGCCGCCCCTCGGGAGTCGTGGGAGCTCCTGCGAGCTCTACGGGCAGATCACGGCGGTGACACCATTCGTCAGGCTGTCACCGAACGGAGCCGCAGCATCGCGCGACCAACCTTGGAGCCACACCTGCACCCCAGGCCCGAGCGCCGGATCCTGACCGGTCGCGATGTACGAATTGAAGTCCTCCGAGATCGAGCCGCCGCAGGTGTTCGCGGGGCCGGACGCAGCTCGCACCAAATGCCTGGTGAAGGTCGGGCCGACGCACAAGTAGCCGCCGTGAAACGGCTGCGCCTGCGCGGGCTGGACGCTGTGAATGAACCGACCAAGCGCTCCCCCGACGAGTTGGCTGGCGACCAGCGGGTTCACGACGTCCAACGTCGGACTCGGAGGCAACGGGAGCGAGATCGTCGGCGTGCAACCGAGCGAGTTGACCTTCGCCGTGCAGTACGTGGTCGGCGTGGAACAAGCGAACGTAGCGCTGGCCGTCGATCCACCGGCGTTCGCAGCGTCCGCGTCGGAGCGATCGGCAACCCGCTGGACGCTCGCTTCAGCGGCGTCGACTGGGGCCACCTGCGTGGAACGGGAACCGCTTCGAGCGGCGTCTGCGCTCGAATCTTGCGCGTGGACGACCGCGACGGCGAACGCGAGCGAGCTCGCGCAGGCCGCGAGCATGACGGACCGGCGCACGGTGACCGACGGACGGAGGCGAGCGAGACCCGCCGGAAGAGACAGCGCAGTGTGGAACATGATGAAGGTTCTCCGCAGGGGACGGTGACGTTCGGGAGACGCGAGGCGTCGAACGGCCTCGCGAGCGCGGCACGTCGCCGGGGTCCTTGATGTCCACGGGCGCTCCTTCGGTTCTGCGCGGTCCGCGAAAGCGCGAGTTCGCCGAGCCGCCACGAAACGAGAGGAGGCGGCCCCCCGGGCCGCCTCCTGAGCGCTTGACGGACGAAACGCGACGTCTACGGACAAATGACTGCGGTCACCGCGTCGCTCAGCGAGTCGGTGAACGCATCGCCCGGATCGCGCGACCAGTTCTGCAGCCAGACCTGCGCGCCCGCGGTCAGCGCGGGATCCGCGCCGCTCGC
>JADLBP010000036.1 GCA_020847695.1 Planctomycetota bacterium
ACGCCCCAGTTGACGAAGCGCACGACCCACTTCGTCGTGCAGCCGCGCAGCGGCGGGATGTACCCGCGCACGCCGGTGATCATCGTCAGTCGGTAGTAGATGACGCCGGGCACGACGCCGAGCAGCGGCACGGCGCTCAGCAAGAAGCAGATCCCGAGCGTCCGCGGCAGGCGTTGGTCGAGCGCCGCGAGGTACGACTGGAATTCGCCGGGCGACAGGAACGTGATCCGGCCGCACGTGCCGCACGTCTGGCGCACTTGGCGCTTCGGCAAGCGCGTCGCGCAGTCGGGGCAGCGCTTGCGCGCGACGAGCTCGAAGCGGTGGAGCGCGACGTCGGGCGTCGGGTCGCTCTTCGGTTGGCCGAACACGCCGACCTTGCGCGGCGCGGCGACCGCGGTGCCGCACGAGTGGCAGCGCGTGGCGTGCGGCAGGATCCGCGTCTCGCAGTTCGCGCATGGCGTCTTGCTCGCCTCCTCCTTGCGCTCGGCGCGTTTGCGCGCCACGTAGAGGCCGAGCGCGGTCAACGCCGAGAGGACGACCGCCAGGATCGGCAACAGGACGAGCACGAAGATGCCCATCACCGTCCAGATGTTCTCGATCCAGTTGATCAACGTCTGCAGCCCGATGTCGTCGTCGCCGTCGAGCTCGTCGATCAGCGCGACGACTTGGTTGCGCAGCATCGTCATGCCGAACACGGTGCCGGCGGCGAGCGCCGAGAAGCTCCACGAGAACACCCCGAGCTTGTCGATCGTCTTGACGACCTTCTCCGTCTCCGGATCGAGCACGGCGAGGCTGACCACCAGCGCGACGATGCTCTTCATCAGCGCGTCGAAGTCCGCCATGAACGCCTTGAGCTCCGCGGACTTCGCCGACGCGATCTCGACGGCGGCGAGCGCGCCGAGCACGCCGAGCGCCGTGTTGCTGGTGAACCAGTCGGGCGCGCGGGAGAGCACCTGGATCACCTCGCGCTCGCCGAGCCACGGGAGGTGCGCGCCGAAGCGCGCGAGCAGCGCGGTGACGAACGCGGCGAGGAACGGCCGCGCCGCGAACATCGGCGCGCTCCCAAGGGTGTAGAGGATCGAGGTCAGCGTCATCGGAGTTGGAGGAAGCGGTGTCGAGCGCCTGCGCGGACCGCCGGGCGCCGCCGGATTCGCCGTGCGACGCCCGCTCGCTGCGCTCGAGAGCCCGGGACAAACTAGCGAACGCGGCCCGAAAGCGCGCGCAGCCGTTGCGCTCGCCGCGCCCGATCATTCTGCGCGCCGCCGGCGCTCTCGGAACGGTTAGGTGGTCAGCGAGCGAAGAGCCCGAGCCCGCGCAGCCGCCGCGCGACGAGCTCGGCGACGATCGCGTGCCCGCGCGGGGTCCAGTGGCCGTCCTTCGGGAACGCGACACGTTCGCCGCGCGAGGCGGCGGCCGCGAGCTCGATCTCGAGGTCGAAGTGCGTCACGCCGCGCGCGTCGAGGCGCGCACCGAGCCAGCGGTCCTCGGTCGTGATCACGACGAGCTTCGCGCCGATCGACGCGCACTCGCGATCGAAGGTCGCCAGGATCGTCGCGACCAGGTCGCGGCCGTTCTCGACGATCGCGTGGGTCGGCTCGATCTCCTCGCGCGCGTACCAGCGTTTCGCGAGCGAGCGCCACGCCTGCGAGTGCCGTTCGAGCCAGGGCTCCGGCACCGGCACGTTGGTCAACACGAGCTCGTCGCCGGCGAGAACGAACCGCGGCTTCGCCTTGCCGTAGCTGCGGTCGCCGATCGCTTCGGGCAGGTCGTTGCCGCAGGTGAGCACCAGCACGACCTTCGGCGCGCACGGCACGTCGCGCGGCAGGAAGCGGGCTCGTTCGCGCCAGAGGAGCAGCTCCTGGTCGACGCTGAAGCCGGACACCGCGAGGTTCCACACCGCGAGGCCGAGCTCGCTCTCGAGCCGAGTCGCCCACGTCTCGCTCGCTTCGACGCCCCAGCCGAACGCGAACGAGTCGCCGAAGACGAGCACGTCGGGCGCGCGCGCGGGGAGCGACGTCTGGCGACGGAACCCGTGTTCGTCGATCGCGATCTCGACGTCGAACTCGTCGGTCGCGTGCCGCAGCGCAGCGCCGGGCCGATAGCGCCAGCCGAGCACCTCGTCGTGCTCGACGTAACGCGGGTTGGTGCTCGGACCGGAGGTCCGCGAGCTCAAGACACGCGCAGCGACCTCGAGCAGCCCGAGCGCGACGAAGCCGCCGACGGCGGCGAGCGCGAGGCGCGCGAGCAGGCGACGACGCGGCTTCGCGGGTACGTTCGACGGAGGCATCGTGCGCGCGGTGGGAGCCGCGGGGCGATCTTAGGCGCCGGCGCGGGCGGCCGCCACGAGCACAGCGCGTCTCCCGCGGGGTCGTGATCGCTTCGCGGCGAGCAGCGCGTCGATCGGAACGAGTCGCGGGAGCTCGGCGGTGCGCCGCGCTACGCTCGCGCGCACCATGGAGCGTCGTCGTTCGCTCGCCGCGTTGCTCTGCGTCGTGCCGTTGCCGTCGATCGGGGTGCTCGCGTCGATGTACGTCGCGCCCGGGCCGGTCGGCGCGAGCGTGTGGCTCGCGACCAAGGTGCTGTTCGTGCTCGCGCCGCTGGCATGGCTGATGTTCGTCGAGCGCGGCAAGCCGAGCCTGTCGCGCGCGCGCCAAGGCGGCTTCGGTTTCGGCGTCGCGAGCGGCGTGCTGCTCTCGCTCGCGGTGCTCGCGTTCTGGCACTTCGTCGGCGAGGTGTGGATCGACGGAGCCGAGTTGCGGCGGCTCGCGGACGCCAACGGCATCGGCGAGCACGGCAGCTACCTCGCGATCGCGAGCTACACGATCCTCGGCAACTCGTTGATCGAGGAGTACGCGTGGCGCTGGTTCGTGTACACGCAGTTCGCGCGGCTCGTGCCGCCGACGAGCGCGGTCGTCGCGTCCGCCGCGGCGTTCACGGCGCACCACACGTTGCTCTTGAACGCGCAGTTCGGCGGGAGCTTCGCGCTGGTCGCCTCCGTCGGCGTGTTCGTCGCCGGCGTGTTCTGGTCGTGGACGTACGCGCGCTATCGGTCGGTCTGGCCCGGATGGGTGAGCCACGCGCTGGTCGACACGACGCTCTTGGCGATCGGTTGGCACCTGATCTTCGGGTGACGACGGACGGGGTGGCGCCCGATTCTCCCGGAGCTCGAGGGCCTCCATGTGTCGCCCCTGCGACGTCCAAGTCCGTGCACGCGAGGCCGACGCGTTCGGAGGAATCGGGCAGCCGACGAGCGACAGCCTAGGTCGTGACGAAGTGCGCGCCGGCTTCGGAACGACGCGCCGCGATGCGGTCAACCGAGCGCGACGCCGAACAGCTTGCCGACGCTCCACGTCGCGCCGCCCGCGAGCGCTCCGATCGCGAGCATCCGCAGGCCGCTGAACCAAGCTCCGCGGTTGGTGAACAGCGAGAGCGCCGCGCCGACGCCGAACAGCGCGATCGACGCGACGATCGCCGCCGCGACCACCGCCTGGTTGCCGGTCAGGAAGAGGAACGGCGCGAGCGGGATCAGCGCGCCGACCGCGAACGCAGCGAACGACGATCCGGCGGCACCCCACGGCGAGCCGAGGTCGTCGGGGTCGAGCCCGAGCTCCTCGCGCGCCAAGGCGTCGAGCGCGCTCTTCGGATCGCTCATCACGCGCGAGGCGAGCTTCTTCGCGTCGGCTTCGTCGAGACCGCGCGCGCGGTAGACGAGCGCGAGCTCCTCGGCCTCCTCCTCGGGATACTCGTCGAGCTCGGCCTTCTCGAGCGCGATCTGGTACTCGAAGAGCTCGCGCTGCGAGAGCACCGACACGTACTCGCCCGACGCCATCGAGAACGCGCCCGCGAGGAGGCCGGCCAGGCCCGCGATCAGGATCGCGTTCGGCGCGGCGGCGGCGCCGGCGACGCCGAGGATCAAGCTCGTGTTCGAGACCAGTCCGTCGTTCATCCCGAAGACCGCGGCGCGCAGCGAGCCGCCGCTCGACGCCGCGCGGTGGCGACGTTCGGGCGAGAGCGTCGTCGGCATCGCGTGGCCCGAGCTCAACGACGGCACCGAGTAGAGCGAGAGCCCGCGCACCTTGAGTGCGGCGAGCATCGGTCGCATCGAGCGCCCGCCGAACGTCCGGATCAGCCGCGCGACGATCCGCGCGCGCGTCTCGGGCCGGAACGCACTCGGCGCCGGCGTGCCGGAGGCCTTCAGCCGCTCCGCCCACATCCCGGCCTGCTTCTCGGCGTTGTCGGCGAGCTGCGCGAACATCCGAGCCCGCGCATTGCCGCTCTCCGCTTCGGCGAGCACGCGGTAGAGGAACGCCGACTGCTTCTCTTCGTGCCAGCTGTCGAGCGCGGACAT
>JADLBP010000037.1 GCA_020847695.1 Planctomycetota bacterium
GGCGGCGCTCGGCGCGCGCGTCGCGATCCTCTCGCGCGATCCCGAGCACCATCGAGCGTTCCTCGACGAATGCGCGGCGCGCGGTTGGCGCGGCGAAGCGCTCGCGCTCGATCTGCGCGAGCCGAACGACGTCGAACGCGCCGCCAACGCGCTCGCGGAACGCCACGGTGCGCCGACGATCCTGGTCAACAACGCCGCGGGCAACTTCGTGTGCCCCGCCGAGCGACTTTCGGCGCGCGCGTGGCGCGCGGTGCTCGGCATCGTGCTCGACGGCACGTTCTACGCGTCGCGCTACTTCGGCAAGTCGATGATCGCGGCGAAACGCGGGCACATCCTCAACGTCGTCGCGACTTACGCGTGGACCGGCATGCCCGGCGTCGTGCACAGCGCGAGCGCGAAGGCCGGCGTGCTCGCGATGACGCGCACGCTCGCCGTCGAATGGGCTCGCCACGGCCTGCGCGTCAACGCGATCGCTCCGGGCCCGTTCGAGAGCCGCGGAGCGCACGCGAATCTGTGGCCCGACGAGGCGATGAAGGCGCGGATCGAGCAAGGCATCCCGCTGCAACGCTTCGGCACCGCCGAGGAGATGGCGGCGCACGTCCTCTGGTTGCTCTCCCCCGCCTCGAGCTACGTCAACGGCGAGTGCTTCACGGTCGACGGCGGCGCGTCGCTCGGCCGCGGCATGTGGGAGGAAGTCCCGCGCTGTGAGCCCGGAGCACGTGTTCGCATGTGACGTCAGCCCTGACCGGGGGAAACCCCAGATTCAATCCGCCACGTTGGATTGACCCGCGCCGCTAAACAGAGTATCCTCGCCAACTATGACTACGACTCTGGTATCGCGCGTGGCGTTCTTCGCGTTGGCTTCTGCGCCCTGCCTCGCGGGTAACCTCTCGATCCCTGGCGTCGTCGTCTCGCCGCCTGGGCCGGTAGCTCAGACTGTGATAGCGGACGGGATGGCGGCGCTAGCCCAGTACGATGCGGCTGCCGCCGCCGATCTCGCAGCCGCGGTTGCAAGCGGTGCAGTGGAGATCGGAGTGTTGAAAGACCCGAGCGTGGAAGGCTTCAAAGGACTCACTGATGGCGACACGATCTCGGTTCGGATCAACGATGGAGTTGATACCGCGACCGTCGGTGTCCGCCTTCGGCACGAGTATTACCATTGGAAGTATGGGCACCCCGACGGTCCATACAATGGAGGCGCGCTGAACGCCTGCCAGCACTTCGAGTGCTGGCAGCAAACCTACGATCACCTAGCGCACGCGTCCTGCCTCGCGGGCAATTCCATACACTGCTGGCAAGTCGGCAACGTCATCCAGCAAATGCAGACCTACTACGTCAAGTGCCTGCAGTCCGGCGGCAATCCGCAGTATTCGCAGAATCCACCGACCGCTTGCTGCTACTAGTCGAATCGTCCAGAGGAACTCATGACCAGCGTCCACAGCAACCTACTTGTCCTGACGATCAATCTAGCGGCAATCGGCGGAATCGCTGATGCCGTCGCCGCGCAGGCCGTACCGCCGGTATCACCCACCCCGGTTCCTGCGGCCGCACCCACGTCCGACGTGTGGCAGCTCGGGCGCCCTACGACACGATTCCCAGGAGGCGTCTACCGGACGGCGTTCTGTAGTGTGCTCGAGAAGCGGATCAACTTCGGTTGGACGTACGCGACACCGGAAACCCCGAGTACGACGAACGTCAAGGACCAAAGGGAGGAAGTGTTCGCTGTCGCGTACTGGCCCACGTTCGTCCTGCCCGTCGATGATTACCACTTTTGCGTTGCAGGTAAGAGTCGGGATGGGTTCACAGTGATTGAATACTGGACATTCGCGAGTACGGCACAGGGCGGCGTTGCGGCGCCGTCGGTGATGGAGCAGTATCCCGTGGGGGGCGGAGCGCCACAGTACGCGTGGACGCTGCCGTCCAGAACCGGCGTGACCGAGGTCCTGAAAACGCCGTCAAACTCCGCGCGCGGCGTGATTCGCGCGCTCATTCCGTCACTTGAGTCCGCGACGCAAGTTTTTGTCTACCACGACGGTTCGCGTGAAGTGACTCGGCTTGACCTGGTCACGAAGTCTGAGACACTCGTCGCGGCGCCCGGAGGAACGGCGGCGCCTCTTGTCGCGCCCACGCTTTCGGGGTGCCACTCTCGGTTCTGGGCAAGCGAGTATGTCGGGCGCGGGGACTGCTACTTCTTCGCGCCGGTCGACAGCTGTGCTTTCGGTCCGATGCCCGAGATTCTCGCGCTTCAGGACGCGGACAAGGACGGTGTCCCGGAGTCGGTGCTGGTGATTTCTGGCGCAAACTGGGAGGCGCAGGGGTGGTCAAACGAGGCGAACGTGTTGCGCCCCACCTACTGAGAGCGGTTCAGCGCGCGTCGCCAAGCGTGACTCGACTTGGTAGCCGCGATGCTCTCTGCCGATCGCCACGACGCCGTCCGTGTGGGGGCGTGTTCATTCAGCGACGGTTGGCGCGGATCGGGGCGCTACAGCGCGTCGACCTCGCATCCAAGCTCAGCTCACGTCTCGCGAACTTGTCATGCCTGTGTGGCCAGATCCGTGTTGGTCCGACACAACCTGTGCGGGCCCCTAATTCTCACCGGTTGTTTGACTCGAAGTGACCAACGGGCCCCAAAGCCATGGAATGGCCCGACATCGTTAACGAGCGCTCGCGTCTCATGACGGAGCGGCAGAACCCTGCATCGCGCGAGCTCGATCGCCTCTCGACACTCGACGCGCTCGACTTGATCCAACGCGAGGACGTTTGCGTGCACCGCGCGCTTCACGCGGCGCGCGACTCGATCGCGCGAGCGATCGACGTCGTCGCCGAGCGCCTGGCGCGCGGCGGCCGGCTCTTCTACGTCGGCGCGGGCACCAGCGGTCGGCTCGCGACGCTCGACGCCGCGGAATGCCCGCCGACGTTCCAGAGCGCGCCCGAGCAGGTGCAAGCGATCCTCGCGGGCGGCCCCGAGGCGTTGACGCGCTCGGTCGAGGGCGCGGAGGACGACGCGGGTGCGGCGGCGGCGGAGCTCGCCGAGCGCAAGCTCGACGCGCGCGACGTCGTGTTCGGCATCGCGGCCGGCGGCACGACGCCGTTCGTGCACGGCGCGCTCGACTTCGCGCGCGAACGCGGCGCGGCGACGATCTTCCTCGCGTGCGTCGACGCCGAGCACGCGCCCGATCGCGCGGACGTGTCGATCCGCGTGCTGGTCGGGCCCGAAGTGCTGACCGGCAGCACGCGGCTGAAAGCGGGCACGGCGACCAAGCTGGTGCTGAACTGCGTCTCGACGCTGGTGATGACCAAGCTCGGCAAGGTGTACGAGAACCTGATGGTCGACGTGAACACGCGCGCGAACCAGAAGCTCGTCGACCGCGGCGCGCGCATCGTCGCGGAGGTCACCGGGCTCACGTACGAGCAGGCGAAGCAGCTGCTCTTCGTCGCCGACGGCGAAGCGAAGACCGCGATCGCGATGCACCGCTCGAAGTGCGACGCGCCGACCGCGCGCGAACGCCTGGCCGAGGCACGCGGCCGTTTGCGCGATCTGTGAACCGCGCGTGACGAGCGCCGCGGGACGAACCGTGAACCACGGCGATCCGCCCAGCGCGCGACGACGTCAATCGAGCGGGTGCGCGAGATCGACCGTGCACGACGCACCGAACGTCGCCGGCTCGATCGTCCAAGGCCACGGCGCTTCCACGACGGGGAACTCGCCGGCGAAGCTATGCCAGCTGCTTCGCGCCGTCGCGCGGAGCGCGTGGGGAACGACGTAGAGGCTCGCGTCGACGGGGATGCGAATCACCGCCTCGCCTGCGGCATTCGTCCAGCCCAACCACTCCGGTCGCGCGTACCGCAGGCTGTTTCCGCGGACCACCAGCGCGAGCAAGACCGGACCGCCCGGCGGAGCGCCGTCGCGCGTGACCTGCACCGTCACGTCGACGGTTTCGGGCGCGGCCACGGGCTCGACGACCAGGCGAACGTCGCGCTGGGCTTCGCCCGGCCGCGGGGTCAGGCGAGGACCGCGGATCGCCAACTTCCAGCCGTCGTCGAGCACGTCCAATCGCATCGGGCGGTCGGGCGGAATCGCGAGCTCGAAGGATCCGTCGGAGCTCGACGAGGTCGAAACGGTGTCTCGAAGCTCGTCGTCGAGCAACCAGCCGAGCCGAAGCGACACCGGCCGACCCTCTTGCGTCGTGACCGCGCCGGAGACCCGTGCGAGCGCGGGCATGCGCGCCTCGATGCGGACGAAGTCCTCGAATGCGTCGCTCGGAACGTCGACCCACGCCGAACGTCCGTCACGCGTCGTCACGACGACGCACTTCAAGCGCGAGCCTGCGAAGTAGCCCTCCGGGTCGCCGAGGGTCAATCGCCACGCTGACGGGCTCTGCGGAACCACGTTCGGCGAGTCGCGCCAGAACCGGTCGCGCCACGGCACGGTGTCGATCCGCTCGCGCGAGGGCTCGCGATCGTCCGACCACACGGACACGCTGTGGATCTCGAGCGCCTCGCCGCTCGGGCCCAAGGCTTCGACCTCGAGCGTCGGACTCGTTTCGAGCGCCACCAGCTGCGTCGGAGCGTCGAGCGGGACGAGCACCGGCCGATGACCCGCCGCGCAGATCGTCGCGACAGGCACGCAGTCGCGTGCCAGTCCACTGAAACGGATCCAGCCTTCGGGATCGGAGACCTCGCTCTCTCGCCAGAAACCCGTGGGTCGCCTCGTGTGCGGATCGGCGCCGCGCCGCTCGACGATCCGGACCTCGGCGCGCGCACCGACGACCGGAGCGCCGAACGCGTCGACGATCCGCACGCTCGCGGTGCGTTCCGCGGCGACGACGATCGGCAGCTCCGACGACGTGCTCTCACCGAGTTCCGAAGAGATCTCCCGATCCGCGAAGCCGTTCGCTTGGATGCCGATCGTGAGCGGTCCGGGCCCGAACTCGGAGCTCTCGAAGCCGCCGCGCGCGTCGGTGACTCCGACCCGCATGCACGCGACAGGCATCCGGTCGCGTCGAGGACCTGGAACGACGAAGACCGACGCGCCGACCACCGGCTGCGCGTCCCCGTCGGTGACGCGCACGCGCAGACTCGTCCGCTCGCAGAGCACGATGTCGCCGATCGAAAACGCCGGCGGCGGCACGAACACGTCGTCGATCCACGAGCTCGCGTAGCGCGAGTGCTCGATCGAGAGCGACACGAACTCGCCCGAGAGCCTGCGCGCGACCGCGGCGGCGAGGTCGAGTGCGAAGGCGCCCGCGGCGTCGGTCGTCGCCGACGCGAGCTCCGCGACGGGACCTCGAGCGGCGGCGACGGCCGCGGACTTTCGCGCCGGGCAAAGGTTCACCAGCGGGCGTGACGACACGGCCGGTGAGCGCGAAGTCGGTCGCGAGCGCCGGCCCCGCGCGCACCGCCGCCGGCGTCGACCTGCAAGCCGCGGTGACGCAGAGCGCCACGACTGCGACGAGCCCGACCGCGGCCGCGGCGGTCACGTGCGCCACCCGCGCCGCCGCGCTCGACTTCGCTCCCCGCATTCCCCACCTGCTTCCGATTGAGCTCGTGATCCCGAGGCTACCCGTACGCCCGCCCGCGGCAACGCCGATTCCGATCGCGAGCCCGCACCGCACACGTCGATCGACGCGCCCGAGCGCACCGCGGCGCGAGGCTCCCGCGCGACGGCGCGCGGCGAAGCGCGCGGAGCGAGCGACTCACGTGCTCGCGAGATACTCGCTCGGGAAGCGCCACGGCGCGCGGTAGTCCGGGCGCGCGAGGCGTGCGGCTTCCCGGTCGCCGACGATGCGTTCGGACTGCGGGTCGAAGCGCACCGCGCGGCCGAGGCGATACGAGACGTTCGCGAGCCCGATCGCGAGGTCGATGCCGCAGTGGTAGTCGGCGTTGCAGCTCGGCTGCTTGCGCGAGCGCACGCAATCGAGCCATTCGCGCTCGTGGCCTGGCGACGGAGGGATCGGCTCGACCGGCGGAGGCGCGGCGGCGAGCAGGTCGCCTTCGGCGAAGAGCTCGTGGCTCGAGTAGTTCGTGCGCAACGTCCCGTTGACGCCATGGAAGTAGATCCCGATCCGTCGGTCGCGCGTGCCGCGGCCGAAGTCGAAGCCGAAGCTGTTGACCATCGACATCGACCACGTGACCGTCAGGTTCGGGTGCTGCCACGTGATCTCCTGCACGTCGGGCACGTCGCCGAGATCCGTCAGCACGTAGCGTCCGCCGGAGCAGTTCGTCGAGAGCGGCGCGCCGAGCTCGAGCGCCCAGTGCGGCAGGTCGATCAAGTGCGGCGCCATGCCGGGCGTCCAGCCGCCGCTGAAGTCCCAGAACGAACCGTGGTGGTACGCGTCGCGCACGATCACCTCGTTGAACGCGCGCGCCCGCGCCGGGCCGACCCAGCGTTCCCAGTCGAGCCCCTGCGGCGGCGCGGAGTCGGGCACGTGGCCGAGCCCTTCCGGCCCTTGGTTCATCACGTTGAACGCGCGGACGACGCCGATCCTGCCGAGGTAGCCGGAGCGGACGAGCTCGACCATCCTGCGATAGTGCTCGGTCGCGTGGATCTGCGTTCCGATCTGGCAGATCGTGTCGTGCGCGCGCACTGCGTTGCGCACGGCGAGCGCTTCGTCGGGGTACAGCGTCATCGGCTTCTGCAGGTAGAGATCCTTGCCCGAGCGACACACGTCGATCGCGTGCAGCGCGTGCCAGTGCGGCGGCGACGCGACGATCACCGCGTCGACGTCGGCGGCGGCGCAGAGGTCCTCGTGCGAGCGGTACGCCCGCGCCGTGGTCTTGAAGCGCTCTAGCAGCGGATCGAGCCGCGCCTGCCACACGTCGCACAGCGCGGTGACCACGACGTCGGGCTGGCTCGCGCAAGCGTCGAGGTTCGCGACGCCCATGCTGCCGCAGCCGATGATGCCGATGCGGAGCTTGTCGTTCGCGCTCGTGCGCCGCCGCGGCGCGCTCGCGAACGCGGGGCCGTGCGCCGGCGCCGCGCATCCGGCGGCGGCGACCATCGCCGCCGCGCCGAGGAAGTCGCGTCTCGACCAATTCGTGTCGCTCGGATTCATCGCGGGTCTCCCAGTCCTTCGAGCAGGGTCCACGGCCCGACGCCGGACGCGACCGCGCGCGCCATCCAGTCGGCGTATCGGGCCTCGATCTCGTCGCGCTCGGCCGCGCGGTCCCACACGGCGAGCGCGTACACCAGCGTCCGTGGCTCGCCCCGCACGAGCACCAGCGGCTCGCGAGCGAGATCCAGCGTCGCGGACAGGTACGCGAACGGCTCCGCCATCGTGAAGAAGCGCGCCGGCCGCGGATTCGACGGATGCGCGAAGAGCGCCAACGTGCGCGTGCGCCCCGCGACCTCCGCGGCGATCGCGCACCAGCGGCCGGCGGTCAGGCGCTCGTCGCCGCGCACGAGCTCGCTCTTCGCATCGTCGGAGTGCGTGAAGCGCGCGACGCGATCGAACGGCTCGGCGAGGCGCATGCCCAGGCCGAAGTAGGCGCGGCCGGAGAGCCGAGCGCTCTGGCGACCGTCGGGCACCGCGAGGCGCGACGTCCACGTGAAGACCAGCGGCGCGCCGGCGCTCGGGGCGTCGAGCGGAAGCTCGCGTCGCTCGGGCAGAAGCTCGCGTCGCTCGGGCAGAAGCTCGCGTCGCTCGGGCAGAAGCTCGCGTCGCTCGGGCGTGAGCTCGCGTCGCTCGGGCGTGAGCTCGCGTTGCTCGAGCGAGAGCTCGCGTTGCTCGAGCAGCCGCTCGGTGGGCTCGCGCGGATCGAGCCACGCGATGCGCTCCACGAGGCCCGCGCGCGGCGCTTGGTGCTCCAGACGGAGGTCGAACGTCGCGGCGAGGCGCTCGACCTGACGGCCGGGGACGTCGGCGTACCGCTCGCCCCAGAAGTCGACGTCGTCGACGGCGAGCGCGAGCATCAGGCCGTGGTGGTGCTCGTGGTCGGGCGGCGCGTCGCGCAAGAGCTCGACGCCGTCGGCGCCGAGCACGCTGCGCAGGTACGGCTTCAGCCCGCGCACGCCGCGGTCGTACACCGCGACCGGCCGGCCCGCGGGCGCGAAGACGAACGCGTGCTCGTCGGCGACGACCGTCGCGGGCTCGGCGGGCGCAGGCTCGGCGGGCGCGGGCTGGCCGAGCTCGCCGCCGCGCTGCGCGGCGCACGCGAGCACGACGAGCGCGCTCGCGAGGAGGCAACCGAGCTCGAGCGACCGACGGAGCATCGTGGCCGGCGCGCACGCGTCGTGCGCCCTGCCCACGACCCTACGCGCTCGCGCGCGGCGAACCATGGGCCCGACGACGCAGGCGCCGCCCAGCTTCGCCGGGCAGGCACCGGGCTCGGCGCGCCGCCGAACGCTCGCCGCGGCGGGCTTTCACTCGCGCGGGGCGCCGATCGGACCGGCCTCGAGCGCGCGCAACGCGCGCGCGCGCGCGAGCAACGCCTCCCAGTCGAGCGCGGGACCCGGATCCTGCTTCTGGTCGGTGATGTGGAGGTGGCCGATCAGCCCGTGCCACGCGGCGAACTCCTCGTCGGAGAGCGCGTCGTCGCGCACGTGTCCGGCGAGGTCGCGCGGCGCGTCGAGCTCGATCTTCGGGAAGATCGCGGCGAGCCCCGCGGCGAGGCGCGCGAGCGTCGCGTACTGCTCGCTGGTCAGGTCGTGCATCTCGAGCTCGGTCCCGTTCGCGAGCCCGCGCACGCGCTCGGGCCGGATCGGCCGCGCGACGAAGTCCGGCGTGAGGAGCCGCGCGTTCGCGTCGAGCGCGACGCGCACGCCGTGCTCGTCCTCGACGTAGGCGCGATCGAGCTCGTCGCTCTCGCCCGGCGGGTACGCGCCGAGGTTGGTGATCTCGATGCCGATCGAGCGCGGATTCGCCTGCCGCGCGTGCCACGCGGTCTCGGCGAGATCGAGCGTCTGGTAGAGCGTGCCGTCGAGGTCGAGCAGGAAGTGCACCGACAGGTTGCGCTTGTCGTGCAGGATCTCGAAGCAGCGCCGCGACGTGCCGCAGACGTCGTAGTGCAGCACGAATTGGTCGACGAGCTCGCGAAGGCGCTCCAAGGTCGGCGCGGGTTCGCCGGGCGCGGGCTCGTTCTCGCGCGAGCTCGGGTCCGTCCACATGCCGCGACCGGGCCGGTAGCGCTTCTTCTGCGGCGCATCGGGCTGGTCGGCGAAGAAAGGCGTCTCGCGGTACGCGTCGTAGCCGCCGGGATCGTTCCAGAGCACCACCGGCGCACCGATGTCGAAGCGCTCGCCCGCGACGACGATCTCGGTGCCGCTCGCGCGCGTCGGGCGCCTGCCCGCGACGACGCCGGCTTCGCGATCGCTCGCGGAGAGCTTCGCGGCCGTCGAGCCCGACAGCGCTGTGCTCGAGACGCGCGGCGTCAGGCGCACGCTCTCCGCTGCGGCCGCGCGCGGACGTTCGTCGGTCTTGCACGCCGCACCTCCGACGAGGAAGGCGAACGCGCAGAGCGCGAGCTCAGGCCAGCGAGCCGCCACAGGAAGAACCCGCTCCAGCGGTGCAGCCGAAGCAATGCCGACCGGTGACGATGCGCCGGTGTTCGAGCAACGCGAGCTCGAAGTCGCGCAGGTGCTTCGGCGCGTCGAAACCGAGCTCGAGCTCGAGCATCTGGTTGAAGTCGCAGTCGAAGAGCCGCCCGTCCCAACCGACCGAGAGCGTCGTGCGGCACATCACGCCGGCCGCGGCGGCGGGGTTGAACGCCGCGACCAGCTTCTCGAGGTAGGTCGCGAGCTCGCCCTTGTCGCACAGCCACTCGAGGAAGCGGCTGATCGGCATGTTGGTGATCGTGTAGAGCGCGTCGAAGTCGACGTCGTGGAGGCGCTTCAGCTCGCGCTTCCATTCCGCTTCGAGCGAACGTTGCCCCGACGGCAGGAACGCGCCGACCGGGTTGGTCACCAGCACCAGCCGCAGGCCTGAGCCCGGCTTGCCGTAACCGACCGCGTTCAGGAGCTTCAGGCCCTCGATCGACGCCTCGAACACGCCTTCGCCGCGCTGGCGGTCGGTCGAGAGCTTGCGGTAGTGCGGCAACGAGCACACGACCTCGACCTGGTGCTCGGCGAAGAAGCGCGGCAAGTGCCGATAGCGCGGCGCACCGAGGATCGTCAGGTTGCAGCGGTCGAGCACGTGCCGGCCGAGCCGGCGCGACTCGCGCACGAGGTACTCGAAGTGCTCGTTGAGCTCGGGCGCGCCGCCGGTGATGTCGACGGTCGGGATCGACGTGCTCGCGAGCACGCGCATCGCGAGCTCGGCGGTCTCGCGCGACATCGTCTCGCGTCGATCGGGGCCGGCGTCGACGTGGCAGTGCGCGCACGTCTGGTTGCAGACGCGGCCGACGTTGAGCTGGAGCACCTGGATGCCGGTCGCGACGAGCGGCGCGAGCCCGGCGCGGCCGAGATGGCGATCGAAGTCGCCGCCCAACGAGTCGGCGAGCTCCGCGCGTCCGAGCGTGGAGAGCTGGGCGCGCGGCGACGCGAGCTCCGCGCCGCGCCGCTGCAGCGTCGGCGCGAGCTTCAGGCCGCGCGAGGCTTCGTCGAGCGAGCTCGACATCCTGGGACGTCCCTCACATCGACACCTTGCGAGCCGCGTTCTTCATCTGCACGCCGTGCACCAGCGCGGCGCCGCCCTTGATCGCGGTGGCGACGTGCGCGACCTCGGTCAATTGCTCGGGATCGCAACCCTTGGCGAGCGTGTCCTGCGTGTACGCGTCGATGCAGTACGGGCACTGCACGGCGAGCGCGACGCCGAGCGCGACCAGCGACTTCTCGCGCGCCGTCAACGCGCCGTCGGCGAAGACCGCGCCGTAGTAGTCGAAGAACTTCTTGGCGAGCTCGGGCGCGTGCTCGCCGATCGTGCCGAACTTCGCGAGGTCGGCCGGATTGTAGTAGGTGTCCATCGTGCTGCCTGACGGGTTGGATGCGCGAGCGAGCCTCCCGTTTCGCGCACGGCGGCGCAAGTCGAGCGGAAGGGAAACCGCAACCGACGGGCCGGCGGGACGTCTTGGTGGGTGTGCGAACCGTGCGTGTGCTGGGAGCGTGCTTGGTCGGGAGCGAGGCGGAGCTGGTCACCGTCGAGGCGCGGTTCGATCGCCGCGATCGCGAGAAGACCGAAGTGGTGGTGACCGGTTTGCCCGATGCGGTGATCCGGGAGAGCCGCGGAAGGCTCGTCTGCGCGCTCGAGGCGAACGGGATGCACCTGCCGTGCGGACGTTTGTTCCTGAACCTCGTGCCGGCGGCGCGGCCGAAGTCCGGCGGCGGGCTCGACCTCGCGTTGGTGCTCGGCGCCGCGGTCGCGGCGGGTCACGTCGAGGCGACCGGGCTCGAGCGCACGATCTTCCTCGGCGAGGTCGGCATCGACGGGGCGTTGCACGCGGTGCCCGGCGGGCTCGCGGCGGCGCTCGCGGCGAAGAAGCAGGGCGTCGACTGCTTCGTCGCGCCGCGCGAGACCTCCGCCGAGGCCGCGTGGATCCCGGGCGTGCGCGCGCTCGCCGCCGGACGGCTCGAGGAAGTCGTCGCGCACGTCGCCGGGGTCGAGGGCGCGTTGAGCGCGGCCGCGCGACCGGACGAGAGCGCGGACCAGCCGCCCGATCCGTCGGTGCTCGACGAAGTGCGAGGGCAGGCGCTCGGCAAGCTCGCGCTCGCCGCCGCGGCCGCAGGCGGACACGGACTGCTCTTCGTCGGCCCGCCCGGCGCGGGCAAGAGCATGCTCGCGCGCCGCCTCGGCGCGTTGTGCCCGCGCCTCTCCATCGACGAGCAGCTCGAGATCACGCGCGTGCTCTCGGCCGCCGGACGTTGGCCGGGCGGGCTCGCGCGCGCGCGGCCGTTCCGCGCGCCGCACCACACGGTCAGCTACGCGGGGTTGGTCGGTGGCGGCGCGCCGCCGAGCCCGGGCGAGATCACGCTCGCCCACTGCGGCGTGCTCTTCCTCGACGAGCTACCGGAGTTCCGTCGCGAGGTGCTCGAGGCGCTGCGCCAGCCGATCGAGACCGGCGCGATCCTGCTGAGCCGCGCAGGCCGTCAGCTCGAGCTCCCGGCGCGCTTCCAGCTGGTCGCGGCGATGAATCCGTGCCCGTGCGGCTACCAAGGACATCCGAAGATCCCCTGCCGCTGTCCGCCGTCGCAGGTGCAACGCTATCGCTCGCGGATCTCCGGCCCGCTGCTCGATCGCATCGATCTGCGCGTGGAACTCGCGGCGCCGGCGCTGGACGAGCTCGCGCCGCGCGAGGCGCGTCCGACGTCGCTCGAGCCACGGGGCGCGGAGCTCGCCGAACGGGTCGTGCGCGCCCGCGCGCGCATGCACGAGCGCCAGGGCGGCGTGCGCAACGCCGACTTGCTCGCGGACGCACTGGACGAGCTCGCGCCGCTCGACGCGGAGTCGCGCCGCCTCTTCGCCCGCGCGACCGGCACGCGCGTCCTGACCGCGCGCGGCACGCAAGCGGTCCGCCGCGTCGCGCGCACGCTCGCCGACCTCGCCGACGACGAGCGCGTGGACTCGCGCCACATCGCTCGTGCTCTCGCCCTGCGCTCGCCGCTCGTCTAGCCGCACACC
>JADLBP010000038.1 GCA_020847695.1 Planctomycetota bacterium
AACCGAACGAGCCGTCGCGCCAGCCGACGAACACCCGCGCGCCACCTTCGACGAACTTCAGCGTGTCGACGCGTTGCGCGCGCGGCCGGTACGACGCCAGGGTGCGCCCCGTGGCGAACTCGACGACGCGCAACGTGCCATCGTCGGTCGCGACCCACACTCGCGCGTTGTCCGGACTCGGCACGAGCGCTTCGACGTCGAGCGACGGAGCCGCAAGCGTGCGCAGCACCCTGCCGGTGCGCGCATCGTGGATCACCAACGCATCGCCGAACGGCAAGGCGAGCTCCTCGCCGTCGTCTCGGAACGCGCCACCGAATACCCACCTCGAAGAGCGCTGCGCGTCGATCTGCCAGAGTGACTCGCCACTGCGCGCATCGAGCACGCGCAGTGCGTCGCCCCACGAACTCGAGAACAAACGGTCGCCGCGCGCGCTGACGTCGAGACCCCCGTAATTGCCTTGGGCCAGTTCGACTCGGCGAAGCTCGGCGCCGTTCGCGAGATCCCACCACACGAGCTCCTTTCCGCCGTCCACGCCGACGACTTCGTCGCGGTCGGGCATCCCGAGCGCGTGTTGGACCTTGCCATTCCGCCCCCTCAGCACGGCGACTTCGCGTGCGTCGCGTGCGTCGAACACGTGCACCTCGCCGGCGTCCAAGGACAGGCACCAGAACCTGGTGCTCGAAGGCGCGAAACCGCCTTGGTGCATCGGCATCCCCGCGACGTCGAGATGCGCGATCTCATCGCCCGTGCCGGCGTCGCACAGCGACAGGACACATTCTCGCTCGTCCGAGCGTCGCAACGTGAAGACGCGGGCGCCATCCGGGGAGATCCACGCGCCTTCTGGCGCGTGTCCGAAATCCGCGAGCCTCGATCCGGTCGCCGCGTCCAGCCGCACCGAATCGGCATCAGGCGTCCGCCCGGCGCACAGGATCGACGCGCCATTCCGCTCCCACTGCGGCGTGCACGCCCACGAGCCCGGGACGTTGCGCCGCCAGAGCAAGCGTCCCTCGAACGTGTCCCAGACGGCGACGTCGAGGTCGAACGCCGTGGTCGCGGCGAGTGGACCCGCGACTTGCGGCGTCACGCCGGAAAGCCCCCGTTCGTCGTAGGTGATGCACGCGACGAGCTCGCCATTGCGCGCGTCGAAGATCGATCCGTCGCCGCCGCGGCCGGCGACCAGACGCGAACCGTCGCTCGTGTACGACGCGAACTGGTTCTGGACGGTCCAGACGAGCCTTCCGCCGCCGCGGGCGGCCTCCGGGCGCCCCGCCATCCGGGTCAGGAGCTCCGCAAAATGCGGGTTCGCGTGCAATGCGGACAGATCCTCGTCGGCGCCCGCGACGAGAGCGTCGGCGAATCCGAGCTCGACCGCGCGATCGAGGAAACGGAGAGCCTCATCGACCTTTCCGGAGCGTGCAGCGATGCAGGCCAGGGCGTAGGCGCTGTTCGCGTGCTCGGGGAAGCGCACGAGGTTGGCGGTGAAGAGCTCGCGCGCTCGGGCGAGGTCGCCCGAGTCGAGCGCCTCGTACGCGGCGAGCGTGCGTTCCAGGAAGCGCGGCGGCGCGTCCGGCGCGGTTTGGGGCAGCGATGCGAGCGCGAGCAGGCTGGCGTAGAGCATGCCGGATCTTGCCACTGCCCCACGAAACGCAACACGGATCCGCGAGGGGCACGCCTCGGTCGCGATGACGAGTCTCGATGGCCCCGCCGAACCGGCCCGAAAGGAACTCGCGGGGCTGGCCCTCATCGCTGTGCTAGGCCCTCGAGCGACCGGTCCACCCCGGGCCGATGCGACCCCGTGGATCTCGCCCGCAGCGCTGCGCTGTGGCTCGCGGTCACCGCGGGCCGGGCTCACTCGGCCGGGCTCACTCGACCGGGCTCACTCGGCCGGGCTCACTCGGCCGGGCTCACTCGGCCGGGCTCACTCGGCCGGGCTCACTCGGCCGGGACTCGCGCGATCGCGCTCGCTGGACGGCAGTCTCGCGGAGCGGACCTCATCGCGGTCCAACGCCCCCGCGCGCTCGACTCTGCCGCAAACGCCGCCGCGACGTTCGGGCCCTACTTCAGCTCCTTGCGCGCGACCTTGCCGCGGTCGTTCTTTGGCAGGCTCGTGCGCCACTCGAACCAGCGCGGGTACTTGTACGGCGCGAGCTTGGTCTTCACGA
The DNA here is from genome assembly GCA_020847695.1 of Planctomycetota bacterium. Taxonomy (GTDB): domain Bacteria; phylum Planctomycetota; class UBA1135; order UBA1135; genus JACRIN01. Next base: position 2,163 of record JADLBP010000038.1, read on the forward strand.
ACGCCTTGAGCTCGGCCGCCAGCGCGTCGCTTCCGGTCACGCCCTCCTTGAGCACCACGAAGGCGAACGGCTTGACCAAGCGCTCCTCGTCCTCGCGACCGACCACGCACACCTCCGCGATCGCCGGGTGCGCGAGCAGCGCGTTCTCGATCTCCAGCGGCGACACGAAGATGCCCGACACCTTCAACAAGTCGTCGTCGCGGCCCTCGTAGTAGAAGTAGCCGTCGGCGTCGCGCTTGAAGATGTCGGCGCTGGTGCACCACTCACCCTGGAACGTCTCGCGCGACTTCGCCTTGTCGGCCCAATAGCACAACGCGGTCGAGCCGCCGCGCACGCGCAAGCGTCCGGGCTCGCCGTCGGCCACCTCGCGGCCTTCCGCGTCGACGATCCGCGCTTCGTAGCCGGGCACGATCTTCCCGAGCGAGCCGAGCTTCACGTCGCCCGGCCGATTCGAGATGTAGATGTGGAACATCTCCGCCGAGCCGATGCCGTCGAGGATCTCGACGCCGGTGCGCGCCTTCCATTCCTGGTAGAGCTGCGCGGGCAGCGCCTCGCCGGCCGAGAGACACACGCGCAAGCTCGACAGATCCGCGTCCGCCACGCGCGGCGAGCGCAGCATGTTGTTGATCATCGTCGGCACGCTCGTGAGGAACGTCGGCCGATGCGCGGCGATCTGATCGAAGAGCTCGTCGGCGGTCGCGCGTCCGGCGAAGAGCACCACGCTCGCGCCGACGCGGAACGGGAACATCAGATTGGTGCCGGTCGCGTAGCCGAAGAAGAGCTTCGGCACCGACAGGCACACGTCGCTCTCGCGATAACCCGCGACCCGCAGCGCGTACGTCTCCGTGTTGAACGCGAAGTCCGAATGCGCGTGCACGCAACCCTTCGGCTTTCCGGTCGAGCCCGACGTGAAGAGCCAGCCCGCGAGGTCGTCGGGGCCGGTCGGTTCGAGTTCGGCGAGCGTCGAACGCTCGTCCTCCGCGTTCAGCGCGGCCTCGTACGGCGTGAAACCGCCCGCGTCCGGCCCGACGACCAGCACCGTCTCGCACAGGCGCGACTCACGCGCGGCGGGGCCGAGCTCGGGCAGCACCTCGCTCGCGGTCACGACGATGCGCGCCTTGGTGTATGCGAGGTAGTAAGCGAAGTCCTCGCGCTTCAACAGCGGGTTGACCATCGCGAACACACCGCCGGCGCGCAGCACGGCGAACCACGTCTCCGCGAACTCGAAGCCGTCGGGCAGCACGATCAACACGCGCTCTTCCGGCCGCAGCTTCGCGCGGCGCAGCGCGGCGGCGAGCTTCTTCACGCGCGTCGCGAGCTCGGCGTACGTGCGCCGTTCGCGCCCGACGATCAGCGCGGCCTTCGAGCCGCGGCCCTCGGCGAGGTTGCGGTCGAGGAAGTACTCGCAGAGATTGAAGCGCGCGGGAAACGCCGGAAGCGGGGCGTCGAGGGTCGGAGGGGGGACGGTCGACATGCGGCGAATGTACGGTGTCGGCCGGATTTCGCCACGCGTCTCCCGCGCGCGGACGCGGAGCGCGACGAGCCCGTGACCTCCGCGCGCCGCCGCGGTCAGTCGAGCGCCAACACCTCGCGCCACGCCTGCTCTTGGCGCGGCAGCGAACGGCCGGTGATCGCGCGCAGGGCGTTCCACGCCGCGTCGCGACGCGCGTCGTCGGAGGACGACAGCGCGGAGAGCAGCGCGGGCGCCGCCGCCTGCGAGCGCAGCGCGCCCGCGACCCGGCACGCGGCGAGCGCGACGGCCTCGCGCGGATCGTCGACGAGCTCGCCCGCGGTGCGCGCGAGCTGGTGGCGCAGGTACGGGTGCTCGGCGAGCTCGGTCAGCGCCGCGACGACCGCGTCGGGATCCGCGGAGTCGACCATCGGCAACAGCAGGCCGAGGCGAGTCTCCGCCCAATGCGATTCGCGCTCCCACCAGGCGTTCCAGCTCGCGCGCTCGGCGCCGAGCTCGAGCCTCGAGATGCGCTCGAGGCCGGCGCGCGCCGCGGTGCGCACCAGCTCGTCCGGATCGGAGAGCGCGGCGATCAGGAGATCGATCGACTCCGGATCCGCGAAGCCGCCGAGGGCCGCGAGCGCGTCGGCGCGCGCGATCGATTCGGACTCGCGCGCGTAGCGGCGCAGCTTCGCGGCGCCGACCGGGTCGAGCCGGAGCTGGCATTGCCGCGAGATCGAGCCGAGCGCGCGCAACAGTCCGCCGTCGTGCAGCGGGCTGCGTCCGAGCAACGCGAGCACGGTGCCGAGTGATCCCGGATCGTCGCGCTTCGCCATCGCGCGCGCGACGAACGTCAACGCCGGACCTTGGATGCGCTCGGCGATCGAACGCACGTTCGCGCGGTTGCCCGGCACGGCGTCGATCAAACGCTCGAACGAGCGCGCGGCGGCCGCCTGATAGCGTTCGTTGGCCGCGCTGACGGGCGGCACCGTCTCGGCGAGCTCGATCCACAGCTCGAGCGCGCGCGGATGGCGCGACGAGCCGAGCGCGCGCAGTGCGACGAGCTCCTGGCCGCGCATCCGCCCGGCGGCGAGCGCGTCCTCGACCGCCGCCATCACGCCCTCGGGCGGCAGCCGATCGATCACCGAGTACAAGACCTCCGCGAGCTCCTGTGGCCCGATCTCGAGCGGCACGGCGCCGCGCTCCTTCGACGGCGGCGTCGCTTCGCCGAGCAGCACCGCGAGCGCCGCGTGCGCCATCGGCGAGCCGAACTCCGCGAGCTCCGCGATCACCGTCGCCTTCGGGCGCGGCTTGCTCCCGCCGAGCGACGCCGCGCGCAGCCAGATCTCGCGCGTCAGCACCGCGCGATCGGTCGGCAGCGAGCGCGTGCGGTCGGGGCGCGCTTGCGGGCGGTCGCCGACCTTCGGCTTGCCCGGCAGCGCGAAGATGCCGAGCGACACGCCGATCGCGAGCAACGCGAGCAACGCCGTCACGCGCTCGCGCGCGCGACGGAGTTCGGCCAGGGACGTACGTTTGGGCTCGTGCATCGAGGGGCGCGGCGTCGGGCGCGCCCGGCGACGACCCCGCGAGGCGCACGCGACGCGCTCGTTCCGCGAGGAACGCACGTCACGCAGCGCCGAGCGCGAGACCGCCGATGGCGATCGCCCGATAGGAAGCGCCTTCATCGACCGCCGCTCGCGGCGAACTCGATGACGTGGCGGTCGTTTCGAGCCTGCGACGTCTACTCGGCGACGACGCGCTCGAGCGCGGCGCGGAACTCGGCGACCGAGGGGTACCGCTCGCGACGATCCGCGACCAGGCCGCCCGCGATCGCGCCCTCCAACCCGGAAGGAAGTTCCAGGTCGGGCGCTCGCTTCTGCATCGACGGAGCGTGGCGGTCGAGCTTCGCCTGGAAGATCTCGAGGTAGCTCTTCCCCGGCCACGGCAGCACGCCGGTGATCAGCTCGAAGAGCACCGCCGCGACGTTGTAGACGTCCGACTGCACGTCCGGCGATTCACCGCCGAACTGCTCGACCGGCGCGTAGAACGGCGTGCCGATCAGCGCCGTGCGCTCGCCGAGGTGCTTCGCGTTCCAGAGGCCGGGCGTGATGCCGCCGTCGACCAGCTCGACGCCGAGCTTCTTCGCCTTGCCATCGACGTAGACCGTCGACGGCTTGATGTCGCCGTGCACGAGACCGACGTGGTGGATCGCGGCGAGCCCGTCGAGCAGCGCGAGGCCGACCTTGAGCGCTCGTGCGATCTCCATGCGCTTCTTCTCCTCGGTGAAGCGCTTCAGCGCCTCGCCGTGCGGCACTTCGCTGACCCACGCGATGCCCGCGGACGGCAGCGCGACGATCTCGCGGACCTTGGCGACGTGCGGCGACTTGACGCGCGTCCACGCCTGGCAGGAGACGCGGAATTCCTCCGCTTGCGCCGTGCTCTCGAACGTCGACGGCGAGAAGACCGTCAGACAGATCAGCTCGCCGCTCTTCTGGTCCTCGGCGAGGAACGCAGGCGCGAGCCCGTTGTGACGGTGCACCTTCTCGATGCGGAAACGCTCGGCGAAGACGCGACCAGGGGCGAGATCGAAGAGGGAGAACGATTCGGTAGCCATGCGAAGGAGCGCGTCGCGCGGGGGCGCGTCGACGACTTGGCGCCGCATCGTAGCGGAGCGACCGCCCCCGCGCGAACCGGGCTGTGGTCTTCGCCCTTTACAGGCGGCCCGGCGCGCGGCTGAAGTAGCGGCGCGTGGCGCCCGTCGATCCCGACCTGACCGTAGTGCTCGCGACCACGCTGCGGGTCGCGGGCGCGGCGGTGTTGCTCGCGGCGCTGCCGGCGATCGGGCTCGGGTTCGTGCTCGCTCGCGCGAGCTTCGTCGGCAAGAGCGTGGTCGAGACGTTGGTCGCCGTGCCATTGGTCCTGCCGCCGACGGCGATCGGGTACCTGCTTCTGCGCGCGTTCGCGCACGACGGGCCGCTGGGCCCTCGCGTGCTCGGCATCGATCTCGACGTGCTCTTCACGTGGCGAGGCGCGGTGCTCGCTTCCGCGGTGGTCGCGTTCCCGTTGATCGCGCGCGCGGCGCGCAGCGCGTTCGAGGGCGTCGAGCCGCGGCTCGAGCTCGTCGCGCGCACGCATGGGCTCTCGCGCGGCGCGACGTTCGCGTCGGTCACGCTGCCGCTCGCGCGGCGCGGATTGGTCGCGGCGCTCGCGCTCGGCTTCGGACGCGCGCTCGGCGAGTTCGGCGCGACCGTGATCGTCGCAGGCAACGTGCGCGGCGAGACGCAGACGCTCGCGCTCGCGATCTTCGAGGACATCCAGCTCGGCTCGAACGACCACGCGCTGCTGCTGGTCGCCGTCACGCTCGCGATCGCGTTCGCGCTGATGTGGAGCGTCGAGTGGCTCTCGCGGCCGCGAAAGGCGAGGGCGAGCCGATGACGCGCTTCGAGATCCGCTTGGAGCTCGCGCTCGCCGATTTCGAGCTCTCGGTCGAGCTCGCGACCGACGCCCGCATGCTCGGCGTGTTCGGCGCGTCCGGGTCCGGCAAGACCAGCGTGCTCGAGGCGCTCGCGGGCTGGCGTAGTGACGCGCGCGGCCGCGCGGCGATCGATGGACGGGTGCTGTTCGACGAACGCAGCGCGCTCGCGATCGAAGCGCGCGGCATCGGGTACGTGCCGCAGGACCTGCTGCTGGTCCCCGGCCGCAGCGTGCGACGCCAGATCCTGTTCGGGCCGCGCGCCGACGCGAGCTCGTTCGAGCGCGTCGTCGCGATCCTGGAGCTCGGCGCGTTGCTCGAGCGCGACACCGACACGCTGTCGGGCGGCGAACGACAACGCGTCGCGCTCGCGCGGGCGCTGTGCTCGCGGCCGGCGCTCCTGCTCTTCGACGAACCGCTGGGAGCGCTGGATCTCCCGCTGCGCCGGCGCATCCTCCCCTACCTGGTGAAGGCGCGCGACGCATTCCAGGTGCCCGCGATCTTCGTGTCGCACGATCCGTTGGAGGTCGCGGCGTTGTGCGACCGGACCGCGGTGCTCGAACGCGGCCGCGTGGTCGCGCTCGGGCCGACTCAACGGGTGCTGCGCGAGCGTGCGAGCGAGCTCGAGATGCTGGAGAACGTCATCGGAGCGGTCGTCGAGTCGCTGGACGGCTCGCTCGCGCTCGCGCGCCTAGCCGGCGGCACCGTGGTGCGCGTGCCGAGCACGGGGCTCGCGGTCGGGCAAGCGATCTTGTTCGCGCTCGCCGCCGAGGACGTGCTGGTGACGACGCTCGAGCCGCACGCGATCTCGGCGCGCAACTGTCTGCCCGCGCGCGTCACCGCGGTGCACCGCGACGGCGGCTTGTGCTGGCTCGAAGCCGAGCTCGACCCGGACGCGCCGACCGCGCTCACGGTCGCGCTGACGCCCGCCGCGATCGATGAGCTCGCGCTCGCGGTCGACAAGCGCGTGCACCTGGTCTTCAAGACCAGCGCGTGCCGCGTGCTCGCGGGCGCGGCGGCGCGGCACGAGCCTCCGGTCGACGGCGCGCGCCACTGAGCGGGAACGCCGAACTTCACGCGCGTTCCCGGCTCTTGTCCTGCACCTACCGGGGGCTTCCAGGCACGAACTGCGCCACCGAGGCCGAGCCACCGTGCTTGTCACCCGCCTGCCACGACGAGCGTGCCATGCACGGACTGAACCGAACGGTACGACCGTCGACTCGGCGTGCCACGGGCTCGCAGTGACGGAGCGAACGCGTCCGTGGAACGGCCGTGGGAAAAAAGCGGGCCGGCTGCAACTTCGCGAGAACGACGCGAGCGAACGCAAGTGGTCGCATTCCGTCGCGCCCTAGAGTCAGGAGTACCCGCTATGAGTGATCCGCTACACCCCGAGCACAACTCGACGTTTTCACCACCTGCTCCGGCAGGTTCGTCCAAGATCGCCGCGGACCGCCGGCAGCTGCTGGTCGGATTGGCGGCCTTGCTCGCGAGCTCGCCGGCCCTGGCGCGCGGGCTGGCGTCGAGTCGCACGAGCCGGGCGGCTGGTGCCGCCGGGCCGAACGCACCGACCCCGTCCAGCGCGTACGACGCGCTCTTCACGCTGTCGGCCGCGTGCGACTACGACTTGATCGCCTCGCGCGTTCCGCTCCTGCACACGACGGCGTTGGCTGGCGCAGGTGGCGGCGCCGGGCAAGCGCTCGCGGCGGTCCTCGCTGCGCTCGATGTGCTCGAGAACCTCGTCGCCGGCGGGATCTCGACGCTGGGGCCCGACATCCTGGTCGGCCTGATGCACGACGAGATCACGTACCGCGACGTGGTCATGAAGGTCGCGCCGGAGGCGGACGAGCTGCAGCAGCGACTGAAGGAGCTGGGGTTGACCAACGCCGACCTCAACGCGGCGTTCTCGCACTTCCCGAGCTTCACGCTGGGCAAGACCACGAAGCCGCTGGATGGCCTAGCCACCATCAGCGCAGCCCAACTGCAGCAGATCCGCGGTGCCGCTTCGACCCTGATCGTGTCGAAGCCCACCCAGTGCCTCTTCGCCGTCGAGGCGGCCGCACTCGCCGGCGTCGGAGTGATGTCCATCGTCGACGGCGGGACGTCCGTGCAGTCGGCTCTGTTCTCCGCCTTCGCCGGCACGGCGTTCACTGGCGTCGCCGCTCAACTCCTTCCCTGAGGAAAGCCAAACCATGAGTGCCACGATTCACAGATTGCTGTTCCTCGTCGCCACGCTCGCGGTCCTGGCCACGGGCTGTGCATCCATCGACTGGGGCGGCGATGGATCCGTCGCGGTGGAGATCACGGGCCTGCCCGAGCAGTGTCACGAGGACCTGGTCGTCAAGGTCACCATCGAACAGGACGCGATGGACGACGACTGCAAGCCGATCGCAGACAAACCCAAGGTCCGTGTCCACGACACGGTCCGGGTCACGAATGGCACGGTCAACTGCCGGCCGAGGCCCAACTCGGTCGCGGACCAAGAGGCAGGTCGGACGATCAAGAAGGACTGTCCGATCACCGTGAAGATCAAGATCATGAGCATCGATCCGGCGTGCGAGGCCTTCTTGAAAGCGTCGCTGCCTGGGAACCCCAACGTCAGCCCCGGCAGTACGGGAACGAGCCCGTCGCTCAAGCCTGATTCGCCCGGTCACTGGACCACCGACATCCGCACATTCAAGTTCTAGAGCTGAGACCAACCATGAAGCCCAAAATCGCAAGCATGCAAGCCGGTCCCGCCTGGCCTCTCGTCATCTACGAGGAGGAATTCGACCAGTTCACCAGCGACATGTTGTCCACGACGATTGCGCCGGGGAACCCCATCGAGGTGTTCTTCCACTGGATCTTCACCGTGACAGGCAAGTGGAAGCCGGTCTTCCCGGACGACCCCAACTCGCAGCGCTGCTGTACCGGTGAGATCACGAAACTCAGTGTCTGCGGCGACGGCGACATCTGCATCTACATCAAGCCGAGCGAAAAGTGCGGCACCGACTGCACGGAGTTGCTCGCGCCGAAACAGACCGAGCTCGTGTGCGAACTGCCTTGGTCGCGCCGTGATCCCCATACCGAGATCCTCCCCAAGCTCAAGAAGGGTGATTGCGTCGAGATTTGCGGCTACCCGGTCATCGACGGCGGCCACGGTGGCCACCACGAGTTGCACGACATCGTCACGATCGACCCGTACGTCTGAAATCGGACGGCGCGGGGACGACCGCGCCGTCTCGATCAGTACGCCTTCTTCTGCTGCACGTAGTCCTGCCACTTCTTCGTGCGGCGCAGCTCGGTGAGCGCGTCGGCGAACGCAGCGAGCTCCTGCTGTTCCGTGTAGAAGTGCGGGCTGACGCGCAGGCCGGCCTCGGGACGATGATCGACGAGGATGCCGCGCGCTTCGAGCGCGGCGACGAACGCGGGGCCGTGCTCGTCGGGCGCGAGCGCGACCGTCAGAGTCCCCGCTCGTTGGTTGACGTTCGTCGGACTGGTGACGCGGAAGCCGCGGCTCCCGAGCTCGCCTCGCAGCCACTCGGTCAGCATCGTCGAGTGCGCGCGGATCGTCTCGACGCCGACGTCGAGGATCACTTCGTACCCGGCGCTCGCCGCGTAGAGCGACGGCACCGCGGGCGAGCCGTGCAGCAACCGTCGCGCGTCATTCGCATACCGTTGCGCGCCGAGCTCGAACGCGAACGGCGCCGCGTGCGCGGCCCAGCCGGTGATCTTGGGCTCGAGCTTCGGTTGCAAGCTCGGCTTGACGTACAGGTAGCCCGCGCCGGGCCCGCCACAGAGCCACTTCACCGAGCCGCCGCACACCATGTCGACGTCGAGCGCCTGCACGTCGATCGGCACGCAACCGAGCGACTGATACGTGTCGAGCAACACGAGCGCACCGACCTCCTTCGCGCGCTTGCAGATCGCCGCCGCGTCCTGCATGAACGACGTGCGGAAGAAGACGTGGCTGATCGGGACGATCAAAGTCTCCTCGTCGATCGCCGCGAGCATGTCCTCGGTCGGCACGCCGATGCCGTCGGGGCTCTTGACGACGTGGATCCGCGCGCCGTGCTTCTTGAACCCTTCCCAGACGTACATGTTGGTCGGGAAGTTGTGCTCGGTGTAGACGACCTTGTTGCGGCGCCCCGAGAAGTCGAGCGCGCTCGCGACCAGCCCTTGGATCACCGACACGTTCTGGTGCATCACCACCGAGTTCGTCGGCGCGTTCAGGATCCGACCGAGCAGGTTGCCGACCGAGATCGGCGCGTCCCACCAACCCTCGGCCCACGCGCGCACGCCGCGGGTCGCCCATTGATCGGTGAAGAGCTTCAGCTTCTCGTGCACCGTGTCCGGCATCGCGCCGAGCGAGTGCGTCACCAGGTAGTTGGTCGACGCGAGGATCGGGAAGCGCTTGCGCCAGCGCGCGGGATCGTGCACGGCGCTCGTGGCGCGCCCGGCGGCGGTCGGTTGGGTCATGGGAGTTCCTGTGGGCGGAAGGCCGGAGTGTAGCGCTCGGACGAGCGTCCCGGAGAGCGGCGTCGACACGCCGCACCCGCGCTCGCGGTGCGCACGGCTACGAGAGCGCGACGGCGCGCGGATTCACGCGTCGCCGAGCTTCAGCGCGTGCTGATCCGCTTCTCGGCCGGGAACTCGATGCCGATCGCGCTCGCGTCGGGCCACGCGAGGTGGCAGCGCTGGCGGAAAGGCTCGAGCTCGGCGAGGAACGAGCGCGCGATCGTCTCGACGTGCGTCTTGCGCAGGCCGAGCTCGACCGCCCGCGTGTCGCCCTTGCTGCCCGGGCGGCCCATCGCGACCATGCTGATCGCGAGCCAGCGACTGAACATCTGCTGCGCGTGCGGCCGATTGCTCGGGTCGGCGCAGAACGCGACGAACTCGGAGTGCTCGGGCTCGCTGCGTTCCGGGATCGACTCGAGACGCGAGAGGCAGAGCGCTTCGAGCTCGCGACACGCGCCGCCGCGGTACGCCGCGAGCGCGGTGCGCGACGTGATCTCGCAGAGGAAGAGGCACAGGTCGAGCTCGAGCCGCGACGTCGGGTACGGGATGCGCTCCATGCGATCGCGCACCGCGGAGATCACGTCGCGCGAGCCGAGCGCCGCGTAGAGTCGCTCGATCTCCCGGAAGAGCACCAGCGCGGTCTCGAGCTCGCGCACGATCCGCAGCTTCTCGTCGAGCTCGTGCACGTACTTCAGGCCGTGCCCGCGGATGTTCGCGAACATCAGCTCGCGGTAAGCGAGTCCCTCGACGATCTTGACCAGCAGGCCGCGGCTTTCCTCGCCCAGGCGCTCGACCGTGCTCGGCACCAATGCGTTCATGCCTTGCCGCCCTTCGCGCCGCTCGGCGCAGCGTTCGGGTCGAGCCCGGTCAACTTGTCGGACGGGATCACCAGGCGCTCGACCGGCTTGCCGCCGACGATGTGGCTCTCGATGATCTCGTCGACGTCCGCGGGCGTGACGTGGCCGTACCAAACCGCGTCCGGGTAGATCACCACGACGCAACCGAAGGCGCACTGGTCGAGGCAGCCCGACTTGTTGGGCCGCACGACGCGCTTGAAGCCCCGGGCGTAGAGCTTCTCCTTGAACGCCTCCGCCACCGCGTCGCCGCCGGTCGCCTTGCAGCAGCCGCGCGGATCGTCTTTCCCGCGCTCGTTGGTGCAGACGAAGACATGCCGTTGGAATTTCGCCATCCGAGTAGTCTAGCGAGCCTTCCGCGGAACGGGCGGCGCGCGCGGGTGTGGCGGCGCGCGTTCGAACCCGTGCCCTCGGTCGCGCGCGAAGTTCGGCGCGAGCGCGGCGTCGGTGAAATCGTGCGGCGTACGAACGCTTCGCCCAGCCTCGGCCCGCGTGTCTCGCCCGCGCAGTTTCGCCGGCACCTCGTCGCCCCCGCATCATCGGGCCGACGGGTCGTGACGTGCGCGGGCCGCAACTCGCTAGACTCCCCGCTTCCGACGTTCCAATCCACGTCCCCCACCCGGAGCTCGTCGCCATGGCCGACAAGAACTACGACAAACCCGCCGTCGTCCGCCTGCTCAACAAGATCCTCGAGATGGAGCTCGCGGGCGTCGTCCGCTACACGCACTACTCGTTGATGGTGTACGGCTACAGCCGCATCCCGATCGTCTCGTGGCTGCGCGCGCAAGCCGACGAGTCGATGGGCCACGCGACCAAGGCGGGCGAGCTCGTCACCCACCTCGGCGAGCACCCGTCGCTCTCGATCGGACCGCTGCTCGAGACGCACAACCACGACATCGGCGCGATCCTGCGCGAAGCGATGGCGCACGAGCGCGCGACGCTGCAGGCGTATCACGAACTGCTCGCGGGCGTCGAAGGACGGTCGATCATGCTCGAGGAGTACGCTCGCGAGATGATCTACGCGGAGGAGATGCACCTCGGCGAGGTCGACAAGATGCTGCGCAATCCCGGCCAGATCGGCGCGTTCGAGGAAGAGAAGAGCGCGAAGCCGAAGGGCAAGCGCTGAGCCGCGACCGCGACGCGATGGGAGGGGCCCCGTTTCAGGCGCGGAGCCCCTCACCAGTCGCCTCGGCGGGGATGACCCCACGCGCCGCGGCTACGGGCAGATCACCGCTTCGATCGCGTCGCTCAGCGAGTCGCCGTAAGACGCGGACGGATCGCGTCCCCACATCTGCAGCCACACGGTCGCGCGCGCGATCGTTCGCGCCCACGCGCGTCCGAGGCGCACTCCTAGTCACGCTTCGCGCGAGGCGTGAGTCGACGAGCTCGAATTCGCGCTCGCGCTCCCGAGCGTGGGCGCGGCGCGCGCGTGACGCGCGTTGGAATGCGCGACGCGAGCGTTCGAACGCAGAGTGCGCAGTGCGCACTACGCACGCGGCGCCTACGAGCCGCAGGTGAACTTCCGCGCGCGGCGGAGCGCGTCGCGAAGGAGTAGGCTCGTGCTCGATGGGCGCTGCGATCGCGAGCTTCGAGGTTCGCCTGCCCCGCTGGCTCGCCGCCGGCCGGCGCGACGCCGCGCGGCGTTTCGCGACGCCGGACGAGCGCATGGCGTTCGTGCTGACGCTCGCCGAGCGCAACGTCGTCGAGGCGACCGGCGGCCCGTTCGCGGCAGCGGTGTTCGATCGCGCGAGCGGCGAGCTCGTCTCGGTCGGCGTCAACTTGGTCGTCGCGTCGGGGCTGTCGCTCGCGCACGCGGAAGTCGTCGCGCTCTCGCTCGCCGAGCGCGCGCTCGGCACGTTCGACCTCTCGAGCGCCGACGTCGAGCTCGTCACCAGCGCCGAGCCGTGCTGGATGTGCCTCGGCGCGCTGCACTGGGCGGGCGTGCGCTCGATCGTGTGCGGCGCGCGCGACGCCGACGTCCGCGCGATCGGTTTCGACGAAGGCCACAAGCCCGAGGACTGGGCCGCCGAGTTCGCGCGCCGGGGCGTCGCGGTGCGCCGCGATGTCGGCCGCGACGAAGCGCTTCGCGTGCTCGCGCGCTACCGCGCCGCCGGCGGCCCGATCTACAACGCGGGGCGGTGATGCGTCGGCCAGGCCCGCGTCAGTCGACGAGCTCGCGCGCGAGGATCAGCTTCTGGATCTCGCTCGTGCCCTCGTAGATGCG
>JADLBP010000039.1 GCA_020847695.1 Planctomycetota bacterium
CGCGCGCGTGTTGGTGCTCGAGTGCACCTTCCTCGACGAGCGCGTGCCGGTCGACGAGTGCCGCTCGAAGGGCCACACGCACCTCGACGAGATCGTCGAGCGCGCGGAGCTCTTCCAGAACGAAGCGCTGGTGCTCTCGCACTTCTCCGCGCGCTACAAACGCGACGAGGTGCTCGCGCTGCTCGACCGCAAGCTCCCGCCGAGCTTGAAGGCGCGCGTGACGCCGTTCCTCGAGCACTGGAGGTGACCCTCGCGCCCCTTCGCGGGGCGCCGGCCGCGGGCAGCGCTGCGAATCGGCGCGCGGGCCGTGCATCGAACGCGATCCTCCGCTCGGCATCCGGCGGCGCGACGGAGCGGACTCTGTCGACGCGCGCGAGTCCCGCACCTCCGACTCCTCCGGGGCGAACGCGTCCGTGGCGCGGCTCGTCGGAGCGCTCGATCGCGCTCGGGAGTGCAGCCGCGCGCTCCTCCGACGCTCGGTACGGGATCCGACGTATCGCGAGGCGCTCGGATCAGCCTATGCCTGGAGTTTGGACTTTCTCGGGCCGAACACCCGCCAACCGGAAGGGACGTGTCCTGTGTCTCCCACGAACCAGGTTCGTATCACCCTCGCCTGCGCCGCGCTGCTCGCCGCGACCGCGGATGCCGCGGCCGCGCAGTCGATCGCTCGCATCAGCGTCAGCTCCACCGGCGTGCAAGGCAACGCCGACTCGTCGCCGCCTTCGTTGACGGCCGACGGCCATTGGGCCGTGTTCGACAGCCTCGCCGACGATCTCGTGCCCGGCGACACCAACGGCTGCTCCGACATCTTCGTCCGCGATCTGTGGGCGGGCACCACAGAGCGCGTGAGCGTCGCGCCCAACGGCGATCAGAGCAACGGCGGGTCTGGCCTCGAGAGCCTCTCGTCGGACGGTCGCTTCGTCGTCTTCGCCAGCACGGCGAGCAACCTGGTGCTCGGCGACACCAACGGCCGACAAGATGTCTTCGTGCTCGATCGCATCACCGGCGCGATCGACCGAGTCAGCGTCAGCACCGCAGGCGTGGAAGCCGATTCGGATTGCCACGTGAGCGTCTGCGTGCCCGTGATCTCGACCGACGGACGCTTCGTGGTCTTCGACAGCCACGCGACCAACCTCGTGCTCGGCGACAGCAACGGGAGTTGGGACTCGTACCTCCACGATCGAATCACCGGAACGACGGACTTCGTCGACCGCAACGCGGCCGGAGAACAAGCCAACGCACGCTCGACCGGCGCGAGCCTGACGCCCGACGGACGCCATGCGGTGTTCACGAGCCAGGCGACGAACTTGGTCGGTCACGATGTCAACGGCCTGCAGGACGTGTTCGTGCGCGACCTGTCGACGGGCGTGGTCGAGCTCGTCAGCGTCTCCAGCACCGGCGAGCAAGGCGACGGCATCTCGTTCCAGGGCATGTTGACTCCGGACGGCCGTTTCGTGTGCTTCGGCAGCGCTGCGACCAATCTGGTGGCGGGCGACGTCAACGGCGAGGTGGATGTCTTCGTGCACGACCGGCTGACCGGCGTCACCGAGCTCGTCAGCGTCGCGTCCGACGGCACGCAGGGCGATGGTCGCTCCGGCGAAGCGGTGATCTCGTCCGACGGACGCTTCGTCGCGTTCGACAGCATCGCCTCGACCCTGGTCCCGTCGGACACCAACGCGACCGACGACGTCTTCCTCCACGACCGGCTCACCCGCGGCACGCTGCGCATCACCGGCGGCGGTGTGCAAGGGAACGGACCCACCGATCACCCGACGATCACCACGGAAGGTCGGCGCATCGGCTTCCGGAGCGGAGCGAAGAACCTGGTGCCCGGTGACACGAACCGCGCGACCGACGCGTTCGTCGTCGATCGCGGAGCCGCGCTGATCGCGAGCTACTGCGTCGCCTCGACGACCTCGGCGGGCTGCGTGCCCGCGATCGGCTCGAGCGGAGAGCCTTCGCTTTCGGGGTCCGCGCCGTTCGAGCTCCGCGCGGCGCCGGTGATCAACCGCAAGTTCGGCCTGCTGTCCTACGGCTTCGCCCCGAGCACCCCGCCGTTCCACGCGGGGCTCGCGTGCATCGCAGCGCCGCTGGAGCGCACGCGCCCGGTGTACTCCGGAGGGAATCCGCCGCCCGACGACTGCTCGGGTGCGTTGGAGCTCGACTTCAACCCGATCGTCCGCTCGGGCGTCGACCCCAATCTCGTCGCGGGCCGGGAGGTGTTCTGCCAGTTCTGGTTCCGCGACCGCGCGAGCGCGAGCGGCGCCGGGATGTCCGACGCGCTCACGTTCGTCATCCAGCCGTGAGCTGAGCGCGCGTCTCGACGCTCGCGGCGCGCGCGACGGGTGGGCACGCCCGCATCGGTCGCGAACACGCGGCGCGACACGACGCCTGTCGCGTCGCGCCTGAGGGGCCGGAAAGCCCAGCGCTCAGCGCGCCGAGCTCTTCGAGCGCGCCGACTTCGGCGCCTTGGCCTTCGCGGGCTTGGACTTCGGCGTCGGCAGCGTGGTCGGCACTTCGAGCTTCGCCTTCGGCTGGAGCTCGATGTCGAACACCACCGTCCGCTTGTCCTCGCGCCAACCGCAGATCGCCGCGAACGCGCGGATGAGCTTCTTCGGCTTGACGTGCTCGTCCTTGACCGCGGCGTGGAAGAAGTCGGAGAGCGACAGGATGCCCTCGACGCGCCCATCGGGATCGACGACCGGCAAGCGCCGCACTTGGTGCGTGCGCATCAGCTCGAGCGCGTCCTCGATGTCGTCGGACTTGCGCACCGTCAGCACGTTGCGCCCCATCGCGTCGGCGACGCAGATGTTCTTCAGGTTCTCGCCGCGGAAGTACGCGGCGACCGCAACGTCGCGATCGGTCAGGATGCCGACGAGCTTCTCCTCGCCGTCGACGACCGGCACCACGCCGCAGTCCTTGTCCCAGAAGACCTGCACCGCTTCGTTGAGGGTCTGGTCCGCGCGGCATGTCTGGACCTGACGCTTCATCATCGCTTCGACTTTCATGGCTTCCTCCTGCAACGCGTTCCGGGGTCGATGCTCGCCGAAACGCAAGTGTGCGTCGTTCGGGCGAAGAGGGTAGCAGCCTGCGTTCGCAGTCGTATGCGACTTCAACCCCTCGCTCGTACGAGGGCGCGCATTCCGCTGACGAGCAGGAACAACGCGAGCAACACCAGTGCAGCCGCCGCGACACCGTTGGCGAGCGCGACGTCGAAACCGGCGCTCGCGCGCAGATTCGTCCACGCGAGCGTCCCGAGCGCCCACAGCGTGATCACCAGCACGAATGCCATCGGCACGAGCGTGAACCACGCGCTCTTCCCGTTCTCGAGCAACCAGACGCTGACGACGATCAACGTCAACGCGGCGAGCAGTTGGTTCGACGCGCCGAACAGCGTCCAGAACTTGACGTACGAATTCTCGCCGCCGTAGCAGATGAAGAACACCGGCGGCCCGATCGTGATCAGCGTACCGGCGAGCGCGCCGAGCTTGCCGCTCCACCCGAAGATCTCCTGCACGAGATAGCGGCCGAGCCGCGTCGCGACGTCGAGCGTGTCGAACACGAACGTCGAGAACGCCATCGCGCCGAAGGTGATCGCGAACGGCAGGTTCTCCTTGCCGATCACCAGCGTCAGGAACTCGCCGAGCCCGCGCCCGTAGATCACGCCGGGCTTCAAGCCCTTCAGCTCGTCGGAGGTGAAGATCATCACGGTGACGAGCGCGATCAGCGCGACGAAACCTTCGGCGAGCATCGCACCGTAGCCGACGAAGTGCGCGTGGCTCTCGCGCTCGACCTGCTTCGACGTCGTCCCGGAGCAGACGAGCCCGTGGAAGCCCGAGCACGCGCCGCATGCGATCGTGACGAAGAGGAACGGGAAGAGCTGGCCGCCGGCGAGACCGGTATCCCAGCTCTTGAACGCCGGTTGTTGGATCTCGTAGCCGCCGAAGAGCACGCCGACGACGCCGATCGCGAGCGCGCTGTAGAGCACGAAGCCGCCGAGGTAGCCGCGCGGTTGCAGCAGCGCCCAGACCGGCACGACCGACGCGACGCAACAGTACGCGAGGATCGCGAGCGCCCAGGTGCGATGGTCGAACAGCAACCAATGCGACGCGTGCGTGCCGAACCACGCGAGCGCGAACGTCGCCGGGACGAAGACCACGGTCACCAACCAGAGCGGCGGCGCGAGGAAGCGCTGCACGATGCCCATCACCGCCGCGAGCGCGAGGTAGAAGACGCTCGCCGCGGCGACCGCGCCGCCGGGATTGAACGCGACACCCGAGCCCTCGAGTTCCTCCGTGCCCCGCACGAAACTGCCGGCGGTGATGTCGGTGAACGCGACGATCACGTACACGAGCGCGAGCCAGATGAAGACCATCATCGCGCGCCCGGCCGGACCGCCGAGCCGCGCGCGCGCGATCTCCGCGACCGACACCGCGCCGTGGCGCAGCGAAGCGACCAGCGACGAGAAATCGTGCACCGCGCCGATCAGCACCACGCCGACCGCGATCCAGAGCAGGCACGGCAACCAGCCGAACGTCTGGCACGCGATGATCGGACCCGCGATCGGTCCGGCGGCGGCGATCGCGGAGAAGTGCTGCGCGAAGAGATAGAAGGGCTTGGTCGGGACGAAGTCGATGCCGTCCGACTTGGTGTGCGCCGGAGTCGTGCGCCCGTCGTCGAGGCCGAACTGGCGCGAGACCCACCCGCCGTAAACACGGTAGGCGAGCACCAAGAGCGCCAGGAAGGCGAGCGCGAGGACCGTCAGGTTCACGGGCGCCATCCTAGGGACGCCCGCGCGGCTTGCAGAGAGCCGAGCGGCGTCGTCGCGACACTGTCTTTGCATGGCAAAGGGCTTGACGGATCCGGAGGTCCGGGGAGACTGGAGCCCATGACTCCCCGCCCCCTCCCGACCTCGTCCTTGCGCTCGGCCGGCATCGACCAGCGCGCTCGCACCCACCTCGACGTCGTCGAGTCGACGCTGCGGCGTGCGACGCGCTTCCGCGAGGTGCCCGCGTGGGGCGGCGTCGTCATGGGGCTGGTCGGCTTCGCCGGCGCCGGCGCGGCGACGTGGTCGGAGTCGCGCGGTCAGTGGCTCGCGACCTGGCTCATCGCCGCGGCGATCGCGGCCCTGATCGGCGCCGCCGAGATCAGCGAGCGCATGGCACAGCGCGGCACGGCGTCGCGCGCGCAGTTCGGCCGTTTCGCTGCGGCGCTCGCGCCGAGCTTCGTCGCGACCGGCATCCTGACGTTCGCTCTGGCGAACGCCGGGCTGTTCGGCTGGCTGCCGAGCGTTTGGTTGCTCGGCTACGGCACCGCGCTGATCGGCGGGGGGTTGGTTTCACTGCCCGAGGTGCTCTGGATGGGCGTGACGTTCGATTTGCTCGGGCTCGCGGCGCTGCTGACGCCGGCGTCGTTCGGGAACTTCTGGCTCGCCGCAGGTTTCGGCGCGCTGCACGTGATCTTCGGGACCTGGATCGCCGGAGGACGCCGTGGGTGAACGGAAAGCCGAGAAGTCGCGCGAGCGCTCGAAGCTCCAACACGTCCCGGGTCTCTCCGCCGACGACACCGACGCGGACAAGCTGCTGCACGAGCGCATGCGCCTCGCGATCGCCGGCGCGCTCGCCGTCAACGACGCGCTCTCGTTCGTCGAGCTGAAGGAGCTCGTCGGCGCAACCGACGGCAACCTCTCGGTGCACTCGCGCAAGCTGGAGAACGCCGGCCTGATCGCCTGCACCAAGGGCTTCGACGGCCGCGTGCC
Organism: Planctomycetota bacterium; assembly: GCA_020847695.1. Taxonomy (GTDB): domain Bacteria; phylum Planctomycetota; class UBA1135; order UBA1135; genus JACRIN01. The sequence continues at coordinate 5,759 of JADLBP010000039.1, forward strand.
GCGCACGGAGTTCCGACTGACCGCGGCGGGCCGTCGCGCGCTCGAGCGCCACCTCGAGCACATGGAGCGCCTGATCCGAGCCGTGCGCAAGCGCTGACCGGCGGACGCGGTCCGTCCTCGGACGACCGAGTCGACCTCGAGTCGAGCGCGCGCCCTTAGTGGTTGCGACGCAGCGCTTTCCGCGCTCGTTCCGCCATGCGCGGGTGGCCCCGACCATCCTCGGCGGGGCATACTTGTGCGCCGCTCGCGCGGGCACTCCGCTCCTCTCCCGACCGAAACTCCAAGACCGCGTGGACAAGCTCACCGGCGACGAAATCGTCCGGCTGTTCCTGGCGATCGCGACGATCCTCGTCGCGGCGCGGGTGCTTGGGGAGGTCGCGCGGCGCCTGTCGCAGCCCGTGGTGCTCGGCGAGATCCTCGCGGGCATCCTGCTCGGGCCGACCGTGTTCGGCACGGTCCTGCCGGCGGGCAAGGAGTTCCTGTTCCCGAACCACGGCTCGATCGCGCTCGCACAGGACGCGTTCCGCACGCTCTCGATCGCGCTGTTCCTGCTGGTCGCCGGCATGGAGGTCGAGCTCTCCACGATGTGGAAGCAAGGCCGCGCCGCGCTCTCGGTCGGACTGATGGGGATCGCGCTGCCGTTCGTGCTCGGGTTCGGAGCGGCGCGCGTCGCGCCCGACCTGCTCGGCGCGACCGCCGGCGTCAGCCCGGAGACGTTCGCGCTCTTCTTCGCCACGGCGCTCTCGATCTCGGCGTTGCCGGTGATCGCGAAGACGCTGATGGACCTGCACATCTACAAGAGCGATTTCGGCATGACCGTGATCGCCGCCGCGGTCTTCAACGACCTCGTCGGGTGGCTGGTCTTCGCGGTGATCCTCGGTCAGATCGAATACGGAGCCTCGAGCGCGAGCCACATGCCGATCGGGCTGACGCTCGCCGTGACCGCGGGCTTCGCGGTGCTGATGCTGACCGCGGTGCGTTGGCTGATCCACCGCACGCTGCCGTGGATCCTGGCGCACGCGAGCTTCCCGACCGGCGTGATCGGCTTCGCGCTCGCCCTGGCGCTCGCCGGCGCGGCGTTCACCGAGTTCATCGGCATCCACGCGATCTTCGGCAGCTTCCTGGTCGGCGTCGCGCTCGGCGATTCCGCCCACTTGCGCGAACGGACGCGCACGACGATCACCGAGTTCGTCTCGTCGATCTTCGCGCCGCTGTTCTTCGGCTCGATTGGGCTCTCGGTGAACTTCATCACCAACTTCGATCCAGCGCTGTGCGGCTTCGTGCTCCTGATCGCGTGCTTGGGCAAGGTCGTCGGCTGCGGGCTCGGCGCGCGCTGGGCGAAGATGAGCTGGCGCGAATCGTGGGCGGTCGGCTTCGGGATGAACGCGCGCGGAGCGATGGAGATCATCCTCGGCTTGCTCGCGCTGCAGTACGGCCTGATCCAGGAGCCGATGTTCGTCGCGCTCGTCGTGATGGCGCTCGTGACGTCGATGGCGAGCGGCCCGGTGATCGAGCGCCTGCTCCGCCGCAAGCGCCCGCGCCGCATCGAGCACTTCCTGCACAGTCGGACGTTCCTCCCCCGCTTGCGCGCGGTCGACCGCAAGAGCGCGATCGACGAGCTCTGTCAGGCGCTCGCGCACGCCTCCGGTCTCGACTATGCGCGTATCTCGACCGCGGTGTGGGAGCGCGAGCAGGTGACGTCGACCGGCATCGGCAACGGCCTCGCGGTGCCGCACGCGCGCGTCGACGGCTTGACGCAACCGTACGTCGCGATGGGCCTCTCGTCGCCCGGAGTCGACTTCGATTCGCTCGACGGCAAGCCCGCGCAGCTCGTCTTCGTGATCCTGACGCCACCGAACGACAACGGCGTTCAGCTCGAGATCCTCGCGGACATCGGTCGGACGTTCGTGCAGCCGAACGTCCGCGACCGCGCGTTGAAGCTGAAGAGCTTCACCGAGCTGCTGGCGCTCTTGCGCACCGAGCCGATCGCCGCGTGATCAGCCGTCCTTCGGAGGCTTCGGCGTGGTCTTGTCCGCCACGATCGAGAGGATCACGGCGATCGCCAACAGGCTGCCGACCACGGTGAGCGACGTGCCGACCGACACCTTCCACCAATGCGCGAGCAGCATCTTCGCGCCGACGAAGATCAGGATCGCGGAGAGGCCGTAGTTCAGGAAGCGCAGGTACTTGATCAGCTCGCTGACCGCGAAGAAGAGCGAGCGCAGCCCGAGGATCGCCAGGATGTTCGACGTGTAGAGCACCGCTGTGTTCGTCGTGATCCCGAGCGCCGCCGGCACGGAGTCGACCGCGAAGAGCACGTCGCTCGACTCGATCACCAGCAAGCAGATGAACAGCGGCGTCGCGAAGAGCTGCCCCTGATGCCGCACGAAGAACGCCTTGCCTTCGTAGTTGGGCGTCGTGCGAAGGTGCTTGCGCGCGAACCGGAGCAGCCAGTTGTGCTGCGGATCGACCTGCTCGTCGCTCTTGAAGCAGAGCTTGACGCCGGTGAGCACCAGGAAGCCGCCGAGGATCCACGTGGTCCAGTGGAAGCGCTGGACGAGCTCGACACCCGCGACGATGAAGATGCCGCGCATCACGAGCGCGCCGATGATGCCCCACAAGAGCACCCGCCGTTGCGATTCCGCCGGCACCGCGAGCGCGCTGAAGATCACCAGGAAGACGAACATGTTGTCGACCGAGAGCGCGTACTCGGTCAGATAACACGTCAGGAACTCCTGCGCCGGAACCGGGCCCTCGGTGTACCAGAGGAACAGGTTGAACAGCACCGCGACGCCGATCCACGCGAGCGTCCAGCGGATGGCTTCCTTGAACGAGATCGCGTGGGGCTTCGCCTGCAGCACGCGCAGGTCGAGCACCATCATCGTCCCGGTCACGGCGGCGAAGACGACCCAGAAGAGCCAGTGATCCATGCGCGAACGACGTTAGCTGATCAGGAACAGGCGCACGCTGCTCGGAAGCCGTTTCGTCAGCCCGTTGACGACGTGTCCGCGCAGGAGGTGGTAGATCGCGCTACGGCTCGAGACGCCGACCATCACCGCGCTGACGCCGAGCGCGTCGGCGGCTCGAACGATGCCTTCGACCGCGTTGTACGACACGGTGCAGACCGGGATCAGGTTGAAACCTTCTCGCTCCGCGACCTTGGAAGCCTGGTTGAGCGCCTCGGCGGCCTCGCGGTCGATCTGCGGAGTGTCGGAGCCGACGAAGAGCCCGGTGCGCTCCTCGACGAACAGCGCGTAGAGGTTGACGCCGCCGCGGCCGCGCTCGCGCGCGATCGCCTCGGAGAGCAACTGCGGATTGTGCGAGCGCAGTGCGACCAGCGTCCCCGACGGGTAGAGCGGCACGATCGCCTCCGCCTGGCTCAGCGAGAGCAGTTCCACCTTCTCCGAGAGCTCGAGACCTTCCTCGTGTTCCTCGATGCTGTTCTCCGCGCGGCGGCGGATGAACGCGAACTGGTAGAACCAGTCGGTGAACCACTTCTGGTGCGTTCCGATCGCGAGCAGCATGCCGATGCCGACCGCGAAGAGGCCGAAAAGTGTCGCCTCCTTGTTCACGAAGAGGCCGACCGTCCACGCGACGTACAACAACAGCGTCGTGAAGACGCCGATCACGAACGTCACCCCGCGGCGACGCTCGCGCCAGCGCAGCACGTCCAGCCCGAACGACGACAGCACGAACGCGCCCATCAAGCCAAACGCGTACATCGCCGCCAGGGCGGCGAGGTCGCCGGCGGTGATGATCACGACGATCATCGGCACGATCGTCGCGACCAGGATCGCGACGTGCGGCGTCTTGAAGCGCCGATTGCGCACCGCGATCGCGCCGGGCATGTAGTGCCGTTCGGCGAGCGCCAGGAACACGTGGTAGCTGCCGATGATCGCCGTGTTGGCCGCGAAGAGCAGCAGCGACGACGCCGCGACCACGACGGCGATCTTGACCGGCGTGCCGCCGAGCTGCGACCCGAGTTCCGAGATGAAGCGCTCGTTCGACGTGTCCTTGATCGCCGGATCGAGCAGCGACACCGCGAGCAACGTCAGGATCGGCGACGTCGCGAGCACGGTGCCGATGACGAGCCACATCCCTCGGGACGCGGTCTTCGCGATCGGGAGCTTCATCGCCGGCGAGAGCTGACTGATGCTCTCCAAGCCGCTGAACGCGAGCCACGCCCCGCCGAAGCCGACCAGGAACGTCTCTGTGCTCATCGAACGCGCTTGCCCGAGCGTCGACCCCAAGTTCGCCCATTGCTCGGGCGTCGAGTTGACGAGGAAGCACCCGACGACCAACAGATTGGTCAGCAACGCGGCGATCGCGATGAACAGCGACAACGTCGCGCTCTCGCGGATGCCGACGATGTTGACCGCTGCGAGCACGACCAGCGTGCCGATCGTCAACAGCACGATGTGCTGATCGATGAACGGGAACAGACTGCCGAGGTAGTGCAGCCCCGAAACGGTCGAGATCGCCGCCGTGAGGAAGTAGCTGATGGTGATCAGCAGACCGCCGAACGCGCCCCAGCCCGGCGAGATCGCCTGGCTCGCGATGCTGACGACGCCGCCGCCGTCGGGGTTGCGCCAGCAGATCTCGATGTACTTGAGCGCGAGGAAGACGAACCCGACCAGCGTGATCCCGATGAAGAACGGCGCGAGGTCGCGGATCCGCGGATCGGAGTAGAGGACTCCCGGGACGTAGTAGACCGACGTGCCGATGTCCGCGAAAACGACCGCCCAGACGAGCAGCGGCGAAAGCTGACGGAGGTGGTTGTCGTGGCCCGGCGCGGGGGCGGCGACCGGTGCGCTCGGAAGCGCGTGTGGCGGGTTGGGCGACATTCCGCGAAGCGCAGAGGTGTATCGCCCGCGAGCGCGCGCTGCCAGGGGAGGCGCCGAGAAGTGGCCTCGGAGGGGCCGAGAGGGCGGTCTCGGCGTCGGTGAACGGCGCGGCGGAGCGCCCCCGATCGCGACCGCGGCGCCGGCCAGCCCGCTAGGATCTCCCGCCATGCCGAGCCTCGCCCTCTGGATCGTCGCGCTCGCCGCGCTCCCCACCTCCGATCCGAAGGACGCGGTCGCCGCCGCGGTCGTCGAGGCGCAACCGCGCTACGCCGAGCTCGCTCGACGGCTCTGGAAGACCCCGGAGCTCGGTTTCCTCGAAACGCAGAGCAGCGGGCTGCTCGCGGACGAGCTCGAGCGCGCCGGTTTCCGCGTCGAGCGCGGCGTCGCCGGGATGCCGACGGCGTTCGTCGCGAGCTTCGGCTCCGGCGAGCCGGTGATCGGCCTGCTCGCGGAGTTCGACGCGCTGCCCGGCATGGCGCAGGCCGCGGTGCCGCGCCGCCAACCGATCGAAGGCCAGCGCGCCGGCCAAGCGTGCGGCCACCACCTGTTCGGGCCCGGCGTCGTCGCCGCGGCGACCGCGACCGCCGACTGGCTGCGGACCTCGCACACCAGCGGCACGCTGCGCGTCTACGGCACTCCGGCGGAGGAAGGCGGCGGCGGCAAGTGCTACATGGTGCGCGCGGGGCTGTTCGCGGACGTCGACGCGGTGCTGACGTGGCACCCGCGCGATCGCAACGACCCGAGCGAGCCCCACTCGCTCGCCGTGATCGCCGCGGACTTCACGTTTCGCGGACTCGCCGCGCACGCAGCGGCGGCGCCGGAGCGCGGACGCTCGGCGCTCGACGGCGTCGAAGCGTTCGACCACATGGTCAACCTGATGCGCGAGCACGTCCCGCAAGAAACGCGCATCCACTACGTGATCAAGAACGGCGGCGACGCGCCGAACATCGTCCCGGCGACCGCGGTGGTCAGCTACTACGTCCGGCATCCGGACATGGCGGTGCTCGACGGCATCTTCGAGCGCGTCTGCAAGGCGGCGGAAGGCGCCGCGCTCGGCACCGGAACCACCGTCGAGCGCGAGATCGTCAGCGCGTACTACCCGATCCTCGGCAACGCGGCGCTGACCCGCGCGCAGACGGCGAACATGCGCCGCGTCGGCGGCGTCCGGTACGACGCGACCGAGCGTGCGTTCGCGGAGGAGCTCCGGAAGTCGCTGACCGAGGCCGTGTTGCCGCTCGGCTCCGAGGCGACGATCGCCGAGCCCGATCCCGACGCGGGCGTCGGCTCGACCGACGTCGGCGACGTGTCGTGGGCCGCGCCGACGACGCAGTTCTTCGCCGCGACGTGGGTGCCCGGCACGCCGGCGCACTCGTGGCAAGCGGTCGCCGCCGGCGGGACGACGATCGGCGAGAAGGGGATGTTGGTCGCGTCGCAGACGCTCGCGCTGACGCTGGTCGACCTGTTCACCGATCCGAAGCTCGTCGCCGAAGCCCGCGCCGAGTTCGACGCGCGCCGCAAGGGCCGGGTGTGGACGTCGAGGATCGGCGACCGCTCGCCGCCGCTCGACTACCGCAAGTAGCCGGCGCCGCACGGGCGCGTCGGCACGGGCTCGTCGGCGCCGTGGGACGATTCTCCCGGAATCCGTGAAGGCCGAGGCGCCGCTTTCGCGTGCATTCCGGCGGTGAAGCCCGAGATCGCCTCACCTCCACGGAGTCCGTCATGCGCGTCCACGCCCTTTCGTTCCTCTTCATCGGTTGGGTCACCGTTCCGGCGTTCGGCCAATGGGTCGGCCAGCAGGCAGCTCAGATCGTCCCGTCGTCGAACCCGCTAGCGCAGGGCAGCGAGTTCGGCGGGCACTGTGCACTCGACGCTACGACCCTCGCCGTGGGCGCCGAGTGGTTCGATCCGTTCGTCGGCTCCGCCAACCACGGCGGCGTCTGGGTATTCGAACGACAAGGCGCCACCTGGATCGAGACCGCGGCGTTGAGCTCGTCGAGCTACGATCCCGACGACCACTTCGGTTCGGCGTTGGCGCTCGAGGGCGATCGACTCGTCGTCGGCGCGGTGCACGACGACAATCCGAACGCGATCGCCTCGGGCGCCGCTTACGTCTTCGAGCGCGTGGCGGGCACCTGGAGCGAGAGCGCGCGACTCGTCGCATCGGACGCTGCCAACTCGGAGTCGTTCGGCTCGTCGCTCGCGCTCGATGGCGACACGCTGGTGGTCGGCGCAGAGTACGAGAGCGGCAGCGGCGCGACCTTCCGCGGAGCCGCATACGTGTTCGTGTGGACCGGTGTCGCGTGGACCGAGCAAGCGAAGCTGGTGTTGCCCGGTTTCGCCGCGAACGAGTTCGCGGGCTGTGCCGTTGCGCTCGACGGCGATCGAATCGTGATCGGAGCACGTTCGCGCGATCACGGCGGAATCGTGAACTCGGGTGCCGCCTTCGTCTACGAGCGAGTCGGCAGCGTCTGGACGCAGGTCGCCGTTCTCGCGGCCCCCGACGGGGCCGCGAACGACGCGTTCGGCAGCGCGGTCGCGCTCGACGGCGATACGGTGCTCGTCGGCGCGCCGAAGAAGATCGCGTCCGGCACCAAGACCGGAGCGGCCTACGTCTTCCGTGGCGCGGGCTCGACGTGGACGTTGGAATCGAAGCTCGGCGACCTCGGCGCCGCGTACGCCGACCAGTTCGGAACGTCGATCGACCTCGAAGGCGACCGCGCGGTCATCGGCTTGCCGTGGAGCGGGGCCGCGGGTGTGGCGACGGGCGGCGTGCAGTTCTTCGAACGAGTCGGAACCACGTGGACGGGCCACGTCGAGCTGGTCGGCAGCGCGTGCGAGGGCGGCGACTACCTGGGCACGTCCGTCGCGCTCTCCGGCGACCTCGTCGCGGCGGGCGCGCCATGGGGTGAGACCGCGCCAACCGGACTCTCCACGGGCGAAGCGTACGTGTTCCAGCTCGTGCCTCCGCCGCTCGTGCGCGCGTACTGCACGGCGAAACCGAACAGCCAAGGCTGCGCGCCGACGATGGCGTGGACCGGCTTCCCGAGCGCGTCGAACCCCAATCCGTTCGAGCTCACGTGCTCACAGACGCTCAACTACAAATGGGGTCTGCTGTTCTACGGCACCGCGGAAGCCGCGATCCCGTTCCAAGGCGGCACACTCTGCGTCGCGCCGCCGATCGAACGGACCGACGTGCAGCACTCGGGCGGCAGCTCCACCGGCTCCGATTGCACCGGGGCGTTCTCGTACGACATGAACGCGCGAATCCAGAGCGGGGTCGATCCGACCTTGGTCGCGGGAGCCGCGGGCTTCGCGCAGTACTGGTCGCGCGATCCCGCCGATCCGTTCACCACGAGCCTGAGCAACGCGGTCGAGTTCCACATCGAGCCGTAGACGTCGAGTCGGTCGGCGCGCGGCGCCGAAGGAGAGGGCCGAGCGCCGCGCCTCCGCAGGCTTCGGCGGCGCCGAAGAGCCGGAGAGTCCTGCGACCGGTGTCCGGAGCCACGTCCGGTCGGGTCCCCGCGTTCCCGCCCGGACTGCCGCGGGTCCAACGGCCCCGTGACTCGCACCGTCTCGCGGAGACCCGAGCCCAGCCATGCGGGGCAGCTAGCGGGCTCCTCCCTCCAGGAAAGAAACGACACCGCGCCGACTTCGTGGAGTCTGGGATCGCGCTCAGCGGTTCGGATCCTGGACCACGCCGCACCGAACGCCGCGACCAGGGGGCGCTGGCGAAGCACGAGGGCGCGGGCACGCGACTTGTCCTGCGGCGCGCTCGTCCCACGCGACCCGCTCCTCTCCGTCCCCACTCCGCCCCCCGGTCCCCCCCCAGCGGCCCCGCATCGATGCGCTTCCTCCCCCTGCTCGCCTTTCTCTCGCTCGTCCCGTCCTTCTCGCACGCCCAGAGCTTCCACGTTCCGCCCGCGGCCGGCCGCACGCGCGCGCCGTGGAAGGCGCCCGGTGAGTCGCCGCTGTTCCGAGCCGACTACTTCGCCGTCGACGCGCACGGGAACCTCGACGACGCCGACTCGGTCGACGTCGACCGCGACGGCGACCTCGACGTCGTCTTCGCGTCGTTCGAGCTCGCCGTGCTGGAGAACCGCGGAGACGGCGCGCTGAGGCTGGGCGCTCGGCAGTCGCTCTCGGCGCAAGTGCACGAGCTCGCGGTCGGCGACGTCGACGGCGACGGCCTCGCCGACATCGCATGCGCGTACTGGGCCGGCAGCGCGCCGACGATCTTCCGCGGGCTCGGCGACGGGACCTTCGCGGCCGGCGTCGATGTGCCGAACGCGACGCAGCCCGAGACGCCGGCGCTCGCCGACGTCGACGGCGACGGACGCGACGATCTGATCTGCACCAGCACGGCGACCGAGCTGCTGACCGTGCAACGCTCGCTCGCCGGCGGCGGGTTCGCCGCGCCCGTCGCCTACCCCGCCGGAAGCGTCCCGTCGGGGATCGCGACCGGCGACCTCGAGGGTGACGGCGACATCGACATCGTCGTCAGCGAGCTCGGCTCCGACGCGGTGCGCGTGCTGCGCAACGACGGCGCGGGAGGCTTCGGCTCGTCCACGCTGTTCCCGTGCGGCACCACGCCGCTCGACATCGCGCTGGCGGACCTCGACCACGACGGCCGGCTCGACATCGCCACCGCGAACTCCGCGTCCGACGACGCTTCGGTGCTGCTCGCGCTGCCCAACGGCACGTTCGCGCCCGCGGAGTCGCACGGCACCGCGAAACAACCGGTCGCGATCGAGGCCGCCGACTTCGACGGCGACGGGTTCGACGACCTGCTGGTCGCGGGCTTCTCGCACAACCAGGTTTCGTGCCTGCGCAACCGCGGCGACGGCGACTTCCACGGCAAGATCGACGCGCTGACCGCCAACGGACCGATCGCGCTCGCGCTCGGCGACTTCGACGGCGACGCGCGCCTCGACTACGTCTCCGCGGACACGTTCGCGAGCGCGCTGTCGCTGCACGTCGGCTCGGGCAACGGCTCGTTCGGGCTCGCGCCCGAGTTCGCGACCGGCGCGGCGCCGATCGGGCTCGCGACCGACGATCTCGACCTCGACGGCAAGCTCGACGTCGTCACCGCGAACTCGCAAGCGAACACGGTCAGCGTGCTGCGCGGCAACGGGCTCGGCGGGCTGTCGACCGCCGCGACGCTCGCGGCGGGAACGTCACCGGAGAACGTCGCGATCGGGCGACTCGACGGCGACGCGTTGCCCGAGCTCGTGGTGACCAACGCGGGTTCGGCGACGCTCTTCGTCTACCGCAACCTCGGCGGCGGTGCGTTCGCGGCGGGCGTCAGCCGAGCGACCGGCCTGCAACCGCAAGGCGTCGTGATCGTCGACTACGACGGCGACGGGTTCCGCGACGTCGTCGTCGCGAACCAGGGCTCGCACCAGGTCAGCTTCTTCCGCGGCGACGGCACCGGCGCGCTGGGAGCGCGTGTCGATCTCTCGACCGGACCGGAACCGGTCGATCTCGCGATCAGCGACGTCAGCGGCGACGGCGTCGCCGACCTGATCGTCGCCGAGGGCCTTCCTCCGGCGGTCTCGGTCTGGCTCGGGCTCGGCGGCGGCAGCTTCGCACCTCGCGTGTCGTATCCGTTGCTCGTTCGGCCGCGCAGCCTCGCGATCGGCGACGTCACGCACGACGGCGAGCTCGATCTCGTGCTCACCGAGCTCGGCGACGTCGCCGGATACTGGCTCGCGGTCGTGCCGGGCTTCGGCGACGGCTCGTTCGGCGCGCGGACGGACCACTCGACCGGCTACGACCCGTTCGACGTCGCGCTCGCGGACTTCGACGCCGACGGACGCCTCGACGCCGCGGTGTCGTGCAACTTCTCGCCGTTCGTCAGCGTGCTGCACGGCGCGTTCTCCGGAGGATTGAAGCAGCGCTCGAACTACGGAGCCGGCGATCACCCGAGCGGCCTCGCGGTCGGCGACTTCGACGGCGACGGCAAGCTCGATCTCGCCGTCGCCAACACCGCGTCGAACAGCGTTTCGTTGCTCCTGCGCTAGCCGCGCCGCGCCGTACGCACATTGCTCGCACGCGCTACGTCGCCAGTCGCGACGCGGCGCGGATTTCGACGGGGTAGCGTCGCAGCCGAAACTGCGCGCTCTCCATGCGATTCGTCTCCGCGCTCCTGCGACCGCTGCGCTCGAAGATCGGACTCGGCGTCGCC
>JADLBP010000040.1 GCA_020847695.1 Planctomycetota bacterium
AAGCTCTGCACGAGCAGCTCGGCGGTCGTTTGGGCCCGGATCTCGACGTCTCGTTGCGGCACGGAAAGGCCGCACAGTTTGCCATGCGCTCGGCCCGACCACGACGGCCGCCCGGGGACTCTTCGGATGCCGGCGCGGGCCCGAGAACGCGCCCGGACTACGCGCAAGAGCGCAGGATCCGCGAGCGCTCGGAGCGCGGCGCGACGGTCACTCCCACTCGATCGTCGCCGGCGGCTTCGAGGAGATGTCGAGCACCACGCGATTGATGCCGCGGACCTCGTTGGTGATCCGCGAGCTGATCCGGTGCAGGACCTCGCGCGGCGGCAGGTTCCAGTCGGCGGTCATGCCGTCCTGCGACTCGACCAACCGAATCGCGCACGCTTCCTCGTACGTCCGCGCGTCGCCCATCACGCCGACCGAGCGCACCGGCAGCAGCACCGCGAAGTACTGCCACAGCGTCTTCGTCGCGTCGGTCGCTTCGATCTCCTCGCGCACGATCGCGTCGGCTTCGCGCAGCACCGCGAGGCGCTCGCGCGTGATCTCGCCGAGGCAACGCACCGCGAGCCCGGGGCCGGGGAATGGCTGGCGATCGACGATCTCGGGGCCGAGCCCGAGGTAGCGGCCGATCTGGCGCACCTCGTCCTTGAAGAGCTCGCGCAGCGGCTCGACGAGCTGCATGTTCAAGTCCTTCGGCAAGCCGCCGACGTTGTGGTGACTCTTGATCACAGCGGTGTTGCCGCCGTGCACGTTGACCGACTCGATCACGTCGGGATACAGCGTGCCCTGGCCGAGGTAGTGCGAGTTCTTGAAGCGCTTCGCCTCGACCTTGAACACGTCGACGAAGTCGCGGCCGATCAGCTTGCGCTTCGCTTCGGGCTCGGTGACGCCCTTCAAGCTGGTGAGGAAGCGCTCGGTCGCGTCGACGACCGTCAGGTCCATCTTGAAGTGGTCGCGGAACGTCGTCTCGACGACGTCGCGCTCGCCTTTGCGCAGCAAGCCGTTGTCGACGAAGATGCAGTGCAGTCGCTCGCCGATCGCCTGGTGCACGATCATCGCCGCGACCGACGAATCGACGCCGCCCGAGAGCCCGAGCACGACCTCGCCGTGCTCGCCGACGATCTCGCGGACCGTGTTGACCTCGCGCTCGACGATCGACGCCGGGCGCCAATCGCCGGACAGCTTGCACGCGCGCAGCAGGAAGTTCTCGATCAGCTCGCGGCCGCGCACCGTGTGGCTGACCTCGGGGTGGAACTGCAGGCCGAAGAAGCCGCGCCGCGCGTCGCCGATCGCGGCGAACGGGCACGTCTCGGAGCTCGCGTACACGCCGAAGCCGTCGGGCAGCTTCGAGATCTGGTCGCCGTGACTCATCCACACCACCGTGCGGCCGCCGACGCCTTCGAAGACGTCCTCGGAGCGCGTCACCGTGATCGGAGTGCGACCGAACTCGCGCTTGTCGGCGCGCTCGACCTTGCCGCCGAGCGCTTGCGCCATCCACTGGATCCCGTAGCAGATGCCGAGCACCGGCACGCCGAGCTCCAGGATCTCGCGCGGCAACACCGGCGCGTCCGCCGCGTACACCGACGCGGGTCCGCCGGACAGGATGATGCCGGCGAGGTCCATGCGCTTGGCGTGCTCGAGCGCGCGCGGGGCCGGCGAGATCTCGCAGTAGGCGCCCGCTTCGCGGACGCGGCGAGCGATCAGTTGGGCGTATTGCGCGCCGAGGTCGACGACCAGGACGCCGCGGACGAGGGAGCTCATTCCTGGTTGTGGTGGTAGTAGTTGGGAGCTTCCTTGGTGATGCTGACGTCGTGCGGGTGGCTCTCGCGCACGCCGGCGGTCGTCACGCGCACGAACTGCGCGCGCTTCCAGAGCTCGCGGACGTTCTTCGCGCCGACGTAGCCCATGCCCGAGCGCAACCCGCCGACGAATTGATACGTGAACGTCGAGAGCTTGCCCTTGTACGGCACCATGCCCTCGATGCCCTCGGGCACCAGCTTGTCGATCTCGTTGACGTCGGCCTGGCGGTAGCGCTCCTTGCCGCCTTGCATCATCGCGCCGAGCGAGCCCATGCCGCGCACGGACTTGAACGAGCGGCCCTTGTAGAGGATCACCTCGCCTGGGCTCTCCTCGAGACCGGCGAACAGCGAGCCGAGCATCACGCACGACGCGCCGGCGGCGAGCGCCTTGACCAGGTCGCCCGAGAAGCGGATGCCGCCGTCGGCGATCACCGGCACGTCGAGGTCCTTGACCGCGGCGCAGACGTCCATCACCGCGGTGAGCTGCGGCACGCCGATGCCGGCGACGATCCGCGTCGTGCAGATCGAGCCCGGCCCGATGCCGACCTTGATGCCGTCGGCGCCCGCGGCGGCGAGCTCCTTCGCCGCTTCCGCGGTCGCGATGTTGCCGGCGACGACGTCGACCGAGAGGCGCTTCTTGAGCTCGCGCACGGTGCTCAGCACGTTGCTCGAGTGCCCGTGCGCCGTGTCGACGACCAGGACGTCGACGCCGGCCGCGACCAGACCCTCCGAACGCTCGTAGTCCTTGACGCCGACCGCGGCGCCGACGCGCAGGCGACCGCGCTCGTCGCGCGCGGAGCGCGGGAACGCGGCGAGCATCTTGAGGTCCTTCATCGTGATCAGACCGCGCAGGCGCATCTTCTCGTCGACGATCAGGAGCTTCTCGACCTTGTGCTTGTGCAGCAGGTCACGCGCGGCGGAGAGCGAAGTCCCCGGCGGCGCGGTCACCAGGTTCTCGCCGGTCATCAGGTGCGCTACCGGCACGTCGTCGCTCGCCTCGAACTTGCAGTCGCGGTTCGTCAGAATGCCGACGACGGTCTCGCCCTCGACGATCGGGAGCCCCGAGATGTTGTGCTTGCGCATGATCTCGCGGGCGTCGCCGATGCGCGCGGTCGGCGGCAGCGTCACCGGATCGAGGATCACGCCGTTCGCCGAGCGCTTGACCTTCTCGACCTCGCGGATCTGACCTTCGATCGTCAGGTTGCGGTGGATCACTCCGAGGCCGCCCTCGCGCGCGAGCGCGACCGCCAGCTCGGCTTCGGTGACCGTGTCCATCGCCGCCGAGACCAGCGGGATGTTCAAGGCGACGTTGCGCGAGAAGCGCGACGCGACGTCGACGTCCCGCGGCATCACGTCGGAGTGGCGCGGGACCAAGAGGACGTCGTCGAAAGTCAGGCCTAGGGGCATCTCGTGCGGCATGGGGCTCCTCCCCACCCGCCGCCCCTGGACCGACGCCTCCGCTCGTTGCCGCTGGCCGCTTCTCGCATGCGCCTCCGGCTCGAGGCGTGCGCCTCTGGCTCGGCGGCGCGGAGCGCTGTTCGAGGTCCGCGACGACGCGGTGGAAAACGCCGAGTCTAGCCACCCGCGCCGGCCGCTGAAAGGGCGCGCGCGGAGGCGGCCCTAGGAAATGGAGAGGGCCCGGACGTCCGCACGGGGCGAGCGCCGGGCCCAAAAGAAGGAGGAGGCTCCCGATGTCGGCCGCGCGACCGCTGAGGCTGAAATCCGCGCGGCGAATCCGGACCCGAACCGGCCCCGATCCGGAAATCGGGCGCCGGAGCGGGCGTCCGAACGAGTCCGGGGCTCTGGCCGGAGGCCGCGAAGAGCCGATGAAGCGACCTCGAACCGCCCTTCGCGCCCTCGTCCTGATTGAGCGGCACCCGCGCGGCCCTACCATGGCCGCCCACCCACGATGCCCACCGTCGCCCCGTCCGCAGCCCATCCCGCCCCCGCGCCGAAAGTGACCCAACGATCCCGACCGCTCGGCCCGAAGACCCGCGTCGCCGTCGTCGGCACCGGCTTCATCGCCGATTTCCACCTGGAGATCCTCCGCGCGACCGACGCGGTCGAGGTGGTCGCGGTCTGCGACCTCGACTTGGTCAAGGCCGAGCGCGCGGCGCGCAAGTTCGGCGTCGCCAAGGCGGTCAAGACGCTGCGGGAGCTCGTCGACGTCGGCGTCGACGTCGCCCACGTGCTGGTGCCGCCGGCGCTGCACGTCGCGGTCACCAAGGAGCTGCTCGAGCTCGGCATCGGCGCGTTCGTCGAGAAGCCGCTCGCGCTGACGTCGCGCGAAGCGCGGGAGCTCGGCGAGCTCGCGCGCGCGAAGGGCGTCCCGCTCGCGGTCAACCACAACGCGGTGCACCACCCGGCGTTCGCCGAGCTGCTCGCGCGCGTCCGCGCCGGCGAGATCGGCCGCGTCGAGCACGTCCGCGTGTGCCTCTCGGTGCCGCTGCGCCAGCTCGACGCCGGCGACTTCTCGCACTGGATGTTCCGCGCGCCGCGCAACATCGTGTTCGAGCAGGCGCCCCACCCGTACGCGCAGCTGCACGCGCTGATCGGCAAGGTCGTGCAGGCGAAGACGTCGCTGCTCGGCACACGCGAGCTCAACCCGGGCCAGGTCTTCCACGACCGTTGGCTGGTCGCCGCGCAGGGCGAGAAGGCGAGCGCGGAGATCTACCTCGCGTTCGGTCAGAGCTTCACGCGCAGCACGATCGAGGTGCTCGGCTCCGACGGCGAGCTCGAGGCGGACCTGTTCCACAACCTGATCGCAGCGGAAGAGAAGACGCTCTGGCTCGACTTCTGGAACAGCTTCCTCGCCGGTTGGCGGCGCGGCGGCGACCTGCGACGCAGCGCGCGCCGCGGGCTGTGGTTCTACCTGCGCCAGACGCTCGGGCTCGGCCGCCGCGAGGACGCGTTCTTCGCCGGCATGCGCGGCTCGATCCAGGCGTTCCACCGGGCGCTGCGCGACGGCGCGCGCCTGCCCGCGACCGCCGAGGACGGCGCGGAGGTGCTCGAATGGTGCGAAACGACCGCCGACGGCATCCCGGCGGAGAACGCGGGCCAGCCGAAGCTCGAGGTCGGCGGCGCCGCGCGGCCCGGCGAGGTCGTGATCATCGGCGGCACCGGGTTCATCGGCCAACCGACGGTCCAGCGCCTGCTCGACCGCGGCTTCCCGGTGACCGTGATCGTCCGTCGCACGCACTCGTTGCCGAGGACGATCGCGAACGCGGCCGCGAGCGGCAAGCTGCGGCTCGTGCTCGGCGATCTCGAGAACGCCGCGTCGCTCGCCGACGCGGTCAAGGGCGCGCGCTGCGTCGTGCAGCTCGCGACCGGCAACGGCTCGAGCTGGGAAGCGGTCGAGCGCGCGATGGTGCAGGGCTCGCGGAAGATCGCGGAAGCTTGCGCCGCGCACGGCGTCGCGCGCTACGTCTACGTCTCGTCGTCCGCGGCGCTCTATTGCGGCGCGGACGCCGGCGCGAAGCTCGACGACGACGTGCCGCCCGATCCGAAGCCCGAAGTGCGCTCGCTCTACGCGCGCGGCAAGATCGCCGCGGAGAACGCGTTGATGGCGCTCGCGAAGGAGAAGCAGCTCGCGCTCGTGATCGTGCGCCCCGCGGTGGTGCTCGGCCCGGGCAGCGCGATGCAGCACTCCGGCCTCGGCCTGTGGGTGCGCGACAACCACTGCGTCGGTTGGGGCCGCGGCGACACGCCGGTGCCCGCGATCTGGGTCGAGGACGTCGCCGAAGGGCTCGCGCGCGTGATCGCTCACGAAGGCAAGGAGCTCGACGGCAAGGCGCTCAACCTCGCCGCGAACACCGGGCTCACCGCGCGCGAGATCGTCGCGGAGTTCGCGAAGGCGAGCGGACGCAAGCTCGACTTCCACCCGCGCGGCCTCGCGTTCTCGCAGACGCTCGAGATCGGCAAATGGGTCGTCAAGATGGCCGGCCGCCGCAAGGACGCCGCGTTCCCGTCGTGGCGCGACCTGAAGAGCCGCGAGCTGCGACCGACGCTGACCTCCAATCTGGCGCGCAGCGTGCTCGGCTGGAAGCCCGTCGAGGAGCGCGAGCGCTTCCTCGACGTCGCCGTGCGCGCGCAGAAGAAGCCGAGCTCATGATCGACGAGCGTGCGAGGGTCCCCCACCTCTTGCACGTCTTCGCGACGTTCGCCCCGGCGGGACCGCAGGTGCGAACCGTCGGCTTGATGCGCGCGTTCGGGCGGGCGTTCCGCCACTCGGTGGTCGCGCTCGACGGCGATACGCGCGCGAGCGCACTCGTCGGCGACGACGTCGAGGTGCACGTGCTCCAGGCTCCGCCGAAGGCGAGCACGCCGCGCACCGTCCTCGCGCTGCGTCAGCTCCTGATCCGCGAAGCGCCGGACCTGGTGCTGACGTACAACTTCGGCGCGCTCGACGCGGTGATCGCGGCGAAGCTCGCGTCGCTGCCGTGCATCCACCACGAGGACGGCTTCAATCCCGACGAAGCCGGCGGCTTGAAGGCGCGTCGCGTCTGGCTGCGCCGCGCGGTGTTGCCGGGCGTGCACGCGGTGATCGTGATCAGCGAGAAGCTGCAGCGGATCGCGCGCGAGAGCTACCGGCTGCCGTCGGACCTCGTGCACTTCGTCCCGAACGGCATCGACCTCGAGCGCTTCGCCCCCGCGCCGAGGAATTCGGCGCTGAGGCGCGAGCTCGGCATCCCCGACGCCGCGTTCGTCGTCGGCGGAGTCGGGCACCTGCGCGCGGAGAAGAACTTCGCGCGCCTCTTGGACGCCGCGGCGCGCGCGCGCGACCGCGTCGACGTCCACGTGCTGCTGCTCGGCGACGGGCCGATGCGCGCGGAGCTCGAGCGGCTCGCCGCGCGGCCGGAGCTCGCCGGGCGCGTGCACTTCGCGGGCTACCACGCCGATCCGCGCGCGCACTACCGAGCGATGGACGCGTTCGCGATCTCGTCGGACACCGAGCAGCAGCCGCTCGCGTTGCTCGAGGCGATGGCGTGCGGGCTGCCGGTGGTCGCGACCGACGTCGGCGACGTGCGCGCGATGCTCGCCGAGCCCAATCGCGGCGCGGTGCACGCGCTCGGTACCGACGTCGCGAACCGGCTGGCGGACAGCCTGTTCGAGCTCGCGCGCGACCCCGTCCGGACCCGGGCGCTCGGCGCCGCGAACCGCGCCGCCGTCGCGGCCCGCTTCGACGCGCGGATCATGCGCGCGACGTATCGAGAGCTCTACGAGGCCGCGCTCGGCCCGCGCTCCGGCAGCCGCCTGCGGATCACTTCGCCTCGCCCGCGCGCCTGATCAGCGCGCGAGCACCTCACGGATTCGGCTCGCGAGCTCGAGCGGCGTGAACGGCTTCGGCAGCACCGCGACGCCCGACATCGCCGCCGCTCGCTCCGCGACGTCGCCGAAACCGGAGATGACGAGCACGCCCGCGTTCGACAGGATCGCCTGCAAGCGCCGCGCGAGCTCGATCCCGTTGCCGCCGGGGATGTCGAGGTCGGTGACGACGACGTCGATCGCGTCCGGTGCGGTGCGCGCGAGCGCGAGCGCCTCGTCGAACGTGCTCGCCGAGCGCACGTCGTAGCCGAAGTGCGCGAGCGACGACGCGATGAAGTGCCGGACGAGCTCCTGGTCCTCGACGAGCAACACGCGCTCGCCGCCGGACGGCGACGAGAAGGTCGCGGCCTCCACCGGCGCGAACCCGACGCCCGCGGCGACGCGCGGAAGGTAGATCCGGAACGTCGCGCCGGCGCCCGGCGAGCTCTCGACGCACAGGTCACCGCGCGCTTGCTGGACGATGCCCTGCGCGGACGAGAGCCCGAGCCCGACGCCGGCGCCTTCGCCCTTGGTGGTGAAGAACGGGTCGAAGATGCGCGGCAACGCTGTCGCGGAAATCCCAGGCCCGTCGTCGGAGACCGCGATGCAGACGTACGGCCCCGGCTCGAGCGAGAGCCCCGGACGCGTGCCGTCGAGCAGCACGAGCTCGGTCGAGAACCGGATGCGACCGTGCGCGCCGATCGCGTCGCGCGCGTTGACCCCGAGGTTGATCAACACCTGCTCGAGCAGCGCCGGATCCGCGCGCACGCAAGCGCCTTCGGCGTGGAGGTCCGTGGCGAGGTGGACGCTCGGCCCGACCAGCGACCGCAGGATGCGCAGCGTCTCGCCGACCAGCGGATCGATCTCGAACACGCGCTGCACCAGGTTGCGCTTGCGCGCGTACGCGAGCAGCGAGCCGGTCAGGTCGCGCGCGCGCGAAGCGGCGAGCAACGCTCGCTCGAGGTCCGCGCGCGAGCCGTCGGTGACCGCCGTCGCGAGCAGTCCGGACTCCAGGCCGCCGAGGATCACCGTCAGCAGGTTGTTGAAGTCGTGCGCGATGCCCGCGGCCATCCGGCCGAGGCTCTCCTTCTTCTGCGCGAGCAGGTGCTCTTCCTGCACGCGAACCTTGTCGGTCACGTCGACGCCGAGGCTCGCCGTGCCGAGCACCTCGCCCGACGTATCGCGGAGCACCGTGTTGCTCCACAGGATCAGGCGCTTCTCTCCGTTCGCAGCGAGCACGTGATTCTCGTAGCTCGGCGCGATCGTGCCGCGGCGCGTGTCGTCGAGGAACAACGCGCGCACGCGCTCGCGCTCCTCCGGCGGGAGCATCAAGTCGAACCAATCGCGACCGACGACGTCCTCGCGGCGACGCGCCACCAACGCGAGCAGGAACTCGTTGGCGAACGTCACCCTGCCCTCGCGGTCGATCATCACGGCGATCGCCTGCACGGACTCGAGCAGGCTCTGGAAGCGTCGTTCGTGCTCCGCGCGGGCGAGGCTGTCGAGCTTGCGCGCGGTGATGTCCTCGATCAGACCCTGCAGCGCGATCGGAGTGCCTTCGGCGCTGCGCACGACGCGGAAAGAGTCCTGGACCCAGCGCGTCGCGCCGTTGGTGTGCCGCACGCGGTACTCGAGCGACGACGGCATGCCGCGCGCGGCCGCGAGTTCGACCCGTCGACGCACGTCGGCGCGCTCGTCGGGATGGATCGAGGCCCACCACTGCTCGCCGTCGGCGAGGTAGCGCTCGGGATCGACGCCGGTCAGGGTCTCGATCTGCGGACTGACGTAGTCGAGCGCGAGCCCGCGCAGCTGGAACGAGTAGACGACCGCCGGCAGGGACTCGACCAGGTGTCGGTACTTCGCTTCGCTCGCGCTGGCGATGTCCTCGGCCTCGCGGCGTTGACGGCGTTCGAGCGCGAGCGCGACGAAGTCGGCGATCGTCGCCGCGAACGTCTGGACCTCGGTGGTGAACTCGTGCGGCCGCTCGAACTCGTGGCAGACGACCCCGACCGATCGGCCGAACACGCGCACCGGCGCGTCGAGCAACGACGCGAGCCCCAGGGGCTCGAGATAGCTCGGCCCGAGCTCGCTCGTGCGCGGATCCGCCTGCGCGTCGCCGGCGGCGATCACGCGCTCGTCCTCGAGCGCCGCGAAGTACGCGGGGAACGCCGCGGCATCGATCCGCTGGCCGGTTTCCTCACGGTCGCGAGCTCGATCGAGCAGCACCAGACACTCGAGGCTCTGGTGCGACTCGCCGAACACCCAGACGCCGACGCGCGTCGCGTCGAGCGCTTTCGCTGCGTAGCGGAGGATCTCGCGCAGCGCCGGGCGCAGCCCCTTGGTTTCCAGCGTCGAGCTGCGCGAGAGCTCGCCGAGCGCGCGCGCGAATTCCAGCGCCCGACGTTCCCGCGCGATCGCAGTCTCCGCGACCGCGAACCACTCGCGCTCGCGGGCACGCAAGCGCTCGATCTCGGCCATCAGGTGGCCGGGTTCGCTCGACGGACTCATCGGCATGCTTTCCCCGCGCGTGGCGCGGCTCTGAGTCGGCGTGGTGTCTGCGCGCCCATCGTAGGCGGTTGCCGCGCGAACGACCAAACCTGCGCGAAGGCCCAGGACCGGCGGAGGGACACGCGGGTGGCGCGCGCGGAGCCGAGGTCGGTCACCAGCGCGCGATCGTTCGAATCACGGGTGAGCGCGCGGCTCGACGCGCGTTTCGGTGACACATCTGCAACCTTGCGCGTGCCTGTGAATGGGGTAGTTTGCTCGGCTGCGATGCGGTAGACGAAGTGGTTTCGACGACGCATCGCGTCCGACACCGCAAAGCTCCGAACGGCCCGACCCTCTCCGTCCACCGACATGCCGACGCCCATCGAAGGCAACACCACCTTCCGCGACGTCCCTTTCCAGCGCCCGCCGGTCGAAGCGGGTGACCAAGGCAAGCTCGCCCAGCTGATGAAGACCCCGCACGAAAGCGCACCCGGACTGCAGGTGCTCGAGAGCATCACGACGCGCGCCTTCGCGCAGACGCAGTACATGATCCACGTCGCCAACACCCGCAAGGAGAAGCGGCCCGGCGATCCGAAGGTCGGCGGTCACCCCGCATCCTGCGCGAGCTCGATGCACATCCTCGCGGCGCTGCACCTCGCGGTGCGCCAGCCGGCGGACTTCGTGTGCTGCAAGCCGCACGCGTCGCCGGTCGACCACTCGCTGCACCACTTGATGCAGCTCTTCCGGCGCGAGAGCGGCGTGTACCTGACGCCGACCGAGCAGAAGCGCGTGATGCACAACCTGCGGAAGTTCGCGTCCGCGGAGGATCCGGATGTCTTCCAGAGCTACCACGCTCGCACCGATCCGGACTCGTTCCACTTCCTGCCGTCGGGGTCGGTCGGCATCCCGCCCGTGGTGTCGGTGTACCTCGCGCTCGCCTATCGCTACGCCGCGGACCACCGTTGGCGCGTGCCCGAGGGCGCGCACTTCTGGTCGCTGATCGGCGACTCGGAGTTCCGTGAAGGCTCGCTGCTCGAGTGCTTGCCCGACGTCGCCGAGCGCGACCTCGCGAACGTCACGTGGATCGTCGACTACAACCGCCAGAACCTCGACGGCACGCGCATCCCGAACGAGCGCAGCCTGCGCGGAGCGGACTGCGACCGCATCGAGCGCACCGCGACCGCCAACGGCTGGCGCGTGATCCAGGTGCGACACGGCTCGATCCGCAAACAGTGGTTCCAGCAGACCGACGGCGACGCGCTGCGCGAGCTCTTCGAAGGCGCGCTCTCCGACTACGAGTACCAGATGCTGATGCTCGCGCGCGACCCGGCGGACATGCGCCGTCGCGCGATCCAAAAGGTGCCGCGCTCCGAGAAGTTGCTCGCGCGAATGAGCGACGCCGAGGTGCTCGCGCTCTTCCACGACGTCGGCGGCCACGACTTCCCGGCGCTGATCGACGCGCTGACCGAAGCGCGCATGGAGCGCGCGCGGCCGACGCTGGTGATCGCGCACACGATCAAGGGCTGGAACCTCGAGTGCCAGGCCAACCCGTCGAACCACTCGGCGCTGCCGAACAAGAAGGAAGTCGAGAGCCTGCTCGCGCGCGCGGGGCTGTCGACCGACGACCCGTTCGCGCTGTTCCCCGAGGACTCGGCGGAAGGCCGCTGGCTCGCCGCGCGCCGCGAGCTCTTCCGGAACGGCATGGAGGAGCACGCTCGCCTGCGAGCGGAGAACCGAGAGTGGATCCGCCGCGCGATCGACACCGACGGCGGCATCCCGGAGACGCTCGGGATCGATCTGTCGCTGTTCCCGATCGCCCACACGCCATGGATGTGGGGGCAGATCGCCGCGAAGCTGGTGCGCATCGGCACCGCGGACGAAGGCGGGCCGGAGACCGCGACCAGCGCGCGAGCGCTCTCCGAGGAAGAACAGCGCTGGAAGACCGCCGCGGACTTCGTGCTGACGCTCTCGCCGGACGTCGGCACGTCGACCAACATCTCGCCCGCGATGGACAGCCGGATCTACGGGCCGGACGTCGCCGAGGCGCTCGACGAGGAACTCGAGGTCGACGCTCGCCACCCGCAGCTCGTCACCAACGAAGAGGTGTGGACGCGCCACATCCGCTTCGAGATCGCCGAAGCGAACTGCATGAGCGCGGTCGCGGCGTTCGGGAAGATGGCCCACTACACGGGCCTGCCGTTCTTCCCGATCATGACCGTGTACGACTTCTTCATCAAACGCGCGCTCGACCAGCTCTACTACAACCTCTACTGGGGCGCCGAGTTCGTGCTGATGGGCACGCCGAGCGGCGTCACGCTCTCCTCCGAGGGCGCGCAGCACTCGTGGAAGAGCGACATCCAGATCCCCAACTTGATCACGTGGGAACCGCTGTTCGCGGTCGAGGTCGATTGGATCCTCGCAGACGCGATCAAGCGCCACATGGAGGACACCAACGAAGGCCGCCGCGGCGTGTTGATCCGCGCGGTGACCCGCGGGATCCCGCAGAAGCTCCTGCTCGAGTACGTGCGCACGCACGCGAACTCGAAGGTCGAGGGCTCGGTGGTCGCGCCGCTGAAGCCGAAGGGCGCGGGCGCGGAGTGGGGCGAGGCGCAGGACGAAGCGATCCTGCCGGCGAAGCCCGAGGCCGAGCTGCTCGAGCGCTTGCGCGCCGACGTGCTCGCGGGCGCGTACTACCTGGTCGATTGGCGCGGCTACGCCGGCTACGAGCCGGGCGACAACGTCGTGCACGTCTTCGCGATGGGTTCGCCGACCACCGAGGCACTGGAGGCCTCGCGCCAGCTCGCCGAGCGCGGCATCTTCGCCAACGTGATCGTCGTCACGTCACCCGAGCTCCTGCTCGGCATCCTCGGCGAGAAGGACGGCTACCAGCACCTCCGCGACCGTCTCGGCATCGACGGCGATCTCCACGCGACCTCGGGCGCGGCGACCGACGAGCCCGAGCTCGTCTCGATCGCCGGGCGCCGAGTCCCGATCGTCGCGGTGTGCGACGGCGAGGCGGGCCTGCTCGACAACATCGGCTCGATCGTCGGCGTCAAGCAACGCACGCTCGCGGTCCGCAAGTTCTCGAAGTGCGGCCGCCCCGATCAGATCTACGCGTACCAGCACCTCGACGCCGGTTCGATCGTCGAAGCGTGCGGTCAGGCGCTGTCGGAGACCGCGCTCGAGGACCTGCGCGTGTCGCCGGCGCTGCTCGAGCGCCTCGCGGGCCGGGCGCCGGCTCGCGAGCGCGATTGGCGGACCCTGTGGCCGGGCGCGTCGCACTGACCGCCCGCAACGGATCGATCGGACACGAACGTCGATGAGCGCCGAGCCGCGCGAGCCGTCGCCGCAGCCGTTCCGTCCGTTCGATCGGCTGTCGAGCGAGCGCATCTACGACTCGCGCTGGTGCGGTCTGCGCAAGGACTGGATCCGTCTGCCCGACGGCCACGAGCAGGACTACCACGTCTTCGAGGTCGACGACGCGATCGTCGTCGTGCCGGTCTTCCCCGACGGCGACATCGCGCTGCTGTGGCAGTACCGCTACGTCCACGGCAAGACGCATTGGGAAGTGCCCGCCGGACGGATCGCGCCCGGCGAAGCGCCCGAGGCGGCGGCGCTGCGCGAGCTCGCCGAGGAAGCCGGCTGCACGACGAAGCGGCTCGTCCGCCTGCCGGGCTTCTATCCGATCAACGGCATCAGCCCCCACTACGCGCACGCGTTCGTCGCTCTCGATTGCGAGCCCAACGACGGACCCGCGCCGGAGCGCAGCGAGCAGATCACCGTCCATCGCTTCCGCGAGGCCGAAGTGCGCGCGTTGCTCGCCGCGGGAGAGATCGCGGACGGCTTCACCGCGCTCGCGCTGTTCTACTACCTCGCGAGCGCGCACTCGCGCCGCTGAACCGCGCGACGACTCAGCGCGACGACGGCAAGCGCAAGAGGAGTCCAGACTCTCCGCGGCCCTCGAGCGGCACGTGGAAGGGCGCCTGGCCGTCGCGCAGCACCTCCAACAGCACCGCGTCGAACGGGATCGCGATCCGCAGGCGCCCCGGAGCGAGCAGCTCCGGCCCGTCGCGCAGCCCCGCGGGATCGACGCTGACGGTCTCCAGGAAGACGTGGGAGTCCTTCGAGCCTCCGTCGACGCTGACGACGAAGTAGGTGAACGGCTTCTCGAGCTGGAAGCCCCGCGCGTCGGACACGCCTGCGAAGCTCGCGGTGACGGCGCCGCGCGCGCCGAGCACGCGCACGGTGCAGCGCCCCACCCACGGCGGCGCGGAGACGGGCTCGCCGGAGAACTCGCCGGCGGGCGTCGCATCGGCGCTCGTGAGCAACGAGAGCTCGAGCGGCCGTCGCGGCGACGTGAGATCGACCGGGAGCGCGAGCTCGACCCGACGGTCGAGCGCGATCGTCGGATCGACGTCGAAGCCGAAGAGCTCGTTCAACTCTGGCACTCGCACCTCGACGCGGAACGCGCGCGCCGGGACGCCGACCAACGCGGCGACGCCGCGGGTGTCGCACGGCACCGAGTTCAACCAGTACGAGGAGCTGATCATCGTCGGCAGCGGCGTGCCGTCGCTCTCCGAGCAGATCACGCGCGCCCCCTGCACCGCGGCGCCGCGCGCGTCGACGACGTGGACGTCGATCGTCGCGGCTCGGTCGAGCGGGTAGTCGAGCACCGCCTCGCCCGCGGGATACTCGCGCGGCGCGACGAACAGCGGAGCGTAGCCCTCCGCGCGCACCCAGAGCCACCACGTGCCGGGTCGACCCGCGAACAGCCGGAACTCTCCGTCCGCCTCGCGGAAGTTGCGCGCGGCGACCACGCGCGAGCCCTGCACTCCGACGCGTTGCGCGACCACGCGGAAGTACTCGATCGGCACGCCGGACAGCCGCGAATGGAGCCGGCCGCGGAAGCTCAGCGTGTTCTCCGCGCGCGCATCGAGCTCCAGCTCGACCCCGGTCTGCCCGCCGGCGACCCTCGCGACCGCGCGCGCCGAGGTCGCGCCCGGCGGCGTCGCGCCGAGCTCGTACTCGCGCCCATCGGTGCCGTCGAGCACGAACTCACCGTTCGAGTCGGTCCGCGCGCGCGCGAAGAGCAACGACGCATCGAGCTTCGGCACCCAGAGCTCGCGCAGCTCGGCGACGTACTCGCCGGCGAGCCGCGCCTGCACGTCGCACTCGGCGACCGGGGCACCGTCGGCGTCGACGACGCGGCCGACGATCGGCTGCGAAGGTTCGAGCTCGAGCACCAGTTCGCCGGACGAATCGGCGAGCGAGAACGGCCGGCCGAAGCTCGTCGCGTAGCCCGGAGCGGAGGCGCGCAGGAACCCGCGCTGCTCCCGCGCGAGCGAGAGCACGACGCGCCCGTCGGCGTCGGCGACGAGTTCGGTGCGCGGGTCGCTCGACGGCCCGAGCACCCGAACGGTCGCACCCGCGAGCGGCGTGCCTGCGCGACCGAGCACGCGAGCGACCAGCTCGACGCCTTCGTGCAACACGAAGTCGAGCTCGTCGGTCGGCCCGCTGATCGAGCGCGTGTCCTCGACGTAACCCGCGCGGGTCGCGCGGACCTCGTGCGCGGTCGCGGCGAGGGCGGCGAACTCGAAGCGTCCATCCGCGCCGGATCGGACCCGTTGGCGCACGAACGTGCGATAGCTGACTCCCGCGTGCCCCGCGGAGCGTCCGCGCCCGCGACGATCGTGGTTCGCCGCTCCGAGCTCGACGTCGGCGAGCGGATTGCCGCGCGGATCGGTGATGCGGCCGCGCACGCGCCACGCCGGCGCGAGCGTCAGCTCGACGTCGGCGACCGCCGCCGGTCGCTCGAGCTGCGCGGAGAGCCCGGCGATCGCGACCTCGTCGCCGCGCGTCGCGATCACCGAGAACTCCTGCGGCAGCCCGCGGAACTCGAAGCGACCGTCGGAGTCGGTGACGACGGTCGCGGCCGGATCGACCGGCGAGCCGGCGTCGACGAATGGCCGCAGATCGCGGAAGAGCGTCACGGTGCTGCCGCCCGCGGGCGCGCCGGCGGCGTCGAGCACGCGCCCGGCGACCGACGAGGCGGCCGGCAACGTCCACGCGACCTCGCGAGCCTCGAGCGCTCCGTCGACGTCGGCCGCTTCGAGCGGCGCGAGCGCGAGTTCACCGCCGAGCGCGGCGTCGGAGCCCGCGGTGGCGAGGAGCACGCCACGGCCGACCGGCACCGCGAACGCGAGGCGTCCGAACTCGTCGGTCCGTCGACGTTCGGCTTCGCGACCGGCGATGCGCACGTCGACGTCCAGCTCGGCGAGCGGGAGCCCGTCGAGGTCGCGGACGACCGAGACCCGCCACGGTTGGACGCGCGGTTCCGGCGCGACGCTCAGCCGCTCGAAGCCGGTCGCAGCCTGCGCGACGTCCGGTCCGGACAGCGCCGACGGGCTCGCGACCACGGTCGAATCCGCGCTCGCGGCGTCGACCGCGCCCGCGTCGTCGAGCAGCCAGCGACCGAAGAACAGCGCGACCAACACCACGCCGAGCAACGCGGCGAGCTTCGCGCGCCACGCACCGTCCGCGCCGCGCGCGAGTTGCCGCGAAACCTCGAGCGAAGCGCCGCGCGGCAGCGCGAGCGGCAGCAACGCGAGCGTCCATTGCTCGCGGCCGCCCGAACGAGCGTCCAGACGCTCCCGCAGCAACGCGAGTCCCCGCTTCAGCCGGGTGCGCACCGTCTCGAGCGGCACGCCGAGTCGCTCGGCGACTTCGGCGGGCGACAGGTCCTCGTAGAAGCGCAGCAGGATCGTCGCGCGGTACGGTTCACGCAACGCGACCAGCGCGTCGATCACCGCGCGGCGCGCGTTCTCGCGCTCGACGATCTCGTCGGTCGACGGCAGGCCTTCCGGGCGCGCGACCGCCTGCTCGCGCGCGTCGCGGCGGCCCGAACCGCGCCGATGCTGCAACGCGTGGTTCTGAACGACGCGCCGGAACCAGCCCTCGAGCGGCCGCGACGCGTCGGGCCGCGAGCGCAGGTACGACACCCACGTGTCCTGCGCGACGTCCTCGGCGTCCTCGCGATCGAACACCAAGCGCGACGCGAGCGCATGGACGAACGACGAGTGCGCGAGCAGCGCTTCGGGGGATTCCGAACTCATGGCGGGATCGATCGGTGATTCGTCGTGCTCCATGCCGCTCGACTCGCTCGGGGTTCAGCGACTCTCCCTCTCTCCGACCCCACTGTATCCGAGGTCCAACGCCGCGGTCGGGCGCTCGAACCGGCGAGGACTCGGAATTCGTTGAACCCTTTCGGGGCCGCGCGACGTGTTGTCCTGCGGTCGCGCTTCCGCGCCAACCCGTCTCCCTCGTCTCTCACCCGGCTCGGAGGCGCGACCTGTTCTCCTCCCCGTGCGGCCGCGCACAGCGCGATCGGCCACCGGAGTCGACTCGCGTGCGGCCCGTGGGCCACGCCGCACGCGTTCAGCGACCGCTTGCGAGTTCGATCAAGCGCATCGCCGGCCCCGGTCGGTCGACCTGCCAGAGCGCGGTCAGCGGGAACTGCATCTCGGTCGGCAAGAACGCTTCGACCGGCGCGTTGCCCGACCGCGACGGGCGGACTTGCCAGGCTTCGCGGCCTTCGGCGGCGAGCGCGTCGAGCCGCGAGCCGTGTCCGTCGCGATCGACCAGGAGCACGTGGGTGACGCCGAGCGCTTCGAAGAGCTCGCGCGGCGTCGCGCCGCGCGCCGCGAGCGCCGGTTGCACGCCGTACTCGCCGGTCCGCGGATCGACACCGAGCAGCTCCTCGACGAACACCGCGTCGAGCCCGAGTCGCTCGGGCGGATACGCGCCGAGCTTCAGGAACTCGAGTCGGTTCGCCTCGCGTTGGCGCAGCTCGCGCAAGCTCGCGAGCCGCTCGAGCGAGCTGCGATCGAGGTCGACCGCCGGTCCGTAGTGGTCGATCGCGACGCGCGCGCCCTGCGGCAGCTCGGCGAGCCGTCGCTCCGCCTCTGCGCGCGTGTCCTCGCGCGCGAGCACGACGTCGAAGCGCACCGCCTGCACCAGCGGCACCGCGAGCAAGACCGCGACGATCGAGCGCGTCGCCGGCCGCGTCCACGCGAGCTCGACCGTCCGCGCGGCGAACAACGCGAGCACGGTGCCGACCGGCAACAGGTAGCGCACGTGGTCGCTCGGGTTGGTCAGGAAGAACACGCCGATGCCGAGCGTGAAGACGAAGAGCATCGTCCAGCGTCGCTCGCGCGCCCAGACGAAGAGTCCGACGACGCCGAGCACGACCAGCACCGGGTCGTACGCGAAGAACGAGACGGCGAGGTGCTCGACCGAGCTCCACGAGAGGCCGAGGCGCACCGCCTGGCCGCCGACGGAGAAGTTGCCGGACGCGAGTTCGCCGCCGACGACGTCCGACTGCGGCACGCGGCCGTAGCGCAGGTAGTAGGGATGCCCGACGAGCAACGCGAGCACGGCGAACCCCGCGACCGCGATCACGCCGCGGGCGATCCTCCGCCGCCAGCCCGCGCCATCGGTCGTGCCCGGCGCAGCAGCCCACGCGAGACCGACCAGCCCGAGGAAGATCAGCCCCGACTGATGGCACGCGAACGCGAGCGCGGCGAAGAGCGCCGCCGCGAGCAGCGAGAAGACGCGGCCGTCGCTCGCGTGCTTCGCCGCCGAGCCGACCGCGAGCAACCCGAAGAACACGACGGGGATCCACGGTCGCTCGTGCGTCGAGAGCTGGACGTGCAACAGCGACGTGCCGACCAGGAATGCGGCCGCCCACGCGCCCGACTTCAGTCCGAGCGCGCGCGCCGCGGCGAACGCGGCGAGCGCCGACAACGCGCCGAACAGCGCGATCAGCACGCGCGCCGGGATCTGCACGATCGCCGGCGAGTCGAGCGCTCGCACCTTGAACTCGTCGGCGGAATGCCACGCGCCGACCGCGCGTCCGACCGCGTACTCGCCGCCGTAGATCGGCAGCAGGAGATACGGGATCAGGTACGGATACGACGAATACTTGCCGACCGGCGGGATCAGGTCCTTGTCCTTCGCCATGCCGAGCGCGTTCTTGACCACGTGCGTGTCGGGCACGTAGTTGCGCGGCGCGCCGTGGCCGATCGGCGCGAGCCGCAACACGAGCGGCAACAGCAGCAGGACCAGGAACGCGCCGAAGATCGCCTTGAAGCTCACGCGGGGGCTCGGGGGAGGACGGCGCGGACGAGGGGCGCGTCCGCGCGCGGGGTCAGGCGTCGGGGTCGACCTCGAAGCGCTTGAGGAAGTCCTCGATCTTCTCGACGTCCTCGAGCTTGGTGATCAGGAGCTCCATCGCTTCGTACGGATTCATCTTCGCGAGCACGCGCCGGAGGATGTGGATCTGCTTCAGCTTGCGCGCGGAGATCAGCTTCTCTTCCTTGCGCGTCCCCGACTTCTCGATGTCGATCGCCGGGAAGATCCGTCGGTCGGAGAGACGCCGCGACAGCACGAGCTCCATGTTGCCGGTGCCCTTGAACTCCTCGAAGATCACCTGGTCCATCCGCGAGCCGGTGTCGACCAGCGTCGTGCCGAGGATCGTCAGAGAGCCCGCGGTCTCGGTGTTGCGCGCCGAGCCGAAGAACGCCTTGGGCTTCTCCATCGTGCGCGAGTCGATACCGCCGGACATCGTCCGGCCGGAACCCGCCTGCGCGCTGTTGTAGGCGCGAGCGAGGCGCGTGATCGAATCGAGCAAGAGCACGACGTCCTTGCCCAGCTCGACCAAACGCTGCGCGCGCAGTTGCACGGCTTCCGCCACCTGGCAGTGCCGCTCCGCGAGCTCGTCGTTGGTGCTGACGAAGACGTGACCGCGCGAGACCGAACGCTTCCATTCGGTCGCTTCCTCGGGCCGCTCGTCGACCAAGAGCACGATCAACTCGACGTCGGGATAGAAGTCCTCGATCGCCTTCGCGAACTTGCGCATCAGGATCGTCTTGCCCGACCGCGGCGGCGCGACGAGCAAGCCGCGGGTGCCGCGGCCGATCGGACAGAGCAGGTCGAGGATCTTGAGGTTGACGTCGCCCGACGGATCGCCGACCGCGTAGTGGAAGTCGGGATCGATGCTGGTCAGGCGCTTGAACGCCGGCAGATTCGCGATCTCGCGCGGATTCTGGCCGTCGACCGTCGTGACGTCCTGCAGCTGGTGCTTGCTCGGACCGCCGCGGACGATCGGGCCTTCGATCACCGAGCCGTCGCGCAGCTTGTAGCGCGCGACCAGCGACTGCGGCACGAACACGTCGTCGTTCGAGCCTAGGAGATCGTTCTCGAAGCGGCGCAGGTAGCCGGTGTGCCCCTTCTCGAGCACGAGCATGCCGCTCGCGGGCGCGAGCGCTTCGCGTTCGGGGCGCGGTTCGCGCACGCGCTCGTCGCGCGGGCGCTCGACCTCGGCGCGCGGCTCTCCGCCCTCGACCACCGCGGCGACCGCGGGGCTCGCCGGTCCGCGCGGTCCGCCGTCCTGGAAGCCGCCTCCGCGTCCGCCGCGACCGCGCCGACGCCTGCGGCGTCGACCTTGGCGCCCATCGCCGAAGCCGCCGTCGCGCGCGCCGCCGCCGTCGGCGAAACCGTCGCGCGGGCGCTCGCCCTGCTCGCGGCGCTGCGGGTCGCCGACCGGGGCGCGCGCGTCCGCCGCGGGACCGCGCTCGGCGTTCGGTGCACCGCCGTCGCGCGGCGGCCGCGGCTCGTAGGGAGCTCGCGCATCGCGCTCGCGACGCGGATCGAAGCGCTCGCGCGGGCCGCGGTCGTCGGGCCGACGCTCGGAGCGCTCGGGCCGCGCGTCGGGCGCGCGCTCACGGAACTCCGGAGCACCGCCGCCTCGCGGTGCGGCGGCGTCGTCGCGCGGCGCCACGGCGCCGGGGGCGTCGCCGACGGACGCTCCGGTGCCCGCGTCGGCGCGCGGTCCGGCGCCTTCGAGCGGCGCTTCGCCGTCCTGGCCCGGCCGCCGGCGACGGCGTCCACCGCGGCGCCCGTGGCCGCGTCGATTCTCGGAGCGTCGCCAGTCGCGACGGTCGCCATCGGGGCCCGCAGGGCCGCTTTCGCGCCCCTTCGACGACGCGGGGTCGCCGAAGATCATCGCGCCGAAGGGCACGTCGTCCGGGTCTCCGCTGCTTGCGTGATTGGATTCGGTCAAGTTGGACCTCGAGAGAGATCGGTCCTCGTGCCCGTGGTGTCCGCGGAGTTCGCGCGTCGATCCGCGTCAGGAACTCCTCGGTCGACCGGCGTGCGCCGAGCGCAGGTAGAACGATCCAGGATCGCCGCGAACTCCCGAGTCGAAGCGCTTGGTCGGCGCCGGCCCGCGCGCGCCCGTGAGGGACGCGAGAGAGCTCGCTCGGCAGTCCTAGATCTTCCTCAAGACGCTCGTCTTGCCCGGCGACGCACTATCGCGAACGCGTTGCCGTGGCTTCCCGGGCTCTCCGTCGGCCCACTCGGGGCGTCTGACGGGGCTTGGGGTGGACGTGGGGTCCAGGGGCCGCCGGAACCTGCGAGCTCTCGGCGACCCATGAAGCATGCCCGATCGAACGCGTCGACGGAACCGCCTTTTCAGGATTCCGACGTCTTTCGGAGCGGCACCGGGGCCCGCCGAAAAGCCCGGCGGCCCGGCGGGAGCCCTGTTGGACCCCCGGCGAGCCGCCGTCGCGCGCAGCGCCGCGCGCTCAGTTGCGGTACTTCGCGTGGCACGCGGTGCAGCTCGCGGAGAGCGCCTGGTACGCGGCGTCCGCCGCCCCGGTCGCAGAGCCCGGCTGCCCGCCGGCGAGAGCGTCGCGCAGCGCCGCCGACTGGACGACCGATTCGCGCAGCCACTCCCTGAAGTCGTCGGGCTCGGTGCGCACCTCTTCGAGCGCCTCGCAACGCTCGAGCGCGGACGCGAGCTTGCTCGCCTCGTGCCGCGCGTCGAGGTCGGGATGGTCGGCGTTCGGCAGCCACTTGGACTTCGAGAGCACTTTCAGGTTGTCGTCCGCACGCGACACCTCGACCATCCCGCCGCGGAATCCGTCGAACGGATGCGCGGCCGGGAAGTCGAAGCGGAAAGCGCGCGTCTCGGCTTCCGTCGGCAACTGCTCCTGCGCGATCTCGCGGTACAGACCTTCGTACGACGCCGCGGTGCCGCACCATTGACGCATCTCGGCGAGCGCCTGCTCGCGCGAGATCCCGTCGAGCACCAATCGGCCGATCGCCGCCGCCGCCGGACCGCGGTGCTTGCCGTGGAAACAGTGGACGTAGAACGGCCCGCTCTTCTCGCGGAACGTCTTCGCGATCTTCAGCACCTCGTCGTCGGACATGCCCTTGTACTGCGTCGGCACGTGCACGTAGGTCATGCCGTGCTTGCGCGCGAGCTCGGCGTCGGGGACCTTGCCGTCGACCGAGAGGATCGTCTTCACCCCCATCGCCGCGAGCTCCTCGAACGCTGCCTCGCCGTGCGGTTCGGAGCCGGAGACGATGCGATCGCTCAGGTGGAAGACGTTGTGGAGCCCGCTCAGCTCCTGCGGCGCGGTCTGCGGGAGCGCGACGTGCGACGCGGTCTGGTACGCGCTGCCGTCGAGCGCGGCGAGCGGCGCCGCGGGCTCGGGGAGCACCCGCTCGTTCTCGACCGCCGAGCACGCGGCGAGCGCGGAGGCGACGAGGATGGCGAGCGAAGCGGCGAGAAGGTGTCGGAGGGCTTGGTGCATGGCGATGTCAGGAATCGGAGGATCGGTGGGCCGCCCGCTGCACCCGGTCGCGAACGATCGGGCGTTCCAGAGCGAAGTGACGCGACGAAAGCAACTGGCGGTCCGCTCGCGCGGGACGCGGCGAGCCCCGCGCGCGGCGTGGCCGTGTCGATCGCGACACGCTCGCTGCGAGCGCGCTACGGCTGCGTAACTCGAATCGATCGGACCGCGAGCGTCGCGCGGAAGCTCGGTCGCGCTGCCGGTGGACCCGACGTCCCCGCGGCGCCAGCCGCGACGAGAGAGCGCGCGCGGAGGACGGTCGTCGCAGGCGAGCCGTCTGCGCTGGACGCGGAAGTCGACGCCGACGAGCGCACGAGGCAGTTCGAATCGCGCAGCGCATCGGGGTCGACGCGTGCCGACGCACAGGGCGCGGCGGCGGACGGTGAGCGCCGGGACGATCAGTCTGCGACAGCAGCGGCAGCCTGCGACAGCAGCAGGGGCCTGCGAGAGCAGGTTGGTCGGGGTGATAGGATTTGAACCTACGACCTCTGCGTCCCGAACGCAGCGCTCTAGCCAAGCTGAGCCACACCCCGACGGTGAGAGCGAAGCACGATAGGCGCCGCCGGCTCCTGCGTCAACCCGCGGCCGGCGAATGGAGCGACGATCGCGCCCTCAGCGGCCCAAATCGACGAAGATCCCGCCGTTCTGCTCGGCCAGGGCCTTCATGAAGTCCTTCTGGAACTCGCCGATCGCGATCGTGTGCAGGACGATCTTGCGCAGCTCGTTCGCGCGCAGGACCTCCCGCAGGATGTCGTCGGTGTCGACGTACTCCCCGGTCGAGGGCCGACCGTCGGAGAGGAAGAAGACCGTGTCGACCTTGACCGCGTACGTCGCGTCGACCAGGGCGCCGCGCTCGGGCACGCCGAGAGCCGCCATCAGCGCGCCGAACGTATTGGTCTGCCCCCCATCGAGCCCGGCCGCGCCGGTCAATCCGACGCGCGCGAGATCGTCCTTCGAGTTGCCGCCGATCGCTTCCAGGCGCAGCACCCAGTCGCGCGCGGCGAGCTTG
The DNA here is from genome assembly GCA_020847695.1 of Planctomycetota bacterium. GTDB lineage: Bacteria > Planctomycetota > UBA1135 > UBA1135 > JACRIN01. The sequence goes on from JADLBP010000040.1 coordinate 23,292, forward strand.
TTCGCCGGCGACGCGTCGACCAGGTCCTTCTTCCACGGCTTCACCGCGGTCGCGAACGACAGGATGTTGAAGCGCACGTTGGGCTCGAGCCGATCGATCGTGCGCGCGAGCTCGGTCTTGCAGATGTCGATGCGCATCATCGACGGGTAATTGCCGTCGACGAAGCGATCCTTCTCGACCACCATGTTCTCCATCGAGCCGGAGACGTCGATCACGAAGATGATCGAGATGCTCGGCGTCGTGATGTCGTGGTACGAGACCGCCTTGGTCTCGTGGTCGTCGTCGCCCGAGCCCGACTTGTTGCGGCCGTCCGCGTCGGCGCCGGTGCGCGGCCCGAGGCCCTTGCGCAACTCGCGGACTTGCTCCTCGCTCATCAGGATGTAGCCATCCTTGAGGTTGTCCCAGTACGCGCGCCACGCCTTCGCGTCGTTGCCGAACTCGCGGCCGAGGTGACGCGAGAGCGCCTCGACGATGTCGGGCGTCAGCCGGCCCTTCTCGACCTCGAGGCGCCGGATCAGGGGATCGATCGCTTCGACCGCGCGGACCATCGAGAGCGCGCGGATCGCGCTCGCGCGCACTTGCCAGATCGGATCGGAGAGCGCGTTGATCGCGAACGGGAGCACCAGCTTCGACTTCAACGCTGCGAGCGCGTCCATCGCGGTGAATCGCACCGCCGGCTCCTCGTCCTTGCACGCCGTGACGATCCACTTCGGCGCATCGGCTTCGCCGCTCGCGGCGAGCGCCTGCACCGACGCGCGGCGGACCTCCCAGCTCTTGCTCGCGAGCAACTTCGCGAGCGCCGCGCCGGACGTCTTGTACTTCGCCGCCTGGAACGCCTGCAGGCACGCGACGAGCGTCGGCTCGTGTTTCTCGGTCGCCATCACCTCGACCAGGCGCGCGATCGGCGGCTCGCTCTTGAAGCTCGAAAGCACCGTGACGACGCCGGACTGGATGTCGGGCTCCTCGAGCTTCAACGTCGGCAGGATCGCGTCGACGACCTCGGCCGATTCGATGCCCTTCAGGCTCAGCACGGTCTCGCGGATCGTGACGACCGCGGCTCGGCGCTCCTTGTCGTCCTTGCCGGCCTTCTGGTACTCGCGCGAGTACTCTTTGAAGTACTTCTTGAAGTCGGCGACCGGGTCGGATTGCGGTGCGGCGAAAGCGTGCGCGCCGGAAAACGCGCAGAGCGCGACGAGCACCACGAACAACGTGCGCAAGGGATGGGCGGTGAGCATGGCAGGGAGCGGCAGTTTAGTCCGCTCGCCGGACCTATCGCATCCGCTGGGCGCGGTTTCGTCGCGCGCGGGCTCGCGCCGCGCGGGTGCGTGAACGCTCGCGAGGCGACGCCGTGGAGCGAAAGCCCACGAAACGCGACCGGCCGCTCGCGCGGCCGGTGTGCGGTTCCACGAGGGCTCGCGCTCAGGGCTTGATCGCGACCTTGGCACCGGTCTGGACCTGGATGTCCTTGCTCGCGAACGTGACGCGGGAGCCGTCCTTCGTCTGCACGACGGTCTGGCCGCCTTCGGTCGAAAGGACCTTGCCGACGACGATTCCGCCGGGCGTCTTGATGCGCACGTCGCCGGCCGCATCCTTCGCCGGGTCGACCTTCGCGACGTCGATGCGCTCGATCTTCTGGATGCGATCCGCGGCGACGCCGATGCGGCCGAGGTCGGTGTTGAGCGTCACCTGGTTCTGCCCGACCGAGTAGAGCAGACCTTCGAGCACCTGCTTCTCCACGAGCAACACGCGCACGCGGCCGACGCTCGGCGTCAGCATGCGCTTCTCGCCCGCGATCGAGTCGAACGGGATTGCGCTGTCGGTCCAGATGCCGGAGAGGTCCTGCGCGCTCGCACGGCGCAGGCCGCCCGCGTCGGTGGTCTTCTCGGGCTGCGCGGGCGTCGACTTCGACGCTTGCGCGACCGCGGACGGCGACGCGCTCGGGATCTCGACTTTCTGCAAGCCCTCGGCGCCGCCCTTCGCGACCGGCGTCGTGTCCGCCGGCTTCGGGGGCGTCGCTTGCGCGACGGACTTCTCGGGGGCGACCACCGGCTTCTCCGGCGCGGCCGCGGGCTTCGCGGGTTCCGCCGCGGGCTTCGCCGGGGCTTGCGCGACGTCCGGCGCGCTCGCCGCGGGCGTCGCGTCGAGCTCGGCTGCGAGGTCGAGCGTCGCGACGCCGTGCGCGGCGTCCTCGTCGAGCCATCGCTTCGGCAGCGGCGAGTCGATCAGCGACCAGCCGGTCCATGAACCGGCGAGGTTCCGCGGCTCGGACGCAACCGGCGCGACGGCGACGGGCTCGGGCGCGACCGGCTGGAGCGTCGGCTCGAGCGCCGGCTCGACGGCGGGCTCGACCGGCGCGCGGACCACCGCCACGGGCTCGGGGGTCGCGTCCGGCACGACCGCGACGGCGCTCTCGGGCGCGGGGCGCAGCGCGGCGTCGTCCTCGAGTTCGGCGGCTTCGACTCCGGCGTCCTCGAACGGTTCGACCGCGACCACTTCGACCGGTGAGGGTTCGACGGCGATCGCCGGCGACACGATCGCGACGCTCGGCTCCGGCGCGACGTCGTTGTCGAACGGCACGAGCTCGCCCTCGGCGACGACGACCGCCTCGGGGCACGCACGTTCGTCGACCAGGCCATCGGCATCGGTCGCAAACCAAGTCGAGATCGACGCGCGCTCGTCCGCGGCGTCGGCGCCGAGTTCGACCTCCGGCACCTCGTCGTACGAGTCGACCTCTTCGTCGAGCGGCGGGAGCTCGCTCGGCTCTTCCGAAGCGAATGCGTCGTCGACGACGGGCTCGGCCGCGCCGGAATCGAGCCACTGCGTCGGCGGCGGCATGTCGGCGGCGACCGTGTCGGCGTTCGAGTCGAACACGGGCTCGCTCTCGAGCCCGAAGCCCGCTTGCGCTTCGTCCGGAGTCGGCGGCGGCTCGCTCGGCGTGGGCTCGACGACGGCGACTTCGGCGACGGGTTCGCCGGTCGCGACCGAGCGACGGCCCGGATAGCGCGACGCGGCGGTCGGCGCGGGCTCGGCGAGCTTCGTCGGCTGCGGCACCGCCGACGCGTCGACCACCGACGGCGGCAGGTCGTCGGTCGTCGTCGACTGCGACGCGCGGAACGCGCTCCACGTCGCGAAGCCGATCATCCCGACCACCGCGGCGGCGCCAGCGAAGAGCATCGCGGGCTTCAGCTTGCGCACGGGCCGCTCGGGCTCGTGGTACTCGATCTCCGGCGCGGGCTCGATCGGCGGCTCGACGGGCGTCTCGTCGACCACCGGCGCGACGACGGTCTCCGGTTCCTGCGTCTGGAAGAGCCAGCTCGCGCCGGCGGCGTCCGCGCCTCCGGCCGGCGACGCGACGGGTTCTCGAGCGGCGAGCGGTGCGGCCGGAGCCTGGTCGATCGGCGGCGGCGGCGCGGCGCCGAGCTCTTGGTTCAGGCCGAGGAAGTCGGCCGCCTCCCCTTGGGCGTGGGGCAGATGATCGACGACGCTGCCGGGGGTCGCGAGTCGCGCGTTGTTCGCCGGACGGTTGCCGACGGGGCCGGTGCTCGCGTGCGGATCGCGTTCAGGCTGACCGTGAACTTGGTGATTCCCCATAGGTGCGGACACGCAGGCGCGACGAATGCGGCCACGACCCAGGGAGGTCGCACGCCGATCGCGCTCGGGCGTCGGCGGCTAGATCGACCTCGGGGCGACCCATTCTTCACCGTCGAGACGTGAAAGCCGGCGGGAAGATCTTTCGCGCCTCGCGAGGGCCCGCGCACACTGGAAGCGATGCTTCCGGTCGCGTTCTGTATCGGCCTTTTCATCCCGCAAGTCGCAGCGCCGGCTCCGATGGCTCCGAGCGTGTCGGTCGCGCCGAGCACGCCGACTCCGGCGCATCGGCTCGCCCTCGAACGCGAGCTCGCCGCGACGGTCTCCGAGCCCGCGCTCCAGGCTCGCGTGCGCGCGCTGGTCGCGCTCGGGCCGCGCATGGGCGGGACGAGCTCCGGCGCGCGAGCCGCCGCGCTGCGCGAGAAGCTGCTGCGCGACGCCGGCCTCGACGTGCGCGTGCTCGAGGACGGCGAACGCTGGTGCCACGAGGAAACGCGCTTCTCCGTGCGCGCGCGGCGCCTCGACGACGGCACCGAGCTCGCGCTCGCGCGCGCGTGGCCGTGGGGCTACTCGCCGAGCGGCGCCGGCAAGCTCGCGCTTTCGCTCGAGCCGGTCGACGGCGGCGCGTGGCTCGGCGCGCGCTTCGCGGCGAAGAAAGGCTCGCCGACGCCGAAGCTCGCGCTGATCGACGGCGCGACGACGCTCGACGGCAGCCACCCGGTGGTCCACCACCTCAAGTCGGGCGACTCGAACCCCACCGCGGTGTTCGGGCTCTCGCGCGACGAAGGCGCGACGCTGCGCGCGTGGCTCGCCGCGGGTGCTGAGGTAGAGATCGAGTGGGAGCTCGTCAGCGTGATCACGAAGGCGCGTGCACGCACCGTCGTCGCGCGGCTCCCGGACGCGTCGGGCGCCGAGCCGTGGAAGGACGACTACCTGCTGTTCTGTGCGCACGGCGATTCCGACGCGGGAGGACCCGGCGCCGACGACAATGCGAGCGGCGAGGCGGTCGTGATCGAGATCGCGAGCGCGTGGGCGAAAGCGGTGCGCGAGCGCAAGCTCCCTCCGCCCGCGCACGAAGTGCGGTTCGCGATCTGGGGCTCCGAGATCGCGTCGACGCGCGAATACCTCGAGTCGCGCGTGCCCGCCGAGGGCGGCTTGCTCGGCGTGATCAACTACGATCAAGCGGGCTTCGGCTCAGGCGCGGACCAACTCAACCTCGAGCCCGACGACCTGCCCGCGAACGTCGAGCTCGCGCGCGTGTTGCTCGCCGTGCTCGCCGACCACAAGGGCGAGAACGGCTTCCCCGAGCGCTGGGCGACCAACAAGAGCCTCGGCGGCACCGATTCGTACGTGTTCAGCGGCTCGAAGTACTGCCGCGAGAACGCGCGACCGGCTCTGACGCTCTTCACCAGCGCGTGGGGCGAGCCCGGCGAACATCCGCGCACGCCCGGCATGCCCGGCGAAGCGTGGCGCGACCGCGACCACGTCTCGGTCGACTACGACAACTTCTATCACTCCGCCGGCGACACCCCGGAGAACACGACCGACAAGGAGCCTTGGAACATGGGCTGGTGCGCGCGCCTCGGTTGGCTCGGAGCCGCGCGCTACCTCGAGGGCCTGCGATGAAGCCGCTGATCCTCGCCGCGCTCTCCGAGGCGGTGCCGTGGCGCGACACGCCGCACGCAGGTGTGCAGTGGAAGAAACTCTTCTTCGACGCGGCGACCGGCGAGTCGACGGTGCTCCTGCGCTTCGCGCCGGGCGCGAGCTACGGTGCGCACCGCCATCCGGCGGGCGAACAGTACTTCGTGCTCGAAGGCTCGCTCGAGGACGCCGGCGCGACCTACGGCTCGGGCTCGTACGTGCGCCATGCGCCGGGAAGCTCGCACCGCCCGAGCTCGCGCGCGGGCTGCCTGCTGCTCGTGATGCTGCCTCGGCCGATCGAGCCGCTCGACTAAGACTAGACTGCGTCGATGCGCAGAAGGTCGCTCAAGAACCCGCGAGATGACTGCGACGAGAAGAAACGACACCTTCTCGCGACTTGGGAGCAATTGAACGAAGCATGCGCGGTGTTGCCTCAGCTTCGCAGCGTGATCGCTCAGCGTCCATGGAAGGAGTTCAGGGCGATCGTTCAGAAGCTCGGACCAACAAACGACGAACCCAAGTTGCCTGTGCTCATGGCGCTGGCGTTTCAGGCTTCCTCGGTCGGAGCGACCGAAGCCGAGCTTCTGAACCGATTGGACGCTGTTCTGCAGGCCTACGAGTGCGCAGGGACAGGCGCTGCTGAGGATGCCGTGCACAGACTCGCGGCATGGAGCGCAGGACATGCTGGAATCGTCTCCGAACTCGAGACCTTCTTACGACTGAACGCCGCCGGCACCGTGCGGGCGACACCGAGGGCACCTCCTGGCCCGGACTTCTCATGTGCATTCCCGGCTCGCTCGCTGTCGATCGAAGTCAAGACACTCGACGACCTGCAAGGCGCTGACAAGCCGCTTCGAATGGGGGACGCCTCCGTCAGCTTCAGCGGATTCCGCGGTGACTCGAGGCCGTGGGCGCACGAGAAGCTCCGGAGCACGTGCAAACGCGTACGAGAACAGGCTCGCCGTGAGCCAGATTCCCCCACCGTCGCGGTGCTGGTGAATCGCACCTTCGTAGCGAAGCGGAGTCTCGACGAGGCTTGGGACGCGATGCGAGTGAACTGGATCGGCGCTCGGGTGATTGGCTACATCCTGGTGCCAACGAAATCGGAAGTGCGAGTTCGAGCTGCACCAGGGTTCGAGCATGAAGTCGGACTTGTAGACACACTCGTCCGTGACGGTGCGCCGCACATCTCGCGAATGTTCTAGCGCTTGCGCAACACTCGGTTCGCGCCCTGGCGGATCGTCAGGCCTTGGGTGTCGAACCACTCGAGAAGCGGGATCAGGAACTTGCGCGACGTCTGCAGCTCGTCGCGCAACGTCGGGATCTCGAGGTGGCCGTGCTTCTGGCAGTTGGCGACGATCGACGCCTTCACGCGCTCGACCGTTTCGAGCGCGAGGAAGAAGTCCTTCTCGACGCGCTTCACGCGGCCTTCGTCGAGCAGGAGCTCGAGCACGCGCTGCACTTCCGTGGGCTTGAGAGCGAGCGCGGTCGCGAGCTCTGCCGGCGTCGGCGGCTGCGTCCCGCCTTTCGCGAGCGCTCCGTGCACCCGTTCGACCGAGTCGCGCGTCTTCTCGTCGAGCGAGCGCGCGCGGCCCTTCGGACGCAGGAAGCCGCCGGACTCGAGGGCCCAACCGCCGCGGCGCGCTTCTTCGTCGAGCAGGAGGCCGAGCGCATCGTGCTCGAGCTCCGACGTCCGGCGCAGCTCCGCGACTTCCATCACCTGTCGGTGCGCGTTGGCCGCGAACCACGCGTCGACCGCGGCCTTGACGCGCGAGAGCTCCGCCTCGAGCCGCTCGACTTGCATCCACTTGCCGCTCGAACCGAGCGAACGCACGCGCTTCGACGTCGCCAGCGTCTCGAGGAGCTTCTTCGTCTCCTCCGGCTCGCGCTTGATCGCCTTGGCGACGTCGGCGAGCGACAACGGCTGCGCACCCGCGCGCGCGAGGATCGACTCGGCGAGCTCGAGCGGCGAATCCAGACTCTGCTCCTGCCGCGCGAGTTCCTCGATCACGAAGCCCTTGAAGCGCTTCAGGCGATGCTTCGACTCCTCGAGGATCACGCCGCCGCCGAGCGTGATCGCCGGCGACACGAGCCGCAGGATGTACGGATCACCCGGTGCGCACACGACCGGCTCCTCGAGCCGCAACTGCACGAGCCCGCTCGCACCGGGCGCGAGCGATTCCTGGTCGAGCACGACGACCTCGCCCGCGGGATCGGCGGTGCCCGTGTGCAGGCGCACCTTCATCCGATTGGTCACCGGTCTTCCGAGGTCGGCGAGCACGTCGAGACGCGCCGCGACCATCGACAGCGGCACGAAGAAGCCCGGGCTCGCGACCACCGAGCCGCGCGCAACCTTTTCGTGCGGGACGTCGGCGAGATTGATCGCGGTGCGATGACCGGCGCGCGCGGAACCGACGCTCGCACCGTACGCCTGCAGCCCGCGCACCTTGCCGACGAAGCCGCCGGGCTGCACTTCGAGCAGCGCGCCGACCTCGACCGAGCCCGACATCGGCACGCCGGTGACGACCGTGCCGAAGCCGCGCGCTGAGAACACGCGCTGGATCGGCATGCGGAACACGCCTTCGGCGGAGCGCGGCTCGGTCGCGGAGGCTTGACGGAAGAGCTCCTGCTTCAGCGCGTCGAGCCCGACCCCTTTCGTCGCGGATACGCGCACGATCGGCGCGCCTTCGAGGAACGTGCCCTTCAACGCGCTCCGCACGTCGTCCTCGGCGACCTCGACCATCTCCGCGTCGACGAGATCGACCTTGTTGAGCGCGACGAAGCCGCGCGAGACGCCGAGCAGCTGCATGATGTGCAGGTGCTCGCGCGTCTGCGGCATCACGCCGTCGTCCGCGGCGACCACGAGCACGACGAGGTCGATCCCGGTCGCACCCGCGACCATGTTGCGGACGAAACGCTCGTGCCCCGGCACGTCGATGATGCCCACCGTGCGGCCGTCGGGCAGCTCGAGCGGCGCGTAGCCGAGATCGATCGTCATCCCGCGCTCCTGCTCCTCCTTGAGCCGGTCGGGGTCGACGCCGGTCAGCGCGCGCACGAGCGATGACTTGCCGTGGTCGATGTGACCGGCGGTGCCGATGACGATGGGCGCGATCGCTTGGACCTGCATGCGCGAGCTCGAGAACGCTAGAGCCTAGCAAGCGAGTCGCCGCGCTTCGTCGACCGGGCGGACGGACGCGGAGCGCCGGCCGCGATCCGCTACGATCGCGCCATGGCCGCGCCGACTCGGTTCCGAACGCTGCAGCCGTGGCTCCACGAGACGTTCGGCGGGCCGGTGCACCGCATCGCTCTCGACGCGGGCTCGAGCTGCCCCAACCGCGACGGCTCGAAGGGCCGCGGCGGGTGTGTCTACTGCGACGTCGAGGGCTCGGGAACCGGCGCGCTCAAGCTCGGCGCGGAGCTCGCGGAGCAGCTCGAGCGCGGCCTCGCGCGCATCGCGCGTCGCGGCGACGGCGCGAAGGCGATCGCGTACTTCCAGAGCTACTCGAACACGTACGTGCCGATCGAGCGGCTCGACGAGGTGCTGCGCGTCGTGCGCCCCCACCTCGGCACGAAAATCGTCGCGCTCTCGCTCGCGACGAGACCGGACACGCTGCCCGACCAGGCGCTCTCGTTGCTCGCCGAGTGGAACGCGCGCGTGCCGGTCTGGGTCGAGCTCGGGCTCGAGGTCGCCGACGACGCGCAGCTCGTCGCTATCAACCGGCTGCACACCGTCGCCGATTTCGAGGACGCGGTGCGGCGCTGCAAAGCGCGCGGACTGCTGACGGTCGGGCACGCGATCCTCGGCCTGCCGGGCGATGGACGCGCGGGCGCGCGACGGACCGCCGAGGTGCTCGCGCGCTCCGGCGTCGAGGGCGTCAAGGTGCACCACTTGATGGTGCTGCGCCGAACCATCCTCGAGCATTGGTGGCGCGAGGGACGCGTCGAGCCGCTGACGGTCGAGACCTACGTCGATTGGCTCGCCGACTTCGTCGAGCGCCTCGCGCCGGAGCAGGTGCTCCACCGCCTGACCGCCGACTCGCCCGACGACGCGCTGCTCGCCCCGAAGTGGTCGGTGCACAAGAACGCGGTGCGAGAGCGGCTAGAACGCGAGCTCGAACGCCGCGGTACGCGGCAAGGTGCGTTGCGGAGCGCCCAGGCCTGACAGCGCCGTTCAGCGCCGCGTGTCGACCGCGACCGAGCCCGCCTGCATCACCCAGAGCACCTGCTCGAGCGCGCGCACGTCCTCGAGCGGATTGCCGGCGACGGCGACCAGGTCGGCGCGCAGTCCGACCGTGATCGAGCCGCGATCGGGCTTCTGGCAGAGCTCCGCGGCGTGGACCGTCGCCGCGCGCAACGCGTCGATCGGCGTCATCCCGGCCTCGACCAACACCGCGAACTCGCGCGCGTTCTCGCCGTGCGGGTACACCGCCGCGTCGGTCCCGTAGGCGATGCGCACGCCGCTCACGATCGCGTCGCGCAAGCTCGCCTCCGCCGCGGGGAAGATCGACTCGGCCTTCGCGCGCTGCGCGGGCGCCAAGTGCGCCATGTCGACGCGCCTGCGCAGGAACGCCGTCGGCACGAGGGACGTGCCCTTGGACTTCATCAGGTCGATCGCTTCGCGCGTCAGCATGCTGCCGTGCTCGATCGAGTCGACGCCGGCCTTCACCGCAGCGAGGATGCCCTCCGCTCCGTGCGCGTGCGCCGCGACCTTGACGCCGTGGCGATGCGCTTCGTCGACGATCGCGGCGAGCTCGTCGTCGGCGAGCTGCTGGGCGCCAACCGAGGCTTCGAACGAGAGCACGCCGGCGGTGGCGACGCACTTGATCGCCTGCGCGCCGTACTTGAGCTGCGTGCGGACGGCCTTGCGACAGGCGTCGGGGCCGTCCGCGATACCGGCCTCCGGGCCGGACTCGAGCACGCCCGGCCGGAAACCGGTCTCGTCGGCGTGGCCGCCGGTGATACCGATCGAGTGGCCGCACGGAACGATGTCCGGGCCGACGATGTCGCCGCGTTCGATCGCGCGGAGCAACGCGACGTCGGCGAAGCCCTCGCACCCGACGTTGCGGACCGTCGTGAAGCCCGCGGCGAGGGTCACGCGCGCGTTGCGCACGCCGCGCAGCGCCGCGTCGATCGCCGTCTCGTGCACCGAGCGGTTGACGTAGTCGCCGTCGAGCGAGCCCGTGAGGTGCACGTGGCAATCGAAGAGCCCCGGCACGAGCGTCGCGTCGCCGAGCTCGATCACCCGCCCCTCGGGAGGACGCTCGAGTCCCGTGCGCACCGCGACGATGCGCTCTCCGTCGACGACCACCCACACGTCGTCGAGCAACTTGCCCGCGACCACGTCGACGGCGTGCGCGGCGTGGATCGAGACGGTCTCTGCGGACGCGCGTACAACTGGGCTCGCGACCGGCGCACCGCGGACCGCGTCGGCCCGCTTCGGCGACTCGACCGCGCGGCAGGCGACGGCGCCGGTGACCGCGAACGCGATCGGCGCCGCGAACGCCAACGCTTTCACGAGACGCTCTGGAACAGGATGCGGTCGCAGGACGGGCACTGCGTCAGCTGCACACCGCGCGCGACGCGCACGTAGAGGTTGGTCGGAACCTCCATGTAGCACGCCTGGCAGATCCGGCCGTCGAGCAACGCGAGCGCGACGCCTTCGCGTGCGACCAGCAGTCGCTCGTAGAGCCCGAGCGACTCGGGCGCGAGGTCCTTCGCCATGCGCTGCTTGCGCTGCGACAGCAAGGCGTCGAGCTTCTGCTGCGCCTCCGCGGTCTCACGCTCGACGTTCTTCACGAACTCCGCGAACGTCTTCTCCGCGTCGTCGATCGACGCGCGCTGCGACTTGATGTCGCTCTCGATGCTCTCGGCTTGGCCGACGAGCTCGAGGCCCTGTTCTTCGGCATTCGAGATGTCGCGCTTCAGCGTCTTGATCTCGTGCTGGTACGCCGCGAGCGAGGCCGCGTCGCCGCGCGAGTTCGCAGCTTCGTTCTCGAGCTTGCGGATCCGCTGGCGCTCCTTGCTCGTCGTGTCCTCGATCTCCTTGATCTTGGTCCGGAGCTCGCGGGCCGCCTTCTGCCGCTCCTCGACCCTCGAGATCTGCTGATCGATGTCCTTGCGGCGCTTCGCGCGCTCCTCGGGCAGTCGTTTCAGCTCGGCCTTGAGCCGATAGATGTCGGTGTCGAGTTCTTGGAGTGCTCGAAGAGCCCTGATCGTGTCCTGCATGAGCGCGCGCGAGAAGGAGGGCGAGGAGCATAGCGACCCGAAGCGCTCGGCACCATCTTCGCAGGTGGCCGGCCCACCGGCCGGCCGCGCGCGCCCCCGAGAAACGCGAACGCCCGGCCACGGGGCCGGGCGTTCGCCGGAATCGGAATCCGCTCAGAGCGGCATCGAAGCGTCGGCGTCGTCGGGGATGACGACGCCGTCGATGAAGCTCGCCAGCTGCCGCGCGCGCACCGGGTGACGCAGCTTGCGCACGGCCTTCGCCTCGATCTGACGGACGCGCTCGCGCGTCACGCGGAAGATCCGGCCCACTTCCTCGAGGGTGTAGGTGTAGCCGTCGCCGATGCCGTAACGGAGCTTGACGATCTCGCGCTCGCGGAACGTCAGGGTGGAGAGCACCTCTTCGATGCGCTCCTTCAGCATCTCGTGGCCGGCCGCCTGCACCGGGCTCTCGGCCGATTCGTCCTCGATGAAGTCCCCGAAGTAGCTGTCGTCCGAATCGCCGATCGGACGATCGAGCGAGATCGGATGCTTCGAGATCTTGACGACGCGCTTCGCTTCGTCGACCGAGATGCCGGTCGCCTCGGCCACTTCCTCGATCGAGGGTTCGCGGCCCTTGGCTTGGAGCAGCTTCTTGGTGACGTTGCGCAGCTTCGACATCGTCTCGATCATGTGGACCGGGATGCGGATCGTGCGCGCCTGATCGGCGATCGAGCGCGTGATCGCTTGGCGGATCCACCACGTCGCGTACGTCGAGAACTTGTAGCCGCGGCGGTACTCGTACTTCTCCACCGCCTTCATCAGGCCGGTGTTGCCTTCCTGGATCAGGTCGAGGAAGGAGAGCCCGCGATTGCGGTACTTCTTCGCGATCGAAACGACCAGGCGCAGGTTGCCGCTCGAGAGCTGGCGCTTCGCTTCTTCGTACTCGGCGAAGTGCAAGCGCGTCTGGTCGAGACGGCGCTTCAGGCGATCCGGCGGTTCGAGCGCGATCAGCTCGAGCTCGAGCAACCGGTCCTGCAGTTCCTTGAGCACCGGTCCGGTCTTCTTCTGCGCCTTGAGCGCCGCGAGCTTGCGCTCGATCGCGCGCGCCTCGCGATAGTGATGGTCCATCACGTCCATGTAGGGACGGACCTTCTTGACCTGGAGGTGGCACTCCTCGATCAGGATCACCAGCTTGCGGCGCAGCTCCTGCACCTTACGCATCTGCTCGGTGCGCTTCGCGCGCGAGAGCTTCGGGTCGAAGAGCTGCTGGTACTCCTCGCGCACGCGCTTCAGCAGCGCGCGGATCGTCACCAGGTTGACCGGTAGACGCTTCGCGAGGAAGTTCTTGCCCAGCGTCTCGACGATCTTCGGATCGTCGTCGGGCTTCGGGTTCGGGTTGACCTTCAGCGTGCGGTCGAACGCGAGCTCACCGCGCTCGACTTGATCGAGCGTCTTGAGCGCATGGTCCATGCACAGCCCGCTGCCGATCGCTTTCTTGCGGAAGCGCTTGCGCGTGATCTCGATGGTCTTCGCGAGGTAGATCTCTTGATCGCGCGTCAGCAGCGGGATCTCGCCCATCTGCGTCAGGTACATGCGGACCGGGTCGTCGATCTTCTCCGGGAGCACGCCGCGGGTGAACACGGGCTCCGGAGCCTCGTCTTCCTCCTCGGCGACGTTGTCGCTCTCCGGGATCGGCAAGTCCTCCGAATCCTCGTCGGGCACGGACGAGTCGTCCCCGCCCGCTTCGGAGTCGTCGACCACCTCGACGCCCGCTTCCTCCAAGGAGAGGAAGACCTGGTCCATGCGGTCCGGCGGGATGAACTGGTCCTCCAGGAGGGTGTTCATCTCGACGTAGGTGAGGAAGCCCTTGCGGCGGCCTTCCTCGATCAAGCTCTTGATCGTGTCTTCGATGCGATCGGACATCTTCAGATTCGTCCCGTTTGAGTCTCCGCCGAACGAACATAGTTCCGGCGGTTGAGTTCGTAGGCCTCGGCCATTCGTTGCTTGTCGTCGTCGTCCTTCGAACCGAGCATGCGGCGCGCCGCTTCGACTCGGCGTTTGTCCTGGATCCGTTGCACGAAAGCGCGCGCTTCCGCGAACAGCGTGTCCCTGCGCTCGGCGCGCTCGGCGTGGGCGAGCAGCGGCATGACGAGGTGGCCCGCGGGATGCTCCGCGAGCTCGGTCATCAGCGCTTGGATCGGGAACTCGACCCCGGTCTCCTCCGCGGCGGCGCGGTCCTGCGGTCCGCCGAGCGCGGCGCCCTCCGGCGCGAGCCTCACGATCGCCTCGATCAGCGCGTGCTCGTCGGTATCCGGACACAGCTCGACCAGCGGCGCGAGTTCGGCGGCGTAGCGCGCGTCGAGCATCGCGACGCCCGCGAGCTCGCCGAACGCGACGCGAACGAGCTCGTCGTCGCGAGTACGCGGCAGAGCGGCGGCCGGCGTCGCCGACGCGCCGGAGGCGGTGATCGGCGCGGTCGCGCGCTGGCGCTGGCGCTCGCGGATGCGGGTCGGAAGCGTCTCGTACTGCAGGCGCACGCCGTCCAGCGGGAAGCCCAAACGCTCGGCGAGCAGCGAAAGGTGGGCGTCGCGGTCGAGCGCGCGAGGCAGACGGGTGACGAGCTCGAGCGCGGTGTCGATCGCGCGCGCGCGCTGCGTCGGCGGGAGCTCGAGCAACCCGGCAACCACGAACTCGAACCACGGCGTCGCGTGCTCGAGCAGCCCTTCGAGCGGTTGCTTGCCCTCGCGCACCAAGAGGTCGCACGGATCCTCGTCGCCCGGGATTCGGACGACGTCGATCGTCACGTCGAGAGAGAGCAGGCCGGTCAGCGCCTTGTACGTCGCCTTGCGTCCCGCCTCGTCGCCGTCGAACACCAGCGACACCCGCCGCGCGCCGCTCTTGCGCACCAGGCTCGCGTGCTCATCGGTCGTCGCGGTCCCGAGCACCGCGACCACGGTCCGCAGGCCGACCTGGTGGGCCGCCATCACGTCGGTGTACCCCTCGACGAGCATCAGGTGGCCGCTACGGCGCACGTGGTCGAGCGCGAAGTCCAGGGCGTAGATCAGCCGGCCCTTGTGGAAGACCTCGGTCTCCGAGGTGTTGACGTACTTGGGGTTGCGCGGATCGGCGTCGGAGAGCCGGCGACCGCCGAAACCGACCACCCGCCCCTTCAGGTCGCGGATCGGGATCATCAGCCGGTCGCGGAAGAAGTCGTAGACGCGGCCGCGGTCGTCGCGCCGCGAGAGCCCTGCACGCACGAGCCACTCCTCGCCAACGCCCGCCGCGAGCGCGCGCGAGCTCAGGACCTCGCCGCCGGCGGGCGCGTAGCCGACGCCGAAGGCATCGATCGTCGCCGTCGTCAGTCCGCGCGAGCGCAGGTAGTCGAGCGCCGGCGCCCCTTGCGGCGTGTGCAGCGCGCGCCGGTAGAACTCCGAGGCACGGGCAAGAGCGCTGTAAATCCGATCCCGGTCGACGTCCTCGGCGCGGTCGCGCTCGGTCTTGCGCTCGGGCAGGGTCACGCCGGAGCGCGCCGCTAGGTAACGCAGCGCTTCGATGAAGTCGACGTTCTGCGAGCGCTCGACGAAGCGGATCACGTCCCCCCCGGTCGCGCAGGCGCCGAAGCAGTGCCACGTGCCACGGGCAGGATCGACCTTGAAAGAGGGGGTCTTCTCCTCGTGAAACGGGCAACAAGCCTCCCACAGCCGGCCGCGCTTGCGCAACGACGGCACACGCTCGCGCACCACGTCCTCGATGGGCGTGCGCAGCTTGATGTCGTCGATCGATCGGCGGAGGTCGTCGTTCACGGGGACGGGCGTGGATGCGCGGAGGGAGGCGAGACCCCCAGAGGAAGAAAAAAAGCCCCTCTACTTAAAGAGGAACGCAAAGACCGCCTGGAACGGGTCGGTCGTTTCCAAAGAAGGCGGCAGCGGACTCGAAGCAAGACTACCCCTCTGAACGCCCACCGGTCGCGGGCGGACGCGGGCGGCCGGCGAAAGCCCGCGCTTATAGCTCAGCGGGGCTCCAACTGCCAAGAGAAAGGGCTTCCAAGGGTCCCAAGCGGTCATTCCGACGGTTCGGGCTCCTGCCGCGCTTCCCCACGCGATTCCTCCGGCGAGACCCGTCGCGGATCGCTCGCCGCGGACCGTGCGAAGTGGTCGCACCAGGCGGGGTCCTGGGCAAGCGCGAGGAAGCGCTCGGGCGCGAGCCTCTCCGGCCGGAGCTCGGGCGCGATTCCTTGGGAGGCGAGCAGGTCTCGGGCGACCTCGGCGTCCCCGAGCTCGGCGCGCAGCACGCCGAGCACCGACTTGCGCCGCTGCTGGAACAGCACGTCGACCAGGCGATCCAGCGGCGGCCAAGCGTCCGACGCCGGCCGATCGTCGCGCAGGTCGAGTCGGACGATCCCGCTGTCGACCTCCGGGCGCGGGGAGAACGCGCCGGGCCCGATCCGGCGGACGAGCGAACCGCGGTAGGCGAGCTGCACCCGCACCGACAACGGCCCGAAGTCCCCCCCACCCGGCGGCGCGAGCAGGCGCTCCGCGACCTCCAGCTGAACGGTCGCGACGATGCGCCGCGGCGGCGCCGGCAGGCGGGCGACCAGCGCGATCAACGGCGAGGCGACCGAGTACGGCAGGTTCGCGACCAACGACCAATCGCGCCACCCGGCGACCGCCGCGAGCAGCGGCTTGGCGAGCGCGTGCTTGCCACCGAGCGCGTCGCTGCGCACGACCCGCGCGCCCGGGAACGGAGCGAGGATGCGCTCGGAGAGCTCGGCGAGCCTCGGATCGATCTCGACGGCGACGAGCTGGCAGCCGCGCGCCGCGAGCTCGTACGAGAGCACGCCGTAACCCGGGCCGACCTCGAGCACGCACGCGCCGGGAGCGAGCTCCGCCGCCGCGACCACCGACTCGATCGCGCGCGGATCGCGCAGAAAATTCTGGCCGAGCCGGCGCGACGGGTGGAAGCCGCCGCCGAGCAACTCGCGCTCGACCAGCGACCAGTTCGGGCGCTCGGAGCTCGGTGTGCTCACGGACGCGCCCCTTCGATCAACGACGCGAACGCGCGCGGAGCTCCGGGGCGCGACGCGAGTTCGTCGAGCAGCTTCACCGCGGCCGGACCGAAGCGCTCGCCCACGCGCTGCAAACGAGCGCGAGTCGCCGGACCGTCGCCCCACCGCACCGCTTCGCGCCAGAGGTACTCGCGCGCGGACACCACGGTGCGCAAGCCGATGTCGTCGGCTCGAAACGATGGATCGAGCGAGAGCGAGTAATACTCCGACCCCGCGTGGCTGTAGATCGGCCGCGTGAAGTAGAGATACGAGCCGCCGAACGCGCAGCGCTTGCCGCTCTCGTCGGAGAGCGCGTTCAAGGCGTCCGAGCACCACTCCCACACGTTGCCGACGACGTCGTACGCTCCCGAGGGAGTCCTCCCGGACTCGAACGCGCCGACGGGCAGCGGACGCAGGAGCCCGAGCTCGAGCGTGTTCGCGACCGAGTCGAAGCGCGTGTCGCCCCACGGGTAGAGTCGGCCCTGCGGCCCCGCGGCGATCGCGAGCCACTCGATCGAAGTCGGCAAGCGCATGCCGCGTGTGCTCGCGAAACGCTGCGCTTCGTCGCACGTCATCGAACTCGCCGGCCAATCGCCGGTTTCGAGCGGCCACTGCGCGAGCTTCGCGCGCCACTCTTCGCTCGCGCCGAGCCCCGACTCCGCGAGGAATGTTCGCCACGACGCGCGCGTGACCTCGAATTGGTCGACCAGGAGATCCTCGAACACGTTCGCGTTCGCGGCCGGGACGCGACCGGCGGGCACGAACGTCAGACGCTCCAGCTCGCGCAACGCCTGCTCCGCCTCGTCGCCACCGCCGTCGCACGAGCCGAGGCACGCGACCACGCCGACGAAGAGCCCCGCAACGAGAGCACGCCGCGCCCTCGACGAAGCGAGGAGGCGGCGTGCATCGGAGACTCGGGCGCGCACGCTGGTCATCAGGCCGCGCGACGTGACGGGACTACTTGACGTCGTCGGTGAGCTCGGTGCTCGCCTCGGCGGGCTTCGCCATCGGCTGCGCGTCCATGCCTTCGTCGGAGACGAAGATCTCGACGCGGCGGTTCTTCTGACGATTCTCCGCGCTGTCGTTCGCCGCGACCGGATCCGACGGGCCGAAGCCCATCACGACGACGCGATCGTTGGCGACCTTGCCCTTCTCGATCAGCAGCGCCGCGACTTCGACCGCGCGCGCGGAAGAGAGCTGCAGGTTGCCGTGCGGGAACTTCGCGAGCGTCTCGGGCTTCTTCACCGGCACGCTGTCGGTGTGTCCGCGGACGTAGATGCGACCATGCGCGCGGCTGTTGATGTCCGGAGCGACGGTCTCGACGAGCGCCTTGCGGCCGTCTTCGCTGAGGTCGGCGGAGCCGAGCGCGAACAGGATCGCTTCCTTGACCTGGTACACGTAGCCGCCGTCGACGCGGAACTTGGTGATGTCGCCGGGGTTCGCGCCGAGTTCGGCGATCTTCTCGTTGAGCGAACGCAGACGCTCGTCGAGGTCCGCGCTCGCGCTCTGCACGTTGGTCTCGCTCGCCTTGAGCTGGCGACGCAGCGACGCCACTTCGGTTTCGAGCGCGGCGATCTGGCGCTCGTAGTCGAACGTCGTCTTCTGGTAGTGCTTGGCGGCGAGCTGAGTCTCGTCGTACTTCTGCTGCGAAACGCACGCGCCGGAAACCAGCACGGCGAAGGACAAGGCGATGGCGGGCGCGAACGTCGAACGGCGCGCGCCGAAGAGCTTTTGATCGAACATCCCTGACGAACCTTACTTGGGGGTGAACGGGGCTCCCCCAACTCCCCGGATTTCGAAAGTCGTGCGCGCGCACCGCGCACACGCGAACGGTTGGCGGGCCGCGTGCAACGACAACGACGCTGGAACGTCGGAGCGTGCGCGTACCCGGACGCAGAGATTAGCGGCCGGGCCGTCGCGCTCCAAAGGCGAGATGCGACTTTCTCTCTAGCCGCGGCGTTACTTCATCGCGCCGAACAGACGCGCGATGCCGACCGCGATGTCGGTGTGGGCGCCAGTCGAGAGCGAAGCGATCACCGGGGTGGTCAGCAGCGCGATCAGCGTCGTCAGCAGCACGAACGACCGGACCAGCATGCCCTCGGGCACGCCTTCCTCCGCCTCGACCGCCGCGACGGCGATCGGCTCGTCGTCCTCTTCTTCCGCCGGCTCTTCCGCCACTTCCTCGGCCGCGTCCTCGTCGACGGCGACTTCGCGCACTTCCTCGACGTCTTCCTCGAGGATCGTGTCCGCCTCCGAGATCTCCTCGGTCTTCATCCCGGCGTCCATCTCGGTGTCGTCCTCGAAGACGAGTTCCTCGGTCGTCCCGCCGAGTTCGACCACTTCACCGCCGGACAGCTCCTGCCGCAGGCTCTCGACGTCCGCCTTGCGGAGCTTCATCGTCTCGCCTTCGCGGAACGCGCGGATCTCCCCTTCGGAAACCAGGCGCTTGAGCTCCTCTTCCTTGAGGCGCAGCTCCTTCAGGGCTTCTTCGAAACTGTAGAACTCCTTCTCGGCCACGTTCTGGGGTCTCCTGGTCGGCGTATTGAGGGGGCTTGGAGGGTGGAGCGCGAAAGCGGGGTGGTTTCGCGCTCGTGCGACGCGCTGCCGCGTCACTGATTCGTGGGATCGGCGGAGAGGTTGGCGCCGCCCTTGGACGTCGCGGCGCTCTCGCGCTCTTGCTTGTCGAACTCCTCGCGGAGCTTCTTGTACGTGAACTGCGAGCGGTCCTTGTAGCCGTCGACCTTGAAGTCGAGATCGATGCGGCGCGCGCCGACCAACTTGACGCCCTGGGACGACTCGCTGCCGCCGACCGCCTGGTAGACGGCGAGCTGGTACGAAACCGTGTCGACGACGTAGAGGATCGACGCTCCGGTGATGTCGGTGCCGGTGACCGCGATCATGCGGTTGTTCGAATCGGCGGTCGCGGCCATCGCGATCGGCGGGAGCGTTTGCGTCTCCCCTTGCGCGCCGGTCGAGCCGCCCGAGCCCTGCGCCGGCGCGCGCCACAGACCGATGGCGGCGAGCAGCACTCCGGCGGCGAGCAGCCAACCGTGCGTGTCGTATAAGGAGCTCTTCTGCATGCGCGTGGTTTCGGGTTCGGCGTCCGGCGTTCCGGGGGGTGACTATCCTAGCGGCCCGCGTCGGTTGCCAAAAGGAGGCTCACCAGCGGTACAGCTCCCCGGAGATCTCCTCGACCAGGTCCTTGAGCGTCACGAGCCCGATCGGCCGGCCCAGGGTGCCGACGACCGCCATCCGCTGGCCGCTCTTGCGCAGGCGCGCCAGCGCCCGGTCGATCGACAACCCAGGCGGCAGCGCGGTCAGCGGCCGCAGGTGCTCGTGGACGCCCGCGGAGGTGCCGGCGGAGAGCACCTCGAGCTGGTGGACGTAGCCGACGACCGCCCCGCCGCCCTCGACCACCGGCAGGCGCGAGAACCCGGAGCGCTCGAGCCGCTCGCGCAACTCCGCCGGCCCGGACTCGGAGCGGACGACGTCGACCTTCTTCCAGGGCACCATCACCCGCTCGACCGGCACCGAGCGGAGCTCGAGCACCTTGCGAGCCATCCGCTCGAGCTCCGGCGTCAGCTCCTCGTCGCGCTCGCGCAGGAGCTCGATCACCGCCTCCCGGCCGCTGACGCGGACGAGCTCGTGCTCGTGGAGCGACATCGCCTTGAACAGCGCCCCGACCGCGACCCGGAGCGGCCAGACGAAAGGCAGCAGCACGACGTTGATGCCCGCGACCACCGGCGCGACCCGGCCGACCAGTGCGTGTGGCCGGCGCCGGAACAGGTCCTTCGGCAGGATGCCGCCGAAGAAGAGCAGCACCGGCGTCAGCGCGAGCGACACGACGACTTCGTGCCACGCGCCGGGGAGACCGAGCGGCTCGAACAAGAGCAGCCCGGCCGAAGTCGCGGCTTCGTCGACCAGCGCGGTCGCGAAGAGCAGCGTGATCAAGAGCCGCGCGTCGTCGCGCAACAGGAACTCGATCCAACGCGCGCTGCGGGCGCCGGCGCGAGCTTCCGCCTCGACGCGGGTGCGCGAGAGCGCGTAGAGCCCGGTCTCGGCGCCCGACAGCACCGCCGAGGCGATCACGCACACGCTGAGCGCGGCGAGCAGCACCAGCTCGGTCACGGCCGGGCCTCCTCGCGTGCGGGCGCCGCGGCGTCGACTCGGATGTCGACCTCGGTGATCCGCCGGCGTTGGATCTTGTGCACCGCGAGCACGAGCCCGCCGCTGCGCACCTCGTCGCCGACCCGCGGGATCCGACCGAGCAACGCCCCGACCAGACCGGCGACGGTTTCGAACTCGGTCGCGACGACGCGCCGGCCGAAGTGCTCGTTCCACTCGCGGATCGGCAGGTCTCCGACGACTCGGAAGTGCCCGGGGCCGAGCGGCACGACCGCGCGCTCCGGCGTCTCGCCTTCGACACGCAGGTCGCCGACGACCTCTTCCATGATGTTCTCGAGCGTGACGAGCCCCGCGGTGCCTCCCCACTCGTCGACTGCGACCGCCTGCGCGACGTGCGAATCGCGCAAGTCGTGCAGCGCGGCGAGCGCGCTCGCGACCTCGGGGACGAAGCGCACCGGCGTCAGGATCTCCTCCAGCGGCCGACCGGGATCCTTCACGAGATCGCGCAGACGCACGCGGCCGAGCACTTTGTCGGGATGCTCGTCGACGACCAGGATCCAAGGCTCCTTGCGCTCCAGCGCCTTCTCGACGATCGACCTCCGATCGGCGGCGTTGAGATCGAGGAACAGCATGTCGACGCGCGGCGTCATGATCTCGCGCACGCGGACGTTCTGCAGCCCGACGATGCCGGACAGGATCTCCGCCTCGGAGTCGTGCAGGAGTCCGCGTTCGACGCTCTTCTCGAGCGCCTTCTCCAGGTCCTCGGAGCGGATCCCCGCCTCCTCGCGCCCGGCCTCGCCGAGCGCGCGGTAGGCGACTTCGATCGCCCAAGCCACCAACCGGATCAGCGGCCGCAGCGCCGCGGTCAGCGCGCCGAACGGCACCGCCGCGACGCGCGCGAGCGGGATGCGCGCGCGCAGCGCGAGCGTCTTCGGCAACACCTCGCCGATCGTCAGGACGGCGAACACCGTGACGAGGTCGCGGACGAGCTCCTTCCAGCCCTCTTCGCCGACGTCCACGTTGCTCGCGAACGCGAAGAACATCACGTTCACCAAGAGGTTGGTGAACAGGATCGCGATCAAGAGCGCGCGGGGATCGCGCATCAACGCTTCGACGCGCTCGCCGGCCTTGCGGCGATCCTTGTCGCTCAGGCTGAACAGCGCGGTCTCGGACGCGCTCGCGATCGCCGAGCACGCGAGCAGCAGCACGAGCACGCCGACGAGGAAAGGCGAAGCGTGGATCAAGGTTCGGCGCGCGGAGCCAGCGCCACCGGGAAGTAGAGCGTCGCGCGGAAGCCCTGGCCAGGGGCGCTCTCGAGCCGCAGCTCGCCGCCGTGGCGCGCCGCGATGCCGTGGACGATGGCGAGACCGAGCCCAGAGCCCTTGCCAGGCGCCTTGGTGGTGAAGAAGAGGTCCGACGCGCGCGCCAGCGCCTCCGCGGGCGCGCCGGGACCGTTGTCGCAGACGTCGAGGCGCAGACGCTCGTCTTCCTGCGTCAACCGGACCTCGATCGTCTTCTCGGCCGCGTCGCTTTCCTCCAAGGCGTCGAGCGCGTTGACCAAGAGGTTGAGCACGCCCTGCGCGATCTCGTGGCGCTCGCCCTTCAACGGCGGGAGGCTCGACCACCGCGCGGCGACCTCGTCCGCGGCGCCGGTGCCGGACACGTCCTCGAGCTTCACGACGACCCCCGCGCGACCGGCGCGATACGTGACCAGCTGGATCGCGTCGATCACCGGCTCGGCGAGCGAGAACACGGTCTCCTGCCCGGCGCGCGGCGTGAAGCGCAGGAGCCTTCCGACCGTGAGTCGGATGCGCTCGAGGCCGCCGGAGAGCAGCTTGTAGTACTGCGCGCGTTTCTCGGGCGGCAGGCGTTCCTCGGCGAGCACCTCGACCGCGTTCTGCAAACCGCCGAGCGGGTTGTTGATCTCGTGCGCGATGCCCGCGGCGAGCTCGCCCATCGCGGCGAGCCGTCGCTCCTTCATCGCCGCCGACGTCGCCTGCTCGGCTTCGGCGCGCGCGCGCTCGACTTCGGCGGCGAGCGTGCGATTGAAGCCTTCGACGCGATCGGTCATCGCGTTGAACGTGCCGAAGAGCTCGCCGAACTCGTCTTGCGCGGGCGGGTTCGACAACCGCACCGAGAAATCGCCGCGCGCGACCGAGCGCGCCGCGCCGGCGAGACGCTCGACCGGCACGATGACGAAGCGCGAGAGCACGAAGTACGTGCCCGCCGAGATCAGGATCGTCGAGAGCACGAAACCCGGCAGGAAGTAGCGCAGCAGCAGTTCCAGCGTGCTCCTGCCGGTGCGCACGCGATACCAGCACGCGCCCCACGTGCCTCCGGGGTACTGGATCGGCACGACGCGCCCGTCGGCGACCGCGGGCACGACCTCGCCGTTTCGCGCGGCGCGCGAAAGCGCCTCGTGGATGCGATCGAGGTCGAAGTCGGGGCCGCGCCCCGCCGCGCCGAGCGGATTCAGGGCGACGCCGCGCGGGCGCCAGCCCTCGGAGGTCCGTTCGAAGTTCGCGTCGACGAGGATCGCATCGGCGAACTGCGACCAGTTCGGCCACGAGAGGATGCGCGCCGCGTTGACCGAGCCCCTGGGGTCGATCGTGCCGCGGATCGTGTACACGAGGTCCTCACCCATCGAGAGCGCGCCGGCCTCGTAGCTCTTCGCGACCTCCGGCGTGAAGTACCCGAACAGAAGCGCGGCCACCGCCGCGTTGATCGCGACGAGCAGCAGCAGGACTCGCTTGCGCAGGGACAACTTCACTTGGATCGCAGCGGGAGCAAGCCGCCGCGACGCCCGCTCATGCCTCTCCGAGCTTGCTCATGATGTCGAGCAGCGGCATGAAGAGCGCCACGACGATGAACCCGACGATCGCGGCCATGATGATGATCAACATCGGCTCGAGGATCGTCAGCATCGCCTGCGTACGACGGTCGACCTGCACGTCGTAGGCGTCGGCGACCTTGATCAGCATCTTGTCGAGCTCGCCGGTCGCTTCGCCGACGTCGACCATGTTGACGACGAGGTCGTCGAACACACCGCTCTCGCCCATCGGTCGCGCGATGCCTTCGCCCTCGCGCACCGTCGTGCGGATCTCGTCGACGCCCTTCGCGAGCACCTCGTTGCCCGTCGAGTCGCGCACGATCGACAGCGCGTCGAGGTGCGGCACGCCGGCTTCGATCAGCGTGCCGAACGTCCGCGCGAACGCGGAGATCAGCGACTTCGAGAGCACGACGCCGACCCACGGCACGCGCAGCATCAGCTTGTGCACGGCGAAGCGATAGCCGTAGCTCCGCCGCATCAACATCAAATGCACGAGCGCGACCACGATCGGGAGGCCGAGCACCAGGTACCAGTAGTCGGCGGCGAAACGGCTGGTGTCGAGCAACACCTGCGTGACCTTCGGCAGCTCGCCGCCGAACTCGCGGAAGATCTCCTCGAACTTCGGGACGACGACGATGATCATCGTCGTCACCACGCCGATCGCGACCAACGACACCACCGCCGGGTAGATCAGCGCTTGCGTGACCTTCGCGCGCACGCCGGCGGACTTCTCGCGGAAGGCCGCGAGGCGGGTCAGGATCCGCCCGAGCACGCCGCCGGCCTCGCCTGCGCGGACCATGCTGCAGTAGAGGCGGTCGAACGAGCGCTCGTGCTTGCCGAGCGACTCGGAGAGCGGCGTGCCGGCGGACACGTCTTCGACCAGATCGCCGAGGATCGTCTTGAACGGACCCGGCCGAGTCTGGCCCTCGAGGATGGTCAGCGCCTTGACGATCGGGATGCCCGCATCGGTCAGCGTCGCGAGCTGCGTCGTGAAGTCGGTGATCGTCTGCGACGCGACGCGGCCGCGGTAACGCTTGCGCTCGCCGCCGGAGGCACCGGACGACTGGGGTGCGCCGCGCTCGCGGAAATCGGTCTTCGCGGCGGCGACCGGAGCGGCGCGTTGGATCTTCTTGGCCATCGGGACGGTTGCGGGTGGAGCCTAGCGGGGGCTTCTCGGGATCGAAAGCTGCTAGAGCGTGGTCTCGCGGAGAACTTCTTCGACCGTGGTGCGCCCCTCGGCGACCGCGCGGATGCCGCTCTGACGCAGCGTCGTCATCCCCGACGCGAGCGCCGCCTGGCGCAAGTCCTGGGTCGAGTTGCGCTCGAGGATCGCGCGCCGCAGCGCGCCGTCGACCTTGACGATCTCGAAGATGCCGGTGCGTCCGCGATAGCCGGTGTGGTGGCACTGCGCGCAGCCCTTGCCGAACCAGAAGGTCGCGTCCTCGAGGCCTTTCGCGTCGGAGCCGAGCTCGCGCAGGAGGTCCTCGTCGGGCTTGTACGACGATTTGCAGCTCGCGCAGACCTTGCGGACGAGCCGCTGCGCGATCACCGCTTCCAGCGTCGCCGAGATCAGGAACGGCTCGACGCCGATGTCGACGAGGCGCGTCACCGCGCTCGGCGCATCGTTGGTGTGAAGCGTCGCGAAGACCGTGTGGCCGGTCAGCGACGCCTCGACGGCGACCGATGCGGTCTCCTGGTCGCGGATCTCGCCGATCAGGATCTTGTCGGGGTCCTGGCGCAACACGGTGCGCAGCACGCGCGCGTACGTGACGCCGATGTCGTCGTTGATCGGCACCTGCACGATGCCCTCGATGTCGTACTCGACCGGATCCTCGGCGGTGATGATCTTGACCGAGGGGTCGTTCGCTTCCGACAGCATCGCGTAGAGCGTCGTCGTCTTGCCCGAACCGGTCGGACCGGTGATCAGGATGATCCCGTGCGGCAGATCGGTGAGCTCGCGCAGCACGTCCTCCTCGACCGGCGACAGTCCGAGCGCGGCGAGATTGAGCTGCACCGCACTGCGGTCGAGCACGCGCAACACGGCGCCCTCGCCGGCAATGCCGGGAATCGTCGCGACGCGCAGGTCGACCGGTCGGCCGTCGATCGAGAGCTCGATGCGACCGTCCTGCGGCATCCGCGTTTCGGCGATGTCGAGATCGGCCATGACCTTGATGCGCGCGACCAAAGGCACGGCGAGGTGCGACGGCGGCGCTTCGATCTCGTACAACGCTCCGTCGACGCGGTAACGGATCCGGAACTCCTCGTCGAAGCTCTCGAAGTGGACGTCGCTCGCGCGGTCCTTGATCGCCTGGTGCAGGATCGAGTTCAGGAGCCGCACCACCGGCAGGCTCTGCGCCGCGCTCTGCGCGTCGCCGCCGACCGCTTTCGCGGCCTGCGCGATCGCGTCCTTGAGCGTGCCTTCCTCTCCGTAGAGCTCCCGCACCTTCGCCTTGATCCGCTCGGGATCGGCGATCACGCCTTTGACGTCGAGCCCGGTGGTGAACCGCAGGTCCTCGAGCAACGCGGTGTTCAGCGGGTCGCCGATCGCGACCGTCAGCGTCCGACCGAGCAGCGTCACCGGGAGCACGCCGTACGTGTGCGCGAGGCTCGCATCGAGAGCCGCGAGCGCGTCGGGCCCGATCTTCGCCTTGTCGAGGTCGACCGTCGCGAGCCCGGCCTGCTCCGCGAGCGCCGCGGCGACGTGCGCCGACGTGCAGACGCCGGTCTCGATCAGGATCTGCCCGATCAGCCCACCTTGCTTGCGCTGGACCGCGAGCGCTTCCTGGATCTGCCCTTCGCGCACGACTCCGCGCGCCTTGAGGATCTGGCCGAGCAGCTTTCGGCCGCTCTTCTCCGGGACGACGTCCGCGCTCACAACCGCGCCTCGAGGTCCTTGGCGTCCTGCGCGGATTCGAGCGCTTCCTCGCGCGTGATCGCGTCCTTCTTCACCAGGTCGAGCAAGTAGTCGTCGAGCGTGACCATGCCGAGCCGACGCGACGTCTGGATCGTCGACTGGATCTTGTTGGTCTCGTTCTTCCGGATCAGGTTGCCGATCGCGGGGTTCATCAGCATCACCTCGAACGCGGCGATGCGCCCCTTCTTGTCCTTGCGCTGCATCAGCACTTGGCTGATCACCGCGACGATCGAGACCGAGAGCTGCGCTCGGATCTGCTCCTGTTGATTGACAGGGAACGCATCGATCATCCGATCGACCGTGCGCGCCGAGCCCGTGGTGTGCAGCGTGCCGAACACCAAGTGACCGGTCTCCGCCGCGGTGATCGCGGCCGAAATCGTCGCGAGGTCGCGCATTTCGCCGACCAGGATCACGTCCGGGTCCTGGCGCAGCACGCGCCGCAGCGCTTCGGGGAAGTCGGGCACGTCGGTACCGAGCTCGCGCTGCGTCACGATGCTCTTCTTGTGCGTGTGGTAGTACTCGATCGGATCCTCGATCGTGACGATGTGCCGATCGAGGTTCGTGTTGATCCAGTCGACCATCGTCGCGAGCGTCGTCGTCTTGCCCGAACCGGTCGGTCCGGTGACGAGCACGAGCCCGCGCGGCCGGCGCATCAGCTCGCGGCAGCTCTCGGGCAGCCCGATCTGCTCGAACGAGAGCAGCTTGTTCGGGATCAGGCGCAGCACGGCGGAAAGGTGGCCGCGTTGCCGCATCACGCTGACGCGGAAGCGATTGCCGCTCGAGTGCGGGAGACCGAAGTCCGTCGTGCCGACGCGCTCGAGCTCCTGCCAGTGCGTCTCGTCGGTGATCGAACGGCAGAGCCGCTCCGCCACGGTCGCGTCGAGCACCTCGGTCGTCGCGTCGACCAATTCGCCGAGCAGCCGCAACACCGGCGGACGCCCCGGATTGAGGTGCAAGTCGGACGCACCGCGCTGGATGGTCAGGGTGAGCAGTTCTTGAGCGTCCACGTCGTGGGTTCCCGCCTAGTCCTTCTGATCGTCCGCGGCCCGCGCGACGCGCAGCACCTCGGCGGTCGTGGTCTGTCCGAGCAAAACCTTGCGCGCGCCGTCGACGAGCAACGGGCGCAAGCAGCGGTTCGCCAACGCGCGCGCCCGCAATTCGTCGAGCGACGCGCCGCGGAACGCGAGTTCCTTGAGCTCCTCGTTCATCTCCATCAGCTCGAAGAGGCCGAGCCGACCGCGATACCCGCTGCCCTCGCACGTGCGGCAGCCGCGCGCGCGCTTGACCGTCGGCATGCCGACGAGCGCGGGATCGAGGCCCAACGTCGCGAGCTCCGCCGGCGTCGCCGTGTAGCTCTCCGCGCACTCCTTGCAGACCTTGCGCACGAGGCGCTGCGCCATCACGCCGTGCACCGAGCCCGCGACGAGGAACGGCTTGACGCCCATGTCGACCATGCGCGTGATCGCGCTCGGCGCGTCGTTGGTGTGGAGCGTCGAGAAGACGAGGTGACCGGTGAGCGACGCTTGGATCGCGATCTCCGCCGTCTCGACGTCGCGGATTTCTCCGACGAGGATGATGTTCGGCGCCGCGCGCAGCATCGCCTTCAGGATGCGCGCGAAGTTGAGCCCGATCTTCGGGTGCACCTGCACCTGGTTGATGCCGCGGATGTGGTACTCGACCGGGTCCTCGGCGGTCAGGATCTTCACGTCGGGCCGGTTCAGCTCCGACAGCGCCGCGTACAGCGTCGTCGTCTTGCCGGAACCGGTCGGACCGGTGACCAGCACCAGCCCGTTCGGACGCTGGATCCACTTCTTGAAGCGCGCGTAGTCCTCGTCGCCGAACCCGAGCTCCTGGAGTCCGATCAAACTCTTCGAGCGATCGAGCAGACGCATCACCATCGTCTCGCCGTGATTCGTCGGCAGGATCGAGACGCGCACGTCGATCGGCCGGCCGGGCAGCGCGAGCTCGATGCGCCCGTCCTGCGGCTTGCGTTTCTCGGCGATGTCCATCGACGCCATGATCTTCAGGCGCGACACCAGCGGCGCGTGCAGGTGCGGCGGGTGCTCGGCGACGTCACGCAGCATGCCGTCGACGCGGAACCGGACCCGGACGCGCGATTGCGACGGCTCGACGTGGATGTCGCTCGCTCGCGCGTTGAGCGCGTCGTCGAACATGCGGCGCACCAGGCGCACGATCGGGGCGTCGTCGCTCTCGGTCGCGTCCGCGACGCCCATCTTCTGCGCGACCGCCTCCTCGGCGGTCGGCCCGTAGCAGCGTTCGAGCGCTCCCTTGAGCGCGCTCGGTGCCGCGAGCGCACACGCCACCTCGCCGCCGATCATGAACGAGAGCTGGTCGACCAGGATCCGCTTCATCGGGTCGTCGACCGCGACCACCAACCGACCGTTCTTCTCGGCGACCGGCAGCAACCCTTGCTGGCGCGCGAAGTCGGCGGGTACGCGCGCGAGCAGCTTGTCCGGCGGCTTGCCCTTCGACAGGTCGACGAACGGCAGTCCCTCGACCTTCGCCTGGGCCCGCGAGACCGAGACCTCGTCGGTGAAGCCAAGTTTGACCAGCGCATCGGAAAGCCGGATGCCGCCGTTGCGCTGGAAGGCGAGAGCCTCGCGCAGTTGTTCCGGCGTCAACGCGCCCTGCGCCACCAGCACTTCGCCCAGGTTCTGAGTCACGCGCTCCTCTAACCCTCTCGCCCGACCGCGGTACCGATTTCCGGCGGCTCTGGGCCAAGGGAACGCGGATGGTAGCAACGCCCGAAAGCGCGCGCACCCGCGTCGGTCGAGCCGCCGCGGGTGCGCTGGTGTTCAGCCGAAGCGGGTCACTGCCCGCCGGTCTTCGGTTCGCCCGTCGCCGGCGGCGTCTTCGCCGCTTGACGGCAGACGCCGGAGAAGAGCACCTGGATCTCGGGCTTCGCCGGGTGACCGGTCTTGATCACCAGACGGCCTTGGAAGGCGCCGTCGGCGGCTTCCGGGAGACCGTTGAGCGTCAGCTCGACCTCGATCGCCTTGCCGTCCGCCGTCGGACGCGCGTTGGCGGTGAACTGATCCTTGAACTTGAACTCGGGGTTCTGATCGTTCGCGCCGATGACCTTCAGCTCGGGCAGACCCATCTGGAACTTCGGGTCGAAGCTCTGCACGCGGAGCGTGCGCGAGACGATCTGACCGGGCCGGACGAGACCGAACGAGAGGTATTGCGGGTCGTAGGAGATCAGGCCGCGCACGCGCGCTTGGAGCATCAGGGTCGCGGAGTAGCGCGGCTGCTTGCCGTCGGGGCCCGCGGCGGCGCCGGTGATCTCTTGGTCGCTGAGCAGCAACAGCGGATACCCGAGGTTGCCCTCGCGGCAGTCCGGACCGACGGTGACCTTGACCGTCCACTTGTCCGACTTGCCGTCGGGACCCGGGTTGATCGGCGTCAGCTCGCAGTTGACGCCCTGCGGCAGCGGGCGCGGCTCGAGCGAGAGCATGAACGGGCCGGGACGCTTACCGGTGACCTCGCACGTCTTCTCGATCACGTCGGCGACCGAGAGCTCGCCGAAGTCGAGCGCGGACGGCGTCATCCGGAAGTACGTGTCGACCATCGCCGTCAGACCGAGCGTGACGTTGCCGCGCGGGTCGTTGCAGAAGACGTTGATCTTGCTCGACGCAGCGCTGTGCTTGTTCTTGGTGTTCAGCTCGGCTTCCATCTCGAGCTCAGTGCTCGGCGGGATCGGGTCGCCGAACTTGTAGAGCTCGAGCGAGCCGTCGGCCTTCTTCACCGACAGGCGTCCGAGCGTGCAACCGCACGTCGGCTTGGCTTGCGTGATGATCAGCGGACCTTGGCCGGAGCTCTTGAGCTGGAAGACGTGCTTGACGACTTCGCCCTCGATCACGGTGCCGAAGTCGTGATCCGACTTGTCGACATCGAGCCGCGCGGGCGGGCCGGCGGGCGTTTGGCCGGTCGCGCCGCCTTGCGGGGCGGGCGGCGTCGGGGTTTGAGCGAAGAGCGTGGACGACAGCGCGAGCACGCCGAGCACGGACACCAGGGGACGGACACGAATGTTCATGGTTGCGTGGGGCTAGAGGGCCCGGGATTGTAGAGCCGCGCCGATCCGATCGAAAGCAACACTCGCGATCCGACGACGAGGCGGACACATGGAAGACATGGGCCGAGCGGGCTGCCTCTCGATTTGGCCCGGCACGGAGTACGACGTATCCTGGCCGGCGTGAAGCGCCGCCAAGGTAGGAGCTGTGGAGAGCGATCGGCTCGCGCGCTCGCGCTGGCGCTGCTCGCGGGCGCGGCGCTCTGGACCGGCGGCTGCCTCGGGCCGAGCCACGCGCCGGAGGCGCTGACCCGGACGGGTTTCCGCTCGCCGCTCCAGACCTTCGAGACCTTCTTCGCGGCGTTCGATTACCGGATTTACGCGCTGGAGTTCCGCTGTCTGTCCGCGGACTTCCGCCGCCGCAATCGGATCTCCGAGATCACCTGGCGCGAGTTCCGCGATCAGCTGGAGCGCGAGCACCCGCTGCTGCGCCTCGCGGCGCGCGTCGAAGTGGTCGAGGAACGGTCGGAAGGCCCGGGTACGCATTGGATCGTGGCTCGCGCGGCCGGCCGTACGGTGCGTTTGCGCTTCGTAAGAGAGGATTTCTACGAAATCTACGAGGGCAAAGAGCGGGTCCTCGACGGTTCGTTGCCCCGCGCAACCCCCTGGACGCTCGATCCGGCGACTTCGGAGCTCTCCACCCGGGTCGCGCTCGCCCCCGAGGACGCCGCTACGCTGAACGACGCATCGATCAGCGAGTTCCGCGTGGGGTACGAGTGGAAGCTTGATGACTTCCTCGAAGACACGGCTGATCGCCCCTAGCTCTCACCCCGGATTTTCCCCCATGCCCGCCACCACGCGAGCCTCTCGTCGTTCGAAACCCGCTCCCTCTCGTCCCGCGAAGGACAAGAAGTCGACCGCGCAGAAGAAGCGCTTCGTGTTCTCGTTCGGCGACGGCCGAGCCGAAGGCGGCGGCGCGATGAAGGAATTGCTCGGCGGCAAGGGCGCCGGCCTCGCCGAGATGTGCCGGCTCGGCTTGCCGGTGCCGTCGGGCTTCACGATCTCGACCGAGGTGTGCACGCACTTCTACGCGAACGGCCGACGCTATCCGTCCGACCTGAAGCGCCAGGTCGAAATCGCGATGGCGCGCATGGAGAAGGAAGCGGGCAAGCGCTTCGGCGACGCGAAGAACCCGCTGCTGCTCAGCGTCCGCTCCGGCGCGCGCGTGTCGATGCCCGGGATGATGGACACCGTCCTCAACCTCGGCCTGAACGACACCACCGTCGAGGGCCTCGCGAACGCGTCGAACAATCCGCGCTTCGCGTGGGACGCGTACCGCCGCTTCGTGCACATGTACGCCGACGTCGTGCTCGGCCTGAAGGGCGCGCGCACCGAGAGCTTCGACCCGTTCGCGCAAGCGCTCGAGGACGCGAAGCACAAGCGCGGCGTCACGCAGGACACCGACCTCGACGCGGACGACCTCAAGGCGTTGGTCGCGAACTACAAGGCGATCGTGCGCGAGCGCTGCGGCCGGGAGTTCCCGGATTCGCCCGAGGATCAGCTCTGGGGCGCGATCGGCGCGGTCTTCGAATCGTGGAACACCGAGCGCGCGGTCGTCTACCGCCAACTCAATCACTTCCCGGGCCATTGGGGCACCGCCGTCAACGTGATGGCGATGGTCTTCGGCAACCTCGGCGCGACGTCGGCGACCGGCGTGTGCTTCACGCGCGATCCGTCGACCGGCGCGAAGGAGTTCTACGGCGAGTTCTTGATGAACGCGCAGGGCGAGGACGTGGTCGCGGGCATCCGCACGCCGCTGCCGATCGCCGAGCTCGTCCACGAGCTGCCGAAGGCGTTCAAGGAACTGCAGCGCGTGCAGAAGCTCCTCGAGAAGCACTACCGCGACATGCAGGACCTCGAGTTCACGATCGAGCGCGGCAAGCTCTACATGCTCCAGTGCCGCAGCGGCAAGCGCACCGGCTTCGCCGCGGTGAAGATCGCGACCGACATGGTCCGCGAGAAGCTGATCACGCGCGAGGAAGCGCTGCGCCGCGTGCAACCGGAAGCGTTGAACCAACTGCTCCAGCCGATCTTCAACTTCGCGGAGCAGAAGGCCGCGCGCGAAGCGGGGCGCGTCCTGACGAAGGGTCTGAACGCCGGCCCCGGCGCGGCGTGCGGTCACATCGTCTTCGACGCGGAGACCGCCGAGCACTGGGCCGCGACGCAGAAGGAAGCGGTGATCCTGGTCCGCATCGAGACCAGCCCGGAGGACATCCGCGGCATGTCGGCGGCGAGCGGCATCCTGACCGCGCGCGGCGGCATGACGAGCCACGCGGCGCTGGTCGCGCGGCAGATGGGCAAGGTCTGCGTCGCCGGTGCGGGCGCGCTCGAGATCGACTACGTCGCGAAGACGATGAAGGTCGGCTCGACCTGCCTGAAGGAAGGCGACTGGCTCTCGCTCGACGGCTCGACCGGCGAAGTGATCGCGGGCAAGCTCGCGACGCAACCCTCCGACGTGATGGCCGCGCTCTTCCACGGCGACGCGAAGGCGAAGAAGGGCGACACCTACCGCGCGTTCCGCGATCTCCTCGAGTGGGCCGACGCGGTCCGCACGCTGGGCGTGCGCGCCAACGCCGACCAGCCGGACCAAGCCCACGTCGCGCGCACGTTCGGCGCCGCGGGCATCGGTCTCTGCCGCACCGAGCACATGTTCTTCGAAGGCTCGAAGATCGATGCGATGCGCGAGATGATCCTCGCGGAGTCGAAGGCCGAGCGCGAACGCGCGTTGGCGAAGCTCTTGCCGCTGCAGCGCGCCGACTTCGACGGCATCTTCGAGGAGATGGCGGGCTTCCCGGTGACCA
>JADLBP010000041.1 GCA_020847695.1 Planctomycetota bacterium
GATCAACGTCGAGTTGTGATTGGTGGCGATCTTGCCCGCCTGGATCGCGCTCTGCACTCGGACGCCACGGAGCGTCGAGTTGTGGTTGAGAGCGATGCGGCCGGCCTTGACCGCGCTGCGCACCGCGAGACCGCGCATCGTGGAGTTGTGGTTCGCGGACAGCTTGCCCGCCTTGACCGAGCTCTGGACGCGCACACCGCGCAGCGTGGAGTTGTGGTTGGCGGCGAGCTTGCCCGCCTTGACGGAGCTCTGGACGCGCACACCGCGCACCGTCGCGTGGTGGTTGAGGGAGATCCGGCCGGCCTTGACCGCGCTGCGCACCGCGAGCCCGCGCAGCGTGGAGTTGTGGTTGGCGGCCAGTCTTCCCGCCTTGACCGAGCTCTGCACGCGGACGCCGCGGAGCGTCGAGCTGTGATTGCCGGCGATTCGGCCTCCCTTGACGGCGCTGCGAACGGCCAGTCCGCGGAGCGTCGAGTTGTGGTTGGCGGCGAGCTTGCCGGCCTTGACGTTGGTTTGGATCTTCATGATTGGAGCCCTCTTCGTGGTGGTTTGCGGGTGAGTTGGATTGGGAACTGCTCCCACACCCCCCGAAGAGCGGCCGCGGGCTCGAAATGTCGCGGCATCTCGAACTCGTCGGCGACCGAAGCCGTAACCACCTGAAAACAGACAGGTTAGGTCTGCCACCAGGAGTTGCCCGACCGCTGTCCAGACCCGCCGCCCGGGGGCCCCGCACGGCCGACTGCGCCGCCACCGGCTCCCCGGATGCTCGCGGGCCGTCGGGACCTCGCGCTCGCACACGGCGTTGGCCGAGTCGAGCGGCGCGACGCCGGAGTCGATGTCGAGGTGCTCGTTCGAGAGCACCCGCCGCTCTGCGACGAGCCGCATGGCCACGTCGGGCCGTGGCGGTGCGAGGCTCCGTCCGCGCGGGACTCTAGGGCGCGCGCGTCGAGCCGAACTCCCCGCCGCCGACCGACACCCGCTCGCGAACAGCGCCAAGTGCGACGCACCTTCGGACGCCTCGACTCACTCGCCGCAGTCGACTCGCGGATCGAGTCCGAGCTGCTCGCACGAGAACGCGTCGCGGAGCCCTTCGTTGCGCGAGGCGGTCGGTCCGCCGACGGAACGCGATCCACAAGTCACCGCCCTGGTCGTCCCGCGCGTGCGCAGCGATCGGAGTCTGCAAGACGCGCGGTTCCTCCAGTTCGACGGTCGGCGTCGCCCTGAGAGCTCACGATCGATCGGGATCGGCTGCATCGAGTCGGCTGCCGCTCGAATCACCGATGCCTGACGCGCGGTCACGGCCCTTGCGGCTCGTGTTCCGGCGTCAGGCGTCTGCGAAGCGCTTTCGGCGCCTCGGGCGGGCGCGTGGGTGCTCGACGCGCGAGCTCGGCACCGTCGTGCGGGGCAGCTCTCGCGCGGTCGACGCTCACTCCTTGTCGCTCGGATCGAGGAAGAGGACCGAGAGGTCGATGCTGCCGTGCTTCTCGAGCGGGTACAGCGGATCGAGCTTCTGCGCCGGCGCGAGGTTCGACGCCGTGTCGGGCGGAGCGAACAGGACCAACGCACCGAGGAAAGCCAGGAGCTCCTGCTTCTGTGCGGGCGCGAGTTGCTCGAACGCATCGCGTTGGGACTGCGCCTCGCCGCCGTGACGCAGGATCACGTCCTCGAGCGTCGTGCTGCGTCCGTCGTGGCCGTACGGCGCTGTCGAGCCGACGCCCCACAACGGCGTGGTCATGAACTGGGTCGTCACGCTGCCGTCGAAGTTGCGCTCGTGGAACGCGATGCCGAGGTCGTGCCGCCGCAGATCGGTGAAGATCCGCTCGACGACGAACGGCTGCCGCCGCGGTTGCTTCAAGGTCGGCAGACCGCTGCCATCGTCGACCTCGACGTAGAGCGGCTTCGCGACCGCGTACAAGCGGTTGTAGAGGTTGCCGTTCGCCGGATCGAAGGTCGTTTCGACGTCCGCCACGCGGCGGTCGTGCTCGATCGTCAGGTCGGGAATGTGGCATTGCGTGCAGCCGATCGCTCGCATCGTCGCCAACCCCTGCTGGGTCGCCGAAGTCATCGGTCCGGCGGCAGGCTTGAAGTAGTTGAGCAAGTAGAACTCCATGTGGTCGACGAGGCTCGTCGGCAGCTCGTCGGTGACGCCGTCGGAGTCGCCGTCCTGCAGTGAGCTGGAGACCGGCGGCGCTTCGAACGTGTCCTGCGTTCCGGACAGCAGCATGCGCGCGGGTGTCGTGACGTCGGTGGCCGAGCTCGCGGACAGGAGGTCGGAGTCGGCGGCTTCGAGACCGAGCTCCGCCTTGAACGCGCCGACGGCGAACTCACGGATCGAAACCGTCTTGCCCTGCGCGAAGAACGGCCGCACTCGCAAGTCGGCATCGACGCCCTTCACGGCCGAGGTGTCGACGGTGCCGTCGGGATGCGCGGTCAGGAGCCCGTACGAGATGCCTTTCGCGCCGAGGCGCACGGTTTCGTCGTGACCCGAGTTCGCGGCGTCCGCGATGGCGGCAGCGCGTTGCGCTCGCAACTTCTGCGTGATCTCGTCGGCGAGCATCTCCTTCAGGCCGAGGCCGAACAGGTGCGGGGTATCGCGGCCTTCCGGGCGAGTGAACACGTTTCCGCCGACGCCGGCCGAGCCGAACGGCCGGCTGTGGCAGCTCGCGCAGCTGTCGCCGAGACCGGCGCCGACCGCCGGGTCGGCGTGGATGTCGCCGAGACCGTCGTTCTTGCGCGGGCCGAGTCCCTGGGCTTGCGTGAACTTGCGCTGGAAGAGCTGGCGACCTCGCGCGATCGAGCGGAACGGATCGCGTTCGATCAGATAGAGCGACGCGCCCGGCGTGTAGACGTCACCGCGCCCCGGCCCGATCTCTTGCAGTAGCGATTTCTTGATGCCGACGTTCAGCAAGTTGGGCGTCTGCGTGACGTCGGTGAGCTGTGCGCTCGAAACCGAAGCCGTGATGACGATGGCCGCGATGGAGCCAGCGGTCCTGAAGGAACTCGAAGCGTGTTTCATTTGGAAGCAACGGTGAAAGGCCGAAGGGCCGGACGTGGTGCGTGGACGCACAAGCGCCTCCACGCGCCCCGAAGAGCGGCGCCGTCCCCGAAGTGTCGCGGCGGTTTTGCGCCGCCGACGATTCAGGCCGTAACCGGTTACGAGCGAGCACCTTATGTGTGACGGATCGCCGATGCCGAGGGCGCTCGGAGCCTGCCGCTCGCGCGTCTCGCACGACAGAATGCGGCGCCATGCACTCGCCCGACGCTCGCGATCCGTCGGACGTGGCGCTCGCACTCTTCGCCGACTGGCTCGAACGGCGCGAAGCCGGAGCCCACGTCGAGTTCGAGGCGCTCGTTCGAGAGCACCCGACGCTGACCGACGAATTGCGTGCGCACCACGCGAACTGGCAGGCGCTCGTCGAGGCCGAGCAGTGCTCGCGGGCGCTGCTCGGTTCACGCGGCGGCGGCCCGACGGCCGCGGACGCGCTGACGTCTCGACTCGTGACACGCGCGTCGACATCCGACCGCTACACCGACCAAGGAGAGGTCGCGCGCGGCGGGATGGGCTCGATTCGACGCGTCTTCGACCGAGACTTCCGACGCGCGCTCGCGATGAAGGTCGCGTTGTCGAGCGGGCGCTCGGGCGAATCGAATCGGCCGTCGCCGCAGATCCTCGCGCGGTTCCTCGCGGAAGCCCAGATCACGGGCCAGCTCGACCACCCGGGCATCGTCCCGGTGCACGAGCTCGGTCTCGACGAAGGCGGCCGCCTGTTCTTCACGATGAAGTTCGTCGAGGGACGAGATCTCCGGCAGATCTTCCAGCTCGTCTTCGAAGCGCGCGAAGGCTGGAACGTCACGCGCGCGCTCGGCGTCGTGCTCAAGGTCTGCGAAGCGGTCGCGTTCGCGCACGAGAAGGGCGTCATCCATCGCGACCTGAAGCCCGCGAACATCATGGTCGGCAGCTTCGGCGAGGTCTACGTGATGGATTGGGGCCTCGCGCGTGAGCTCGGTGCCGCGGATCCGGCCGCCATGCAAGCGGTGCCGAGCGATGACGCCGGCGTGCGCACGGACCGCGGCGACGTGCGTCTCCAGGACGCCGGTTCGGGGCTGCTGACTCTCGAAGGCGACGTGCTCGGCACGCCGGCGTACATGCCGCCCGAGCAGGCTCGCGGCGAGCTCGAGAAGCTCACGCCTCAGTCGGACGTGTATTCGGTCGGGGCGATGCTCTATCACTTGCTCGCTCGCCAAGTGCCCTACGTGCCGAGCGGCGACAAGCCGACCCACGAAGCGTTGCTCGCGCGCGTCATCGCGGGGCCGCCGCGCGCCTTGAGCGCGATCGACCGAGCGTTGCCCGCGGAGCTCGTCGCCATCTGCGAGAAGGCGATGGCGCGCGAGCCGCGCGCGCGGTACCCGCACATGCTCGCGCTCGCCGACGACCTGCGCGCCTTCGTCGAGGGGCGCGTCGTGCGCGCGTACGAGGCCGGAGCGTGGGCGGAGGCGCGCAAGTGGATCCTGCGCAATCGAGCGCTGGCGGCCTCGATCGCGACCGCGGTGCTCGCGGTGATCGCCGGCGCCGTTTCGTTCGCGCTGAAAGCCGAGGAAGCGACGAGCGCGCGCGACGCGTTGGCGCTCAAGAACCAAGAGCTGGAGCGAGCGCGCGCCGACGCGGATCGCCACGCGGAGCTCGCGCGCACGACCAGCGCCGAACTGCTCTCGCTCTCGGCGCAGAAGGACCTCGACGACCTGGTCGCGCGCGCACGCGACCTGTGGCCGCCGCATCCGGACATGATCCCGGCCTACGAGCAGTGGCTCGCAGAGGCGCGCGAGCTCGTCGACGGACGCGAAGCGGACTCGACGCGCGGGCTGAAGAAGCGTCCGAGCCTCGCGGAGCACCGCGCCAAGCTCCTCGCCTTGCGCGCGAAGTCGACGGCGAGCAAGTCGGATGCGACGCTCGGTGCCGATGGGCCTTCGGTGCCGGAGTACGACGACCCCGAGGCCGCGTGGTGGGATCGGCAGCTCGCCAAGTTGATCGCTGATGTCGAGGTCTTGAGCGATCCCCAGAGCGGTTTGATGGGCGACGCGCTCGCGGAGCCGTTCGGGTGGGGGATCGCACGACGTGTCGAGTTCGCGCGGACGATCGCGGAGCGTAGCGTGACCGGCGCGGAGGCTCGCCGTCGTTGGGACGACGCGCGCGCGGCGATTCGGACCTCGCCGCGCTACGGCGGGCTCGAGCTCGCGCCTCAGCTCGGGCTCTTCCCGATCGGCGTCGACCCCGCATCAGGCCTCTGGGAGTTCGCCCACCTGGCCACCGGCGAGCCCGCCGTGCGTCGAGCGGACGGAACGCTCGTGCTCGAGGAGGCGAGCGGACTCGTGCTCGTGTTGATCCCGGGTGGTTCGTTCTGGATGGGTGCCCAGGCGTCGGATCCGAACGGTCGCAACTTCGATCCGTCGGCCGAGGCGGACGAGGAGCCGGTGCGCGAAGTGACGCTGTCGCCGTACTTCCTCTCGAAGTACGAGATGAACCAGGCGCAGTGGACGCGCGTCGCCGCGCGCAACCCGAGCGTGTACAAGCCGCCGTACTCCTTCTCGCCGACGCTCCTGCATCCGGTCGAGCAAGTGAGCTGGATCGACTGTGTCGACGTGCTCGGACGCGTTGGGCTCACGCTGCCGAGCGAGGCGCAATGGGAATGCGGCGCACGCGGAGGCACGTCGACGATCTGGTGGACCGGCGCGGAGCGCGAGAGCCTGCGCGGCAAGGTCAACCTCGCCGATCAGACGGCGAAACGCGCGGGCGCCGCGTGGGGCGACATCAACGACTGGCCCAACCTCGAAGACGGCGGCGTCGTGCACACCGAAGGCGGCCGGTATTCGGCGAACGCGTTCGGGCTCCACGACGTCGCGGGCAATCTGTGGGAGCTCTGCTTGGACGGCTACGACATGAGCTTCTACGGACGCGGCGCGGGCGTCGATCCGCTCGCGTCCGCCGCCGGCGCCGATTCTCGCGCGACACGTGGAGGGAGCTTCGACTACGCCGCCGTGTACGCGCGCTCGGCCAATCGCGATCGCAACTCGCCCGAGCTGCGCTCGTACAGCCTCGGCGTCCGACCCGCGCGGCCGTTGGATCCCTGAACGCGCGGCGCCGGCGCGCGCACGGCGCACGGCGATCGGCGTTCGGCGATCGGCGTTCGGCGTTCGGCGTTCGGCGTTCGCGCGGCGCAACCCGGATCCCGGTCGGAGGCTTCGTGCGCGGGCTCGGCTCGTGCCTCGCCTACCGAGCACGCTCGCACGCTGGGAGCGCCTGCCTCGACCGCGCGCTCTGGCGGCCGCTCCAGGAGCGACTACGATCTCTCGACATGGAAGCTCGCGAGCCCTCCGACGACCGTAGCCTCGGCGATTCGCTGGTCCATACCGACGCGACGCGGTGGGAGGAGCTCATCCAGTCGATCAACCCCGCCGCGATGCACGTCGTGATCGCGTCCGCGATGAGCAAGCAGCTGCGCGAGCACTGCTCTGCGGAGGACATCTGGCAGGAGACGCTGACGCACGCGTGGCGCGATCGCGCGCAGCACCGTTGGACCGGACCGGCAGCCTTCCGCGCGTGGCTCTTCGAGATCGCACGCAACCGCATTCGCGAGATCGCGCGCAACGCGACGGCCGAGAAGCGCGGCGGCAATCTGCGCACGGCGCGTTTCTCGGAGCTCCGCGCCCAAGCTGCGAGCGGAGACGGCGGCTCGGTGTCGATCTCGGCCAACCTGCCGCTCGACTCGCAGACTCCGAGCCGCATCGTCTCGCGCGAAGAGAAGGTCGCGATCACGCAGGACGCGCTCGCCGAGCTCCCGCCGGAGCTGCGCGACATCGTGCGGATGCACGTCGTCGACGAGCTCACGATGGAAGCGATCGCGCAACGCCTCGGGATCGGACTCTCCGCGGCGTGGCACCGCTACCGCAAGGGCCTAGAGCTGCTGATGCGCAGATTGCGATCGAGCACCGACGACCCGAGTCGCGGCGCGGGCTGAGCACGCACAGCGAACTTGCGCCGAGCTCGCGCACGACCGCGAACCACGCCGCACACTCCGAAAGGGCCTGGAGCTGCTGATGCGCAGGTTGCGATCCAGCACTGACGACCCGAGTCGCGGCGCGGGCTGAGCACGCACAGCGAACTCGCGCCGAGCTCGCGCACGACCGCGAACCACGCCGCACACTCCGATCGCCGACCACGCGCGAGGCCTGCATGCCGCGAACGCTTGGAACGACGAGTCTCTCGTGTTCGGTGGATGGCGGAGCGGCGGCGGCGCGTTCTGAAAGGCATCCTTCCGGCGAAGAGCACCTGGCGCGAAGGGGCAGGGACGGACCGAGCTACGGCGACGCGTGTGCGCGGGCCACTCGCAGTCGCGGTGCGCGAGCCTTCAGCCGCGCGGCGTGGGTTCCGCCGCGCCGATCGTCTTGCACGCCACGCCGCCGAGTCGGCGAGGGACGAGGAGCTTCCGGTCCGACTTCGTTGCGGGCAAGCGGGAGGCACGCGGACCGGGGGGACCCCTTCAAGCGTTCCGCGAGGTCCCTTTTCAGAATGCCGCCAACACGTGCTCGAGACGGGGAGTCGCGCGAGGGGTACGCCGTGTTGCGCCACGAGAAGGCACTCGACGACGCGCTGGCCCGCGAGCCTGCCGCGATCAGTTCGTGCTGAGTCAGTGCGCGCGCCGGTAGTGCATGGCGACCGCGCCGCAGCGAAGCGGCGTCGCCGAGAGCAGCTCGAGCCGTCGCGTGCGGAACAGCCCGCTCTGGTACAGCGTCGGGCCGTGGCCGGCGATCCTGGGGTGGACGAGGAACCTGTACTCGTCGATCAGCTCCAGCCTGTCCAGCTCGGTCGCGAGCTTGCCGCTCCCGAGGAGCACGCCGGCCGGGGTCGCGTCCTTGAGCTTCTGCACGCCCGTGCGCAGATCGCCGGCGATGTGGTGGCTGTTGGTCCACGGAAAGTCCCTTCGCGTCGACGACACCACGTACTTGGGCTTGGCCTCCAGCTTGACCGCCCACTCGCGGATCGCCGCCGGCGCCGCCGCTTCGCCTCGCGCGACCGCGGGCCAGAAGCTCTCCATCATCTCGTAGGTGACGCGGCCCCACAGCATCGCCCCGCCCTCGTCCATGAGGCGCGTGAAGTAGGCGTGCGTCTCGTCGTCGGCGATTCCCTCCTGATGGTCGACGCAGCCGTCCAGAGTGACATTGATACCGAAGGTCAAGAGTCCCATGCGGCGAGTCTAGGTCATTCGATTGCCGGCGTGTGCCGCAGAAAGTCCCCTTCCCCTTCGAGGTAATTCCTCGAGAGGACGGCCGGCCGACTCCGGGAGTGGAGGACGCGCACCGCGCCCGAATGCTCGGTCCCGCGTCACGCCGTCCGCGCTTAGGGGCAAGGGTGCCAAGGTACTAGCGTGGACTCCCAGACCCGATTGTCGGCTCGATCGACCGCCGGTCGTCGAGCCGCGAAGGCAAGATCCGTCCTGGGTGCGTCCCAGCAACAGCTAACGAAATATGGACCGTTCGGCGTGCGTTATCGGATGACCAGATCGAGCGTTTGCTCACTGCGGCCGAAGCCGACGACGCCGAGTTCGCCGCGTCCGTCGCCGCGGAGACGACGATTGCGAAAGGCACGAAGGGCGCCGCCGACGCCGAGCGATGTCGGCCGCCGCGAGTACCTCAGGCGATCTTGTTCCGTGCGCTGCTCGACACGGGCGCTCGGTGGTCTGAGCTGACCAGCACGACGTGGCGGATCTCGACCGAGCGCGACTGACGTTGCGCCTGCGAGCGACATCGACGAAGAGCGGCAAGACTCGGATCATCCCTCTGCGCGCCGCGCTCGTGTCGGAGCTCTGGGCCTTGCGTGCGGTGCATCAGCAAGCTCGCGAGCGCATGGCGCCGCCGACCGACCCGAACCTCTTGACGCCAGAAGCGAGGCCGTGGGTACGCGAGACGAACAACGCGCGCCGCATCTTCTATCGTGTGCTGGATCGTGCCGGCATCGCGCGGCGGTCGACGGAGGGCGTGATCGATCTGCACGCGTTGCGCCACACCGCGGCCTCGCACATGGCGCGCAACGGCGTACCGCTGACCGTCACCCAGCGCATGCTCGGACACGCCGACCCATCGCTCACAGCACACGTCTACACGCACCTTGGCGCCGAAGACATTCGCGTAGCGGATGCCGTTCTCCTCACTGGCTCTGCCCGCGCGGTCCGCGTAGGAAGAGCGTGGGTGTAGACCGACGGGCTCGCAGGTCGGCTGGTGATCGGCCGATCACGTTCGCAGAGTGCAGCGCTTTGCGTCAAAGCGTGTTCGCCGTCAGCCCGACTCGAGATATTTCGTCGGAACTAGCAGTGTCCGAGAAGCGAGTAGACGATCACGAAGATCACAATGGTGGAGAGAATGCCGCCACCGAGCTTCCATGAGATCAAGCCGGCCAAACAACCCTTCGCGGGACCTTGCATACTTACTCCTGTTTGAAGCGCATCACCTGCGACGCGTCGTCCAGTGGCGGCAAACCCAGTGACCGCCCTTGGCACCACCGCGCGACGGGTGAGCAGGGCCCCTCCTTCACGCACCGGCGATCCTAAGCTCGAGGCTTCGAGAATTTCCCCCGACGCTCATGAACTCCCGAATCGAAAACGTCGAGTTACGCAATTACCGGTAGTCGCTTCAGGCATCCACCGAGTCCCCCGCGAGTCCCCGGGTGCTGTCGGACGGTAGTCAGCGCGAGCGGAAGTACCGCCCGCCCCGTCTTGTCCCCTCGGTGCGAACCTCATGCACTTCGATGGGCCGCTTCGTCGATTGCCGCGTCGCGCGCGTGCTCGTGGCAACACGACGCAAGCCGGGCGTGATGCTGTCAGCCTAGAAGCTGGCGGCGAGGGCCCCAGGCATCGGAGAGAGCGGCTCACGGC
>JADLBP010000042.1 GCA_020847695.1 Planctomycetota bacterium
GCGGATCTTCTCGGCGGCCGCGTCGAGAGCCTGCGGGTCGG
This sequence comes from Planctomycetota bacterium, assembly GCA_020847695.1. Taxonomy (GTDB): domain Bacteria; phylum Planctomycetota; class UBA1135; order UBA1135; genus JACRIN01. The sequence goes on from JADLBP010000042.1 coordinate 42, forward strand.
GGTTCGGGTCCGCCTTCGCGAAGTTCAGGTCGTCGATCTCCTTCAACGGCACGAGGTGCAAGTGCACGTGACGCACTTCGAGCCCGACGACCGCGAGGCCGACCTTCTGTGGCTCGAACGCGTTCTGGATCGCGCGCGAAACGATCTGGCTGACCGAGAGCACGCGATTCGCGAGCTCGGGCTCCATGTCGATCCAGTAGTCGACCTCCTTGCGCGGAACGACCAACGTGTGACCCGGGCGGATGGGCCGCACGGTCAGGAAGGCGACGACGTGCTCGTCCTTCCACACGAAACGGCCGGGGATCTCGCCTTGGATGATGCGGGTGAAGATGGAAGCCATCGGGTTCTCGGGGCGGTGCTAGATTGAGTTCGCGGGCGGGTCCGCCGCTCGATTCCACACATGTTCGCGTCCTCTATCCCCTATTGCTATGAGCTTCGATATCGAACCCGGGTACGCCGTCGGTTGTACGGTCAACTCGCACCGCCAAGGTTGGGACGGCACGATCTGCAACAACGCATCGAGTTGGTCGTGCGGCGCCAAGCAGGACTTCCGTGACGACTATTGCTCGCGCGGCGATCGCCGCTGCTTCCACGTCAATCTCTTCGCGGAAACGAGCCCCAACCTGCTCGTCCCCGACGACGGCATCGGTTGGATCCTCGAGGACGATCCGCACCTGCTCGACGATCAGATCCTGATCCTCTGGGGCCGCCAGTTCAGCGAGCCCGGCGGCATCGCCGAGGGGTGGGGCACGCCCAAGCTCGTCTTCGGCGCGTATCGAATCCAGAAGATCGAGCGCTTCGAGAACGGACGACGCTTCGACTGGCGCATCGTGCCGTACCCCGACGGCTGGTGTCGGATGACGCCGCTCAAGCTCGAGATCCCGCGCTTCCAGCACCTCCCCGGCCCGTACATCAAGACCGTCGAACGCGTGTCGGTCGAGCGCGTCTTCAAGCAAGGCCAGGACGCCGCGCACGCGGGCATCGCGTGGCAGACGCCGACCGACGAACAGCGCTTCGCCAACTTCGCGCGCAACCTCTCCGCGTGGTTCGACGCCGGCGCGAAGCGCTTGAAGAAGCCCGCGACCGGCGTGCGAGCGCTCAAGGCGCGCACCGGTCGCTTCGGCGCCGCGAGCACGACGTTCAAGCGCTTCGCGGAGGCGGTGAAGAGCGAAAGTCCGACCGGCGCGCCCTCCGGCGAAGCGCACGTCGCCGAGGTTCCCTCCGACCTCGCCGCGGCCGAAGCGGCGCCGAGCGCTCCGCTCGCGATCGCTCCGCCGGTGCTCGAGCCCGCGCGCGCAGCGGTCCGCCAGCTCTCCCTCGTCGAGCCGACCAAGCGCGAGTGGATCGTCGCGCGCCACGGTCAAGCGACGTTGACCAAGATCTCGGTCGGCACGCTGACCAAGCCGCTGTTGATCCTGCGCGGCAATCCGGGCGTCGGGAAGAGCACGCTCGCGCTCAACCTGATCGACGATCCGACGCGCGAGCGCACGCTCGTCGTGCCGGTGTCGTCGACGTGGCGCGGCCGCGAGGACCTGCTCGGCTACGTCAATCCGATCCACAACACGTTCGAGCCGACGCGCTTCACCAATTTCCTCCACCAGGCGGCACGCGCGTGGGAGCACGGCGACAAGCGCGTGTTCCTGGTCGTGTTCGAGGAGTTCAACCTGAGCCAACCCGAGTACTGGCTCTCCGACGTCTTGGTGCGTTCGCAGTTCCCGGCGAGCGCGCGGCGTGATCGCACGCTCGAGCTCGGCGGCCAAGGCGTGCGCGGTTGGCCGGTGACCGAAGCGGCGGAGCTCTTCCTCTCGCCCGCCGCGCGCTTCGTCGCGACGATCAACAACGACCACACGACTCGCCCGCTCTCGCCGCGCGTGCTCGATCGCGCCGCGGTCGTCGAAGTGACGATCGATCCGCGCCACGCGGTGCAGCAGGCCGGCCTGACGCTCGACGAGGAGCAGATCGAGGCGATCGGACGGCTCGATTTCATCACCAGCCTGAAGGGCGCAACGTTCTCGCTGCGCAGCGCGCTCTCGCTCAAGGCGTGCGCCGACGACCTTCCTGGGCTCGGCATCGACTTGTGGGGCGCGATCGACCTCGTGCTCGTGCAAGAAGTGCTCTCGAAGGTGCGATTGCTCGTCGGCGATCCCGCCGACCTCAACATGGTCGAGCGCTTGAAGGATTGGTCCGAGCGCGAAGGCCGCGGCAAGAACCTGCCGGAATGCGCGCGCTTGATCGCGAGCTGGGAAGAAACGCTCCAGGAAGGCCTCGACGTCAGCCAGGCATGAGACGCACGAACGAGCTGTTCGTCGAGCGCATCGTCGCCGACCTGCGCGCGTTCTCGTCGGACCTCCTCGAGACCGGCCTCGCGACGAGCGGCCGCATCGAGGCCGGAGCGCCGCGTGCGCAAGGCATGCGGGCGGAGCTCGGCGGAGCGCACGCGCTCGCGTCGCTGGTGCCCGGTCTGCTCGCCGACCTGGCGACGCGCGACGATCCGACGCGCGTCGAGGAGCACGAAGCGACGACGCCGCTGCGCGCCTCGCTCTCGCGCCGACCGTGCGACTGGGTGCGCGTCGGCCCGCGCATCCTGCCGAAGCGTTGGAGTCGCCTCGTGCCGGTGCCCGAGCCCGACTTGCCGGCGTTGCGCTGGCTGATCCGTCAGTTGCGCGACCGCGGCGAGAAGCTCGAGATCGTTCGCGAGCGCGTCGCCAAGCAAGTCGCCGACGCGCGGATCGCCCGCGCGGGCTCATCGCGCTTCGCTAAGAGCGACGAGCTCGCGCTCGATCTCTTGCGCGCCCGACTCGACGAGGCGGCGCTCGTGCTCGTGCGCGCCGAAGACCTCGTGCGTCGCCACGCGGGTCGCAATCTGCAACCGTCCGCGTCGCCGCCGTCGCCGTATCCCGGCACGCCCGCGTGGTCGAGCCTGCGTCGCCAAGCGACGTTCTGGTCCTCGCCGTCGAGCTTCCTGCCGGGCTACGTGCGCTCGCTCCTGCACGACGCGGTCGCCGCGGCGGACGTGCCGTACCTCTATCAGCGTTGGTGCGGCCTGAAGCTCCTCCAAGCCTTCGACGCGCGCGGCTGGACGACCCGCGGCGACGCGACCGGCGCGCTGTTCCTCGCGGGCAGGATCGTGCTCGAGCGCGGCGCCGCGACGATCGATCTGTGGGTCGAGCCGCGTCTGACGCGCTATCGCGACAACCCGACCGGCTTCCACTGCATCCGCGGCGACGACGTGACGCCCGACTTCATGCTCGTCACGCCGGGGCCGTACGGTCGCGACGCGTTCGTGCTCGACGCGACGCGCGCGATCGAGCGCAAGGCGCTCGAGACGAAGGACCGCTACCTCGCGATGATCGCCTCCAACACCCCGGGCTTCACCGCCGGCGTCCCGGTGATCCGCCACCCGGTCCGCGCCTGGGCGTGCGCGCCGCTGCTCGCCCAGCACTGCACCCTCTTCCGCGCCGACGGCAAGACCGGCTGCATCCCCATGCACCCCGTCGAGTGGTCGTCGAAACCGCTCGAAGGCTGGATCGGCGACGTCGTCAAGTACGCGAACGCCTGGGCGAAGCGCTAGGAGCCAGGCTCGACCCCCGTGAGTTCGCCCTGTGACGTCGAGCTCGCCTCTGCCGTCCTCGAACTCGCGGGGGTCGAGCCTGGCTCCGTACCTCGAACCTCGAGCTTCTGGCTGACGAGCTTCGCCATCTTCTCGATCCCACCGAACATCTCATCGGTGAGCTCGGTGTCGAGGATCTCGATCGACCAACGCTGCTCGATGAAGGACACGAGCTCGACGACGCCGAACGAATCGAGGATGCCGAGCTCGAACAGCGAGCGGTCGACCGGCAACGCGGGGTGCTTGCGAGCGTGGTTGTTGGTCTGCTTCAGGTGCTGGACGATCACGGTCACGATTTCGGCTTGGTTCATGCGGACCTCGAGGCGAGCGAGTGGGAGCGCGATACAGCCAACGCTCGGACATCGGCTTCGATGAATTGGCGCAGGAAGACGTGCGTCGAGAGCATCTGGACGAACGCCATGTCGTCGCGCGCTCCGAGACGTGAGAGGCTCGACTGCTCGACCTTCGTGCGCAACACCGCGACGGCGTCCGGATCGAACAGCCCCGCCGCTCGAACCGCGGCATCGCCCAGGTACTCGGTCGCGAGTTGGCCGAGCGCGCGATCTCGGCCGGCGAACGCGCGTATGTCCGGAGCTTGGTATGCGAACTTCGGGCGCGCGCAGATCGACTCGGGCAGTCGAGCGCGCATGCTCCTGCGCAAGATGTGCTTGTCGCGCAAGCCGGCGAGCTTGTACGCGCGCGGCAGCCCGTTCGCGAACGCGACGAACTCGTGATCGAGGAACGGATAACGTCCCTCGACCGAGCTGCTCAGGTTCATCCGATCGCCTTGCGACGAGAGCAAGTAGCCGCGCAACAGCGTCGCGATCTCCAGGTACTGCGCACGGTCGAGCTCGTCCGCGGCGAAGTACGCGTGCGGGAGCGACGCCTCGAGCTCGTCGAGCGCCGCGTAGCCGGCGAGGCGAGCGTTCACCGCCTCCGAGAAGTAGACGCGGTTCGCCGCGTTGTTGCCCCACCGGATCAAGTGCGAGTAGAAGGGCGATTCCGACTCGAGCGACTGCCCGAACGACCGGATCGCGAGCCGCGAGAAGCGCGGATTGGCGAACTGCGGCAAGTACGAATAGAGCTTCTCCAAGAGCCTCGGACGCTGCGTCGAGCTCGGCCGGCGTCGCCAGAAGCGTCGGATCTTCGTCTCGCGGAAGAGGTCGTAGCCGAGCAGCACCTCGTCCGCGCCCTCGCCGGACAACACCGCTTTCAGACCGTCGGCGCGCACGCTCTCCGAGAGCATCTGCATCGGAGCGGGCGCGGTCCGGAACAGCGGCATCTCCGCGCTCCAAACGACGCGCTCGAAGCGCCCCTCGATGTCGGAGTCCCGGCAGACCACGGTCTTGTGACGGGTCGAACAATGCCGAGCCACGAGCTCCTGGTGCTCTCGCTCGTCGTAACTCTCGTCGACGAAGCCGACCGAGTACGTCCGCAGCGCGTCGACGGACTCGGAAGCCAACGCGACGATCGCAGAGGAGTCGATTCCGCCGCTGAGATAGCTCCCGACTTCGACATCGGCGCGCAAGCGCAACGCGACGGCGCGCGAGAGCTCCTCGTCAAAGCGTTCGAGCGCGCGTTCGAACGACATGCCCGAACGCTCTTGCTGACCGGGAAACGGCCAGGACCAGTAGCTCCGCAACGTGGAGCGCCCGCGCTCGTGGACGAGCGTGTGCCCCGGCAGGAGCTCGCTGATCCCTTCGATCGCGGTGCGTCCGGCGACCGTCGTCCAGAAGGTGAAGATCTGATCGAGCGCGCGCAGGTCGAGGCGCGCCTTCGGCTGCGGCAACGTCAGGATCGACTTCAACTCGGAGGCGAACGCGAAGCGCCCCGGCGTGTCTTGGTAGAAGAGCGGACAGATCCCGAAGCGATCGCGAGCGAGCACCAGGCGCTGATCGCGCGGATCCCAGATCGCCACCGCGAATTGGCCGTTGAGGCGCTCCGGGAAGGCGAGCCCGAGCTCGAGATAGAGCGCCAGGATCACTTCCGTGTCCGAGCGCGTGCGGAAACGGTAGCCGTCGAGCTCGAGCTCCGCGCGGAGCTCGGGGTGGTTGAAGACCTCTCCGTTGAAGACGATCACGACACCCGTGTCCGCGTGGCGCATCGGTTGCCGACCACCCGCGTGGTCGACGATCGAGAGCCGCGTGGCTCCGATCGCGGCGCCTCGCTCGACGTGTGTGCCGAGGCCGTCGGGACCGCGGTGCTCGAGCAGCGCGAGCATCAGCTCGAGATCGAGCAGCTCGGGCGCGGGCGCGATGATTCCGGCGATGCCGCACATTCCAACCCCAGCTGCTGTGGCGATCCGCGAGCGTGGAGGCCGATCCCGAACGCCCGGGGCTCGATCGCGCCCAGAGCGTCACCGCGGAGCTGCTCCGCGCACGGACCGAGCTCCTCGCACTCGCTGCCCGCGGTCGGGCCGGTGACCGACTCACGCTATCGGCCCGTCCTTCCGACCGACATCGACGGCTCTGCCGATCGCCGGCGTCGGCACTGGGTACCTCGGGTTCGAGGGGCAGACCGCTTCGCGTCGTCGCTTCGCGCGCGCCGGTCGTCAGCCGCTCGCTCCGCGCGCTCGTAGGTCCCATCGCGAGCCTACCGAGCGCGAGGGTACGGGTACGGAGCCTGGCTCCGCCCCCGGCGAATTCCAGGGCGAGAGAGGCGACCTCGACGCCCCCGAGCGACGAGGTCGCCGGGGTCGAGCCTGGCTCCCCGCCCAACACGCGCGATACTCGTCGCGATGTCGCCGAGTTCGTGGAAGCGTTTCGTCGACGCGCTGCGCGGCTTGCTTCGAACCGAGGCCGCGCGCATGACCGAGCGCGACTTGGAAGCTCTCGGCATGACGTCGAAGCGGGATCCTGTCACCGCGATGCCGTTCGCGTTGGGAGCGCTCACACACCCGCAACCGCGTGTCCGCGACGCGGCGATCGAATGCGTGTGCTCGCTCGCAGCGGCGATTCCGCCTGCACGACTTCCCGAGCTCGATCGCGTCGTTCGCGAGCCCACGTGGCGCGGTGCATCGTGGCTCGACATGAAACTCGAAGCACTGCACCGAGAGACATGGCCGATTCCCGTCTGGGCCCTGTTCACGATGCACGGGAACGGGCACGTCCGCGAGTTCGCCATCGAGCGCCTCGAGTCCGCGGCTCCGACCGAGCTCGCGCTTCCGTACCTCGTCCTGCGAGTGAGCGATTGGGTTCCGGCCGTCCGTCGTCGTGCTGCCGCGAGGCTCGATTCGTGGCCGGACAGCGCGCCGGCCGAGGTCTGGGTCGGAGTTCTCGGGCTGGTCGCGTCGATCCGTGATCGGACCCGTGCGGAGCATGTGCAGTTCGTTGGCCGCCTGCAGGGTCGACTCGGGCGTCAAGACGCCGGGCCTGCGATCGCGAAAGCGCTCTCGTCATCGGATCGCGGCACCAGGCACTTCGTGCGAACTTCCATCGGTAGCCCGTCGGCAGTACTCGGCGTCGCGCGGACGAGAGAACTCGTGTCGCATCTCGATCCGGCCACTCGGCAGTTCGCGGTTCGCGATCTACTCGATCGGCTCGACGGCGCGGCGCGGGCAGAGCTCGTCGAAGCGGCACGACACGATCCGTCCGCGATGGTCAGGCGAACCGTGCTCGTCGGAGAACTGCGACTGGCGAGCGAGGCCCGGTCGACCGGACTGCAGAGCTTCCTCCTGGATCGGAGCGCGACGATTCGCGCCGCCGCTCGCTTCTACCTGCGCGACACGAGCGAGCCGCCGTTCGACGCGTCCGCGTTCTATCGAGATCGGCTTCGAAGCCAACCGACGGAGTCGGTGGTGCTCGGTGTCGGCGAAACCGGAACGCAGGCGGATGTGGAGATGCTCCAGGCGTGCTTCGACCGAGCGCGCAGTGTCGCCGTTGCCGCGGCCGCAGTCAGTGCGATCGCGATGCTCGATCGAACGGCGAGAGTCGAGTGGTTCGAGTCTCTGCTCGCCGAGCCGCGTGCCCGCGTCGCGCGCGCGGCGTGCAACGCGCTGCTCGCATCTGGAGTCGCCTTCTCGGGTGCGCGTGTGCGTCGCTCGCTCCACGACCGTCGCCACCCGCATACGGCGCGACTGGCCATCCGCGTGCTGCTCGCGCAAGGCCGTCTCGATGCGCTACCGGATGCGCTCCGCGGTGCCGTCCACGACGATCCGGTCGTCGTCGCTCGCTCGACGGCGTTCCTCGCCGAAACGCTGCGCTCGGTGCGTACTCGCGAACCGTTTCCGGAGCAAGCCGCGGAGTTCGAGCTCGCATGGACCGAGACTGCGAGTCGGTTGCCCAAGGATCTCGCCGATCGCGTCCGCGCCTGGTTCGGCGATTAGGTCGCGAAGCGCGACGCAGCGCCGATCGCCGCGCCGGCTTGGTCGTAGAAGGGAGATGCCCGATGCCTTCCGTGTAGCGCGGCCTCGCGATGGTCGCCGCCGACCTGCCGACGCTTGCCGCGGACGTGCCTGCACCCCCCAGGCGGTGTGTGCCCCGCGATCGACTCTCGAGACGCACGCCCCGGCGCCGCCGAATCGACACCGGGCGCCACCTCATCGAGGTGACGCCCGGTTGGCGAGAACGGAGAGCTCGTGCGGAGCTCGTTCAGCCGATCACGGCAAGATCGCGAAGTAGAGCGCGTTGCTCAGGCCGACGCCCGTGCCGTCCGGGTGCGACGGGTCGCGCATCCAGAACTGGCCGTGCACTTGGCTGCCGGCGCCGATGCCCTGCGATGCCATGTACGCGTGGCTGAAGAAGAACGAGTACGTGCCCGAGCAGTCGTTCGGCGGCGGATTGCCGCCGGAGCTCTGCGGCGGCAGACGCTTGAGCGGCGGCTTGATGCACAGCGTGCCGCCGAGGAACGGCGCGGCGCTCGGCACCGTGCCCCAGAAGAAGATGCCGTTCTTGTTGTTGATGCATTGCGTCGCCGACAGCGTGAACGTGTCCGCGCCGCTCAGGATCGGCAGGCCCGTGAAGCCGACGCTCGGCACGCAGCCCTTGCTGTTGGTCTTGCCGACGCAGTAGGCGGACGGGTTCGTCCCGCCGGCGACGATCTGGCCGCGGATCTCGCCGCCCGGGAAGTTGCCCGAGTGGACGTTGAAGTACCAACCACCGCCGAGCAGCGTCGCTTCGTCGGCCGCCGCGTAGCTCAGCGTCCCGCTCTTCGAGTTGCCTGTCGGGAGCCCGAGCTTGACCGGTCCCGCGACACCGACCGCACCGGCGTGGATGTGCGCGTTGATCTCGACGGCGCTGAGCCCGTCGAACGTCAGGCTGTAGAAGAGCGAGTCCGCGACCGTGTCGATCATCAGGTACGCGGAGCCCTTCGCCGTCGAGGCGTTCGGCGGCGTCTCCTGCGCTCCGTCGAGGTCGGCCCGCATGAACGCCAAGCTGTCGCTGCGCAGCACCTGGCCGCGGATCTCACCCGAACCGAAGTTGTTCGAGTGGATGTTGATGTACCAGCCGCCATTGATCAGCGTCGCCTCGTCCGCCTCGGCATAGACGAAGCTGCCGACCTTGTTCGCGCCGAGCGGCAGCCCGACCTTCACGCCGCCGCTGACGCCGACCGGCCCGGCGTGGAAGTGCGCGTTGTTCTCGGGCGCGCTGAGCCCGGTGAACGTGATCGAGTACGACGCGGTGTTGGTCGCGCGATCGACGAGGACGTACGCCGTGCCGGTCGCCGTCGACGGGTTCGGCGGCACCTCTTGCAGGCCGTCGAGATCGGCGCGCATGCAGACGACCTGCGCGGAGGCAGTCGACGCGAGCGCGACGAGCACGCTCGCGAGCAGACACTTCTGGATCGAAGGAACGGAGAGGATTCGCATGGTGATGAGCTCCTGACTCGAGAAGGGGGACGGAGAGCGGACGTGAGGCTCGAACGCAGCGGCCGGAGCGTCGGGCTCGAGCTCCTGCGCTCGCGCTCGAATCTCCGGTCCGATGCTTGGACAGACTGTTCGGAACCGCGCATCGAAATCGCCCGATGGGCTCGCGCCCACCGCGGCGCGGTCGTCACGAGCGGTCGATGCGCGCCTGTCGTGAATTCGAGGGCGGGTCGGGCACCGCGAAGACACGACCGTGCCTCTACGAGCGCCGCGGACGAGCGGATGTTTCGATCGAAGTTCTACCCGCCCGTCACGGTGGTCTTGGCGCGCGAGCGAGATTCTTCAAAGGTGGTAGCGTGGACCCGCTCGCCAGGCGCGGGTCCGACGCGTCGAGTCTCGGCGCTGCACGCGCAGCGGTTTCCTGCGACGGCCCGCACGGCCCTCGCGTCGTCGGCACGGCATTCGTGAGCGCAAGGAGCCTGGCACGGCCCCCGAGAGTTCGCGTCCTCGCCCACTCCCCGTTGCTCCCCCCGAACTCTCGGGGGCCGTGCCTGGCTCCGTACTTCCTCCGGGGGTCGAGCCTGGCTCCGTACCCGCACGCCTCGATGACACGACGATCCACACCCACACGAGCTCACGCAGCCGCCACCGCGCTCGTCCTCGCCGCGTCGCTGATCGCATGCGGCGGCTCGGGCGGCGGCGACGGCTCGGTGTCGCCGGGCGCGAACGCGACCGGCACCGTCGTCGACGGGTACACGTTGGTCGCGAGCCGCGCGCTCGCCGTCGACGACCAGGGCGCGGTCTACGACGGAGCCGGCGGCGGGATCTTCACGCTGCAACACACGCCGGGCGATCCGCTCGCGCCGCTCGCGCTCGCTGCGCCCGAGACGATCGTCACCCACGGCTTCGTGCGCGAGCTCGCGCTGACCGCCGAGCACGTCTACGCCGCGACGTGGCGCAATGGTCTGGTCGTGGTCCGACGGTCGGACGCGCAGATCGTCCATGCGACGCCGCTCGCGGACACCGAGGGCGCGAGCACGGTCGCGGTGCTCGATGGCGACGCGGTGCACTGCCCGGGGAAGCGCATCGTGATCGTCGGCACCGACGAC
>JADLBP010000043.1 GCA_020847695.1 Planctomycetota bacterium
GCGCGGGCTCGCGCCGGCCGCCGACTTCGCCTGGAGCGTGCGACGGGCAATCAGGACGGGGGCAGAAACGGGGCTTGAAGGCCATGGCGAGTCGATCCTCCTTTGGAGTCCAACCCGCACAGACCGCGCGAACCCGCCGCGGTGGCGCACTTCGCGCGCTTTTTGGCACAGCGGTGAGGGGCAGAGTCCATTCCCTGAAACGGCCCCCGCGAGTCCGCACGGCCACAGCACGGGCTCCGCGAGGCCGATGAGAGCCGCGACTCCCCGCCCCGACCCTGTCCCCGCCGCGCGACCCCGCGCGAGGAGAAGCCCGTGAGAATCGCCGTCCTGCTCGCGTCGAACCAACGCCACGATCGTCCCGAGCGGATCGACGCCGTGGTCGCTCGCCTCGCGACCTCGCTGACGTTGCCGCACGAGCTCTGGCTGGTCGAATGCTCCGGCGAACGCGCGTGGGGCTCGCGTCACGCGCGACTGTGGCTCGGCGGCGAACGCGGCGCGAGCTTCGCGCACAACGTCGCGCTCTGCGCCGCGAAGCTCGAGGGCCGCTTCGACTACTACGTCGTGTTGTCGAGCGCGCTCGAGCTCGATCCCGACTCCAACCAGCTCGATCGGCTGATCGAGCAACTCGAGGACGGGCCGCGGATCGCGTTGCTCGCCCCGTCGCTCGCCAACGGCTCGTACCCGGGCTCGACGCGCAAGGCGGACTCCGCGTGGCACGCGGTCGCGACCTGCGACGACGCGGGGTACGTGTTGCGCGCGTCGGCGATCGACGAAGTCGGGTTCCTCGATCCGACGCGCGAGCACGACGCGGGCGCGATCGACGAACTCGCGTTCCGGCTCTACTCGCGCGGTTGGATCGTCGCGTGCTCGGACACGGTGACGTGCCGGCGCGCGAGCGGCTCGTCGCATCCGGCGCCGAGCGCGCGCGAGCTCGCGTCGACGCTCGACACGTTCCGGCGCGCGCACGGCGAGCGCTGGGACGAGGTCTTCTTCGCCGCGACGCGCCGCCACGCGCTCGAGACCAACACGTACGCCTTGCACCGCGAGCTCTGGGAGCGCGCCGCAGCGGTCGCTTCGCCTGCGGCGGCCGCTCCGGCGGCGATCCCCGCGCGCGCCGTGGCCGCGACGCCGGCCCCGACGGCGTCGGCGGCCTCGGCGCCCGCCGGCTCGACTCCGTCCGCATCGTCGACGCCCGCGTCGCCGTTCCCGCGCTTCTCGCCGCGCGCCGAGATCCCGGCCGCGATGCCCGCCGCGCTCGCCGACGCGCCCGCGGCGCGCCCGCGCTTCGGCATCGCGACCGACGCGGCGCTGCGCGTGTTCGCGTGGCCCGATTGGCGCGACCAGAGCGAGCTCGCGCGCCTGCTCTCGGACTTCGCTCGGCCGCTGATCGGCCGCAAGGACGCGTGCCTCTGCCTGCGCCGCGACCCCAAGCTCGATCCGAGCTCCGCGCAGACGCTCGCGAACCTCGAAGCCGCGCACGCTCGCACGCTCGGCGAGGATTCGCCGGTCGAGGTCCTGATCGTCGACGACGAGCTCACGCCCGCCGACTGGTCCGAGCTCGAGCGCGTGATCACCGTCGCGGTCGCGCTGCCCTCGTCGCGCGGCGGCGAACGCGCCGCGCTCTATGCCGCGCTCGGCCGCAAGGTCGTCCACAAGCCCGAGGACGTCATCGCGACGCCTGCGACGAGCACGCTCGACCGCGTCTCGCCCGCGCTGCCGAGCTACACCAAGGAGGAGCTCGATCGCGTCGACTGGAACGTCGTCGAACGGATCAAGGCGCTGCACCCGTGGTTCTATCCGGTCGCGCTCGGCAACCTGAAGGTGACACCCGGCGTGGGCTCGCACATCGCGGCGGACTTCCTCGAGAACCGCACGCGCTGTCGGCAAGCGCTGTTGGTCGACGAAGTCGCGCGGCGCTACGACCTGAAGGGCAAGTCGGTGCTCGAGCTCGCGTGCAACTGCGCGTACTGGTCCGCGCGCTACGCCGAACGCGGCGCGACGCGCGTCGTCGGTCTCGAAGGCCGCGAGCAGTACGTGCGCCAGGCCGAGCTCTACTGGCAGACCAACGGCTTCCTGCCGAAGGGCTCGTACGAGTTCCTCGGCGGCAACATCTCCGACGCGAGCGCGTGGCAACAGCTCCGCGATCGCGGTCCCTTCGACGTCACGCTCTGCGCGGGCATCCTCTACCACACGCCGAACTACGCGGAGATCCTGCGTTGGGCCGCGGAGGTCACGCGCGAGGTGCTGATCGTCGACACGCGCGTCACCGACGAGCCCGAGCAGTCGATCGAGGAGCCCGGCGAGCTCTACTTCAACGCGATCCGCGAGACGCGGGTCAAGGTCGTCCCCAACCGCGCGAAGCTGGTCGCGACGCTGCGCGAGCTCGGTTTCGCCGCGGAGATCCTGCCGGTCGGCTTCCAAGCCCAACTCGGCGTCGACGACGTCGACAACTACGCCGCGGGCAAGGCGGTGACGATCCTCGCGCGCCGCGTCGCGGTGCCGCGCCCGACGCAGAGCTTCGCGCTGCCGGGCGTCCGCGCGCACTGAGCCGCGCGGCGTTCGGAGCCTCGCATCAGCGCGGCGCGACCGACGCGGGCTCGGCCGCGCCGTGTGCGGCCGCGCGCGGGCGATCCGACGTCAGGAGCAACACGCCGCCGAGGATCAGCACCAGCGCGAGCACCTTGCGCCACGTCATCGTCTCCCCCATCAACATCCAGCCGAGCAGCGCAGCGGTCGCGGGAGCGAGCGTGAACGCGATCGGCTTGATCCGCGAGATGTCGTCGAGCGCGAGCGCGGAGTAGAAGCAGATCATCGCGAGCGCGCCGGCGACCAATCCGGAGCCGACGATCAGCTTCGTGAGCTCCGCGCCGGTGAGCTCGCGCCACGCCGGCTTGGACTCGGTGCCGAACGTCTGCAGCGCGAGCATCCACGCGAGCCAGATCACCGGCAACGCGATCGTCGAGCGCACCGCGATCGCGGTCAGCGGCCCGATCTTGCCGCCGTGGAGCACCGACTTCGTGCACAGCTCGCCGACGCCCCAGCACAAGCCCGCCGCCACAGCCAAGAGGATCGCTCGCATGTCGGACTCCTTCGGTCCCCGAGTGTAGGCGCTTCGCCGGCGCGGCTCCACGCACGCGCGCTGCGCCGATCGGCGTACCGAGCGCGCGCTCTTACAGCTCGCGGCTCGCGACCGCGCTACTCGGCGTAGCCGAGCTTCTGGAGCATCGCGCGCTCGGATTCGGTCAGGTCGCGGCCTTCGGCGCTTCGTCCGAGCGTCGCGAGCTTGACGTACTCGAAGAGGAACGTCGCGTGCTCCTTCGCGCGCTCGCTCTCGGTGTGCGCGATCGGATGGAGCTCGCCCGGATCGAGCGCGAGGTCGAACGCGGTCACCTTCGCGCCGGCCGTCTGATCGCGATCGACGATCGTCTTCCACGGCCCCTCGCAGAGGCCGAAATCGGCGTGCTTGTCGTTGGTCCGCAACACGATGCGTCGCCGATCGACGCCGGACTCCGCGCGCGTGTCGTCGATGGGCACGCCGTCCCACTCGGCGCCCGGCGGCACCGGCAGGTCGAGCCATTGGCAGAGCGACGGCATCAGGTCCATCGGCGACACCGTGCGGTCGAGTACCTCGGGAGCGCGCTTCCACGAGCTCGGAAACTTGACCACCAGCGGCACGCGCAACATCTCGGTGTAGAGCGTCGTGTTGTGGCCTTGCTCGCCGTGCTCCCAGAACGCCTCGCCGTGGTCCGACGTGACGATCACCAGCGCTTCGTCGTAGAGCCCGGCCTCGCGCAGTCGGCCGAGGACGCGGCCGAGCATCCAGTCGGCGTACGCGAGGTTGCCGTCGTAGAGAGCGCGCACCGCTTCGCGATCCGCTTCGTCCGCCGGATGGTGGTCGTGGCGCATCGGTGTCAGCGAAGCGGAATCGCCGTGCGCGAACGGGCCCGTGTAGGCCGGGTCGAGCCAGAGCTCGCGGAAGCACGACGGCGGATCGTACGGCTCGTGCGGCTCCAGGATGTGCAGGTAGAAGAACGGCGCGCGCTCGTCCTTCGAAGCGAGCCAACGCTCGAGGATCGGCGGGAAATCCGAGGCGCGAGCTTGGTGGTACGCCTGGCCGCCCTCGTACACGTCCGCGGTGCGTCCGTCGGCGACGCGGAAGACCTCGGTGAAGTCGTCGAAGCCCTGCGCGCAACCGTAGAGCGCGCCGCCGTTGAAGTTCGACACCGCGCCGAACGTGCGCCAACCGGCCGCTTGCAAGCACTCGGCGAGCGTGACGCCGCTCGGATCGAGCGTCGTCTTGCGCTGCACGACGCCGTGGCGATCGGGAAGACGCGCGCTCATCAAGCTCGACACGCTCGCGAGCGTGTACGGCGCCGGCGCGAGCGCGTTGCGGCACGTCAAGCCGGTCGCGGCGAGCCGATCGAGGTTCGGCGTCGTGCAACGCTCGTAGCCGAGGTGCGAGACGTGCGAAGCGGCGAGCGCATCGAGCAGCACCAGCACCACCGGATGCTTCGGCGGCGAACGTCGAACGGGCTCGGCGTCGCCGCAAGCGGCGACCAGCAAGAGGCACGCGAGCCCGAACAGGCCCGGACGCGGCGAGGACGACGGCGCTCGGCTCACGACGCGAGTATACGGGCTCGGGTACGCCGAGACCCGCGGCTGGGCTCGCTCAACGTTTGGCCGACTTCTTCGGCTTCGCGGCGGACTCCGAGCTCTCGGCGGCCTTCGCGGTCGACGCCGCCTTCGACTTGGGCGTCTTCACGTCGCGGCCGGTCGAGCGCACCTTGCCGAGGCTCGCGAGGCCCGCTTCGTAGCGTGCGATGTAGTCCTTCGCGGGCAGCCGCCGGATCGCTTCGCCGACGACTTCGAGCGGCACGTCCGCGAGGTTCTTGAAGCGCACGCACGCCTTGCCCATGTCGAGCTTCTTGCCGGTGCGCGTCCAAGCCTCGCGGAACCAGCGCGCGTCCGCGGTCTCGCCCTCCGCGCCGCCCAGACCCTCGGCGGACCCGCAATACAGGCCCATCAGGTAGAGCGAGAAGTAGTTCTTCTGCGCCGCCAACGCCGCGAACGGCAGCGGCATCTTCGGCGTGCAGTGGTAGCCCTCGGGGTAGCGCGACAACGGCACGTAGTACCCGATCATCCCGTACTGCATGCCCTCGGCGTAATCGGAGTCGAGGTTCGCGAGGATCACCTCGCGCACCGCCTGGACCGCCGCGCGGCGGTCGGCGGGGAGCGACTTCAAGTAGACGTCGACGCTGGCGGCTTTCGATTGCATGGGAACTCCTTGGCGACCGAACACGATCGCCCGGGTCGCGCTCCGGCGCAAGCGTGGACCGCGCTCGCCGGACGCGGGAACGTCGATCCCGAGGCGCCCGACGCGCCGAGCGAGCGACAAGCCCCATGGCTGAGCTTCGGACACGCGACCCACGGTCGGTTCCGAGGCCGCGATCGCGGGTTCGCGCTCGCTCGGCGTCGCGCGCTCGAAAGCGATCACGCTCACGAGCGCGACGTCGGACAGGTGCCGCGCCCCAGCCGCGCGCGGGAGCCGGCCCGATGGACGCGCGCGGCGAGCCGCCTGACGAGTGCAGCGCGCCGCGCTCACAGCGGCTCGATATCCGTGACGTCGTGGATCTCGTTCTTGTAGTCCCACCACTTCGGGTGACCGTAGTCGCGCGTCCAGTATCCGCGGATGCGCACCTTGCCGTTGAGCTCGAGGTTCAACAGCTGAGTGACGACACTGTCGCGAGAGGCCCACGGAATCTCGCACTCGAGTTCACCCCCGTTCGATTCCACCATCGGCTCCGGACAATCGTTGGGCTTCAGCGCGATGTAGATGTCCGAGAGGTTACGGCGCTGGGTCAGTGCAAATCGGTGTAGTCGAACTCCCGATGTCCGCACGGGCTGGGAGTGATGTAGCCAGTGCAGAGGATCGTGTCCTTCTGCACGGGCGTACCGAGAGCTTCGGAGAGCGCAGCCGCGCAGTCAGCCTAGATGCGATTGATCTTGACGCAGAAGCGCAGCGGCTGGCAGTGGCCGGTTTCGAGGAGGAGATTCGCTCCATCGACGCTGTGCTTGTCGAAGCGTCGTTTGATCGAGGTGCCGACTTGGTTCGCCCCGAACGGGCCGATCGTCTGGTGGACGTTGTCGATCAACAACGACACCGCCAACGCGTCTTTCCGCGACGTCGCACATTCGGACGGTAGGTCGGTGA
>JADLBP010000044.1 GCA_020847695.1 Planctomycetota bacterium
AGCTTCTGCTCGATCGGGAACTTGTAGGCGCCGCGCTTCAGGCGCCAGCCGGCCGCCTTCGAGAGCAGGTCACGCATCCACTGCGGGCCTTCTTGCACGTGCTTGTCGTAGATCGCCGCCGTGTTGTTGTAGCGGGTCCACGTGAAGCGCACGTCCTCGGGCAGCGGCGTGTTGTGGGCGTTGTACTTGTACTCGAAGCACTTGCCCCAATCGTGGAAGTCCTTCGGCGGCACGTAGCCGAGCTTGATCGCGGCCGCGTAGTCCTCGGTGCCCGGGATCGGGCGGAACGGATACACCTCGGAGCCCGCGATCGGATAGCGGTGCTTGACCGCCGCGGCTTGCTTGAGCGTCGCGATCATCGATTCGCGCGTCTCGCCCGGGTAGCCGATGATCCAGAACGTGCCCGGCACGATCCCGCGGTCGGCGAGCTTGCCGATCGCCTTCGGGATGTTGTCGATCGAGATGTACTTCTTGATCCGCTCCTGCATCTCCTTGGTGCCGGCTTCCGCGCCGAGCCAAAGGAGGTGGCACTTGGAGTCCTGGAGGAGATCGAGCGTCTCCTCCTTGTATCGCATGATCGTTTCGATCTCGATCGTGCCGTTCCAGTGGATCGGCACCTTCAGCTTGATCAGCTCCTCGCAGAACTCCTTCGTGCGCTTCTCGGCGACGCCGAAGTTCGCGTCTTGGAAGCGGAGCACGTCGAACTTGAAGCGTTGTTGGAGCTCGGCGATCTCCTCGGCGAGCTGCTTGCCCGGGATCGCCTTCCAGCGCCGGCCGGTCAGCGCCGGCGAGCAACAGAACGTGCAGGGCTCGGGGCAACCGAACGACGAGAAGTGGCTGAAGCCGCGCGGCGGATTGTCGGGCGTCCACTTGCCGGGCAGCGGGAAGCGGTGGCGCACCTTGTCGTGCGTCGGCTCGGTCTGGAGCTTCGCGTAGCGCTCGTACTCCAGCAGGTGCCACGGCACCGGCTTGATCTGGTCGAAGCCGACGACTTCGCGGTGCGCGGTGTAGAGGAGCTTGCCTTCGCGCTTGACCGCGAGGCCCGGCACGTTGACGAGGTCGACGCCGTTCGCGATCGCCTCGCACGTCTCGAAGAACGTGATCTCGCCCTGGCCGATGCCGACCGCGTCCGCGACGCCGGCGTCGAGCCACATCTCGGGCGTGACGCTCGGGAACCAACCGCCCCAGACGATCGGGAGGTGCGGGTAGCGCTCGCGCACCGCCTTCGCGGTGACGTAGCCGTCGTAGACCTGGTAGCCGAGGATGCACGAGCTCGCGAAGAGCAGCGCGCCGTCGCACGCCTCGATGCACTTCTCGACGTACTTGGGCTCGATCATCGCGTCGATGAGCACGATCTCGTAGCCCGCGGCGGCCGGACCGGTCGCGATCTGGAGCAGCTCGAGCGGCAGCAGGTCGGCGCTGAAGCGTTCACCGCGCGTGGGGTCGGCGCGGTGCGGCAGGAACAGGACGATCTTCTTCTTGCGCTGGATCACGGTGCGGTTTCGTTTAGGCCGGGGCGTTCGGCGTCACGCCCGAGGTCATGTCGCGCTTGATCTTCTCGGCTTGGGTCTGGCCCGTGACCTTCACGTACCAGTGGAAGAGCTTCCACTCGATCGGGAACGCGTAGTTCTTGTTCTTGAGGCGCCAGCCGGCCATCGAGCGGATCATCTTGCGCACGCCGCCCGAGCCTTCTTGGACGAGCTCGTCCCAGAACGTCGAGGCGACGCCGTAGCGGCGCCATTCGCGCAGCACGTCGGCAGGCAGGCGGATGTCGTCGATGTCGAGCTTGTACTCGAGCATCGCACCCCATTCGTCGAGCGAGCGCGGCGGCTGGTAGCCGTTCTTGACCGCGACGGTGAAGTCCTCGGTGCCCGGGATCGGACGGAACGGGAAGATGTCCGACGCGGACTTCGGGAACTTGTACTTCATCTCCGCGGCGAGGCGGATCGTCGCGAGCATCGAGTCCCGCGACTCGTTCGGGTACCCGATGATCCACGACGTGCCCGTCTGGATGCCGCGCGCGTTGAGCTTCGCGAGCGACTTCTCGATGTCGGGGATGTGGATCTGCTTCTTGATCTTCTCCTGCTGCTCCTTCGAGCCCGCTTCGGCGCCGAGGGCGGCCATCGAGAAGCGCGACTTGCCGAGCAAGTCCATCGACTCGTCCTTGTAGCGCGCGATCGTCTCGATCTCGTACGTCGCGTTCCACCAGAAGGGCGTGCCGGCGTTGATCAGCTCGGTGCAGAACTCGTTCGAGCGCTTCTCGTGCACGCCGAAGTTGGCGTCCTGGAAGCGCACGATGTTGAACTTGAAGCGGTCGTGGCAGGCGAGCAGGCGTTCGGCGAGCAACTTGCCCGGCAGCGCCTTCCAGCGCCGCGCGGTGACCAACGGCGAGCAACAGAACGTGCAGGGCTCGGGGCAACCGAAGCTCGAGAAGTAGCTGAAGCCGCGGTACTGCGTGCCCGGCTTCCAACCCCACGGATCGGCGTACTTGTGGCGGATCTTGGAGCTGCCGGTGTTGTTCTGGCGCTCGACGTACTTCTCGAAGTCGAGCAGGTGCCACGGCACGTCGGGGATCTTGTCGAAGCCGATCACCTCGCGGTGCGGCGTGTAGACCGCTTGTCCGTCGCGTTGCACGACGAGCCCGGGCACGGTCGCGAGATCGACGCCGTTGTCGAGCGCCTGCACGACTTCCCAGAACGTCAGCTCGCCTTGACCGAGGCCGACCGCGTCCGCGATGCCTTCGGAGAGGTACAGCTCGGGCTGCACGCTCGGGAACCAACCGCCCCAGATGATCGGGAGCTTCGGGAAGCGCTGGCGCACCTTGCGGGCGACTTCGGCGCCGTGCGCGATCTGGTAGCCGAGGATGCACGAGCTCGCGAAGAGCAGCGCGCCCTCGCACGCTTCCATCACGCGTTGCTCGAAGTCGTCGTGGATCATCGCGTCGATCAACACGACCTCGTACCCGGCTTGGTCCGGGAACGTCGCGATCTGCAGGAGCTCCAGCGGCGTCAGGTCCGCGGACACGCGCACCCCTTGCGCCGGGTCGGCGCGATGGGGGAGGAAGAGGACGAGCTTCTTCTTGCGCTGGATCATCGGGAGTCGAGCACGGTGTGCGGCGCCGGGTCCGGGTGTTCACCCCTGGTCGGCCAAAAGCTCACGGGCACGGAAGTGTATTCGGACGGACGGCGGATTGGGCGCTCGGCGCGAAAAGTCTTCCCCGGAAAGCGAGCTCGCCGGGCCCGACCGACGCGCCCGGACGCTCGGTAGGTTCGAGAAGCATACCCGGAGGAGCAAGCCCCCGGTGCATCCGGCAGGTGCTAGCTTGGAACCCGACGATGGAAGCGCGTTGGGAGCTCTTGGGGCGGGACTCCGCGGGCGTGATCCTCGCCCGCCAGGCGGAGCTCGAGGCGCACGGAATCCCGACGTTCGTGCCCGAGTTCGAGCGCGATCCGTACTTCGCGACCGGCAGCGCGTTCGTGTGGAGCCTGATGGTCCCCGCCGACGCGGTGGACGCGGCGCGGGAGCTGCTCGAAGCTCGCGCGGACGAGCGCCTGGTCGCCGAACGGCATGCGAGGGGCGCATGAGCGGCCGGTGGGTAACGCTGCACGAGGGCTCGCCCGGGCTGATCCTCGCCGAGCAGGCGGAGCTCGAGGCCCACGGGATCCCGACGTACATCCCGTCGCTCAACGTCAAGTTCGCCGACCCGACGATCACCGGCGGCAACTGCTTCGACTGGGAGCTGCAGGTGCCCGACTCGGCGCTCGCGGCGGCGCGGGAGCTGCTGAGCGGTCGCGCCGAGGCGATCCGAGAGCACCCGCACGCGGCGGACGAGGCCGACGGGTCGGACGTGCGCGGCGGAGGCTGAGTTCGCCGGCGTGCGCCGCTGTGGGCGTCGGTCGCCCGCTCCGCGGCGCAGGGGTGAGCCCGCCATAAGCTCTTTTTCGGAAGCCGGTTGTGTCAGATCGGTCGCGCGGGGCCCGCGTCCGGTCTCTGCGACTCTCGGAGCGCCGCTCCCCGCGCGAGGCGGCTGCTCGGCCCCCGAATCGAGCCCGCGCCGCGGGCACCCAGGTCGACCCAGCTCGTCCGGCAGGCGTTCGGGCCAACGACGGCCAAGCCCGCGACCGATCGAGCGACCGAGCGGCGCTCGAGCGATCGAGCGCGCGACGGGCGGCAAGGCACCCAGGCGAGCGCGGAGACCGGACGCGCGCGACGCTGCGCGGCGGTCAACTCACTGCGACGCGTAGTTGCCTTCGACCCACGCGGCCCACGCCGCGTCGAAGTCCTGGTAGGTCGCGTAGCCCAGGCATTCCTTGAACTTCTCGCGGTGGGTGTCGAGCAGGTTCGAGCCGTCCGCGAAACCCTTCGAGTCGACGCGTCCGTGCAGCGCGTCGTTCAAGCATGCGAAGCCCTTGGGGTTGGTCTTCACCAGGAAGTCGACCATCGACCACGTCGCGAAGTGCTTCGGCAACGTCAGGTCGGAGTAGTCCTTCATGTTGACGAGCTCCGCCATCCGCGGCGCTTCGCCCGCGGCGATCAGCTTCTTCACCTCGGGCTCCCACTTCGCCTTCGCGGTCATCGCGGCGATCGAGCCCTCCGACGAGTCGAACGTGTTGTACTTCGTCTCGATCTCGCGCTCCATGAAGTGCCCGAGCCCCTCGCGGATCCAGATCGGCGTGTCGTAGCTGTAGTGTTTGTACGCGTCGAGCATGTTGATCGCGAGGTTGAACCCGATGTGCCCGTGCAGCGCCATGTCCTCGCGCAACTGACCTTGCGTCGTGTGGATGACCACCGACAACGTGTCCTTGTTGGTGATGTGCCAGCGCTGCGAGAGCTTGGTCGTCAGGCCGAACTCGCCGTTCAAGTAGGTCGCGCACGCGGCCTCGGCGGGGACGAGCAGCACCTCGAACTTGCCCTTGTGCCCGAGGAACGGACCTTCGCCCATGTACTTGCCGATCGTGTCCCACGGCTTCGTGCCGTCGGGGAAGCTCGAGTCCTCGACCGCCATCAGCTGCTGGAAGCGCGCGTAGATGTCCTCGCAGCGCTGGGCGTAGAGGTGCGTGCGCAGCCACGGATCGATGTTGCGCGTCTTCGGGTCGACCTTCGGGAACGCGACGGCGAGGCGCTCGAGCTCGGCGCGGAACTTCTTCTTCTCGTCGTCCTTGACCTTCCAGGCGCCGAGCGCGAAGCCGATCTCGAAGTGCTTCGACTGGATCCACTTGATGTCGTAGGCGGCGAGCAACGTCTCCGCGCGCTGGATGCCGTTCTCGCCGAAGTCGAACGGTCCGTGGTTGACGATGCCGGCCTTCGCCATCAGCGCCGGGTCGTCGTTGCAGTACGGACAGACGTCCTTCTCGTCCTTCTTCTGGGCGAACACGCCGCTCGCCAAGACGAGCAGCGCGACCAGCATCGCGAACGTGCGCATCAGAGTCGGGCCTTCAGCTTCTTCGCCATCTCGACCGCGTCGAACACCGGCAGGTCGACGAGCGGGGGCTCGTGGTCGAGCAACGCGCGCACCGCATTGATCGCCGCGATGCGCACCGTGTTGTCGTTGGAATCGAGGAACGGCTTGACGACCGCGACGGCGCTGTCGTCGCCGCATCCTGCGAGCAATCGCAGCGTGCCGACGATCCGCGCGCGATCCGCCGCCTTGAGTGCGGGGTCGTTGGGCTTCGGGTGGTCCTTCGGCTCGAGCTTCGAAGCCGCGAGCTTGGTCGCCGCGGCGCCGCGCACGCCGCCGAGCGCGACGTGCGCTTCGACGCCGTACTTGCCCCACGCGTCGTACGCGTTGCTCTGCAGCACCTCGAAGCCCGCGAGCGACCCGGCCGACGCACACGCGATCGCGGCGCGCAAGAGCTCGTCCTTGTCGGTGTCCTTCTTCTCGAGGCCCTTGCGCGCGCGCTCGAGCGCGGCCTCGGCTGGCTTCACGATCCCCGGGTCGAGGAAGCCCGCCGCTCGCCGCAGCGCCCACTTGCGCACCTCCGGCGACTTCGCGGCGAACTCCGCGGCGAAGAGGCGCGTGTGCTCGGGGCCGGTGACCTTCTCGAGGACTTCGACGATCCGCTTTCGCGCGCCGTCGTCCTCTTCGCGGCCGAGCGCAGCGATCAGCATCGGCGCGACGCCCGCGCCGACTTGGCTCAGCGCATCGAGCGCCTGCGCGCCCATCTCCGGCGTGCGCGCCTTGCGCAAGCGCTCGACGTCGAGCTTGACCTTGTCGGTGACCGCGGCGTCGAGCTTCGGCCAGCTCTCCGCGCGCACGACTTCGGGCTTCTCTTGCGGCGCGGGCGCTTGGCCCGCGAACGCGTGCACCGCGCGGCTCGCGCCGATGACCAGGACGCAAGCGGCGCACCAGGGGATCCACGGCTTCACGGCGAATGCACTCCCATGCGGTACTGCAGGAGCTCGGGCACGATCGTCCGCCACTCCGGATCGAGGATGTCGAGCTTCACCCGGTCGTAGCCTTCCTCGACCATCACCAAGCCCTTGTCCTCGGGCAGGTAGAAGAACGAGATCACTTCGAGCTCGAACTCGGTCTGGATCGGCAGCCGGCCGTCGTTGCGGCGCACGCACCGGATGATCGAGAACGCGCCGACTTCCTCGAACACCGGCGACCATTCGCCGGGCTGGAGCTCGAACGCGTGCGCCCAGCGCACCAAGCCGATCTCGGAGAACGAGCCCGCGATCGAGGACCCGCCGGACGAGCCCGGCGCCGCCGGTCCGGTCCACGAGCCGTCGTCGATCGCGACGCGCGCTTCGCGGGCCGCGCGTTCGGCTCGCTCGCACGCTGCGGGGCCGGCGAGTACCCGCCCGACCGCCCGCGGCAGCACGATGTTGGTCAACGCGAGCCGCACCAGTTGCTTCTCGACGTAGCGCGGCTCGATCAGCGCGACCGCCGGCAGATAGGGATCGACTTCGTCCGCGCGGATCGGGATCTGGTCGCCGACGACCAACGCGGTGCCCGCGGGCCAGCGCGACGACGGAGCGCTCGAGTCGCTCGGGCCGCACGCGAGCGGCACGAGCGCCGCGAGCACGAGCCAGGGGCGCATCAGGCTTCCTGGCGCGCGTCGAAGCGGCCGACGAACGTGAGCGCGCGCTCGACCAGGAAGCGATAGGTCGCGAGCACGTTGCTCTCGAGCGGCTCGAAGCCGCGCGCGACCAGCATCGGAGGGAACGAGCCGACGTTCTCGAGGAACAGCGAGCGCGGATCGTTGTTGAACGACTCGATGCGCAGCGAGTACGCGTTGGGCTGATCCGCGTCCGGCGGGAACACCATGCGGATGCCGAAGAGCTGCGGTTCGCGCCCGAAGTCGGCGGTCTCGTTGCCGAAGCCGAACATCCCCTGCTTCAGGTAGGCGCGGCTGTCTTTGTAGGCGCGCGGGTTGACCAGCGAGCAGATCGTCACCTGCTGGGCGGTGAAGACCTGGATGCCGAGCTCGCGGGTGACGAGCTCGCTGGTCATGCGCACCCGGCGCGCGAAGTCCTCGACGGTCAGCCCGCTCAATTCCTCGCGGAAGATGAAGCGGTCGGGAAGGAAGCTCGCCGCCGAGATCGCGCCCGGACGGGTGACCGGGTTCGAGAGGACCGCGCCGTTCGGCGTGACCGCGAAGCTCTTGTAGTCGGGGTCGGGGTTCTGGAAGAGCGTGTTGTGCACGCGCTGGATCAGAACGGGGTCCGGATGGGTCAGCGGGTGGGTGACCTCGGTCTGGAAAGCGATGCTGCGGGGCGCGTAGTGCATGGGTGCGGAAGTCGGGCCGCGAACATCCTTCCTTAGCGTAGCGTCGGAGCCCGTGCTAGTTGCCCGCTCGGCGCCGTACGCCCTCCCAAAATCCTCGGGGTTCGGGTTAACGAGAAGCAAGCTCCCCCCGTAACCTGGCGGCCCCGTGAGCCGAAGCGGCACCGGCGGCACTCCCCCGTCGCCGCGCCTCCAGGGCGTGCTCCCAATCCTCGACACCCTCGTCATGAATTCGATCCTCTCGCTCGTCCTTCCGTTCTTCGCCGCTTCGCCGGCGCCCGCGAACGCGCCGCTCTTCGGCGACGCTCCCGCCGTCCAAGCCCCGGCCCGCGACCCGCTGCTCGGCGGGCCGGTCAAGGTCGACGGCAAGGAGATCCCCGAGCTCTCGTTGAAGCGCTTCCTCGCGCACAGCGTCGGCTGGAAGCAGTCCGACCGCGACAAGTTCGAGATCATCCTGACCGCCGAGCTCGAGCGCCGTCAGGCCGCGGGCGAGGACGTTTCGCGGCTCCGTCCGACCAAGGAGGACATCGACGCGAAGATCGAGAAGGATCGGGTCGACTTCCTCCTCAAGTACCCGACGCTGGACTTCGCGACCGAGGTCGGCCGCGCGTACCTCAGCCTCGATCTGTACCGCGAGCAAGCGGCGCAGGCGATGCTGTTCGACCGCGTCTTCACGCCCGAGGACCCCGACCAATGGCCGCCCCTCACGCGCGAGATCGTGACCGCGGAAGGCCAAGGCACCGGCCTGATCGACGACGCGAAGGAGAGCTACGAGGCCCGCAAGCAGCGCGCGCTCGACGAAGGCCTTCCCGAGATCCCGCCGGACGACCCGATCTGGGTCGAGTACCTGCGCGGCATCGTGATCGAGTCGCTGCTGCAGTTCTCGGCGATCGAGACCAATGCGGAGAAGCTGCCGGCCGACGTGCTGCTGACGATCGACGGCCGCCCGGTGACCGTCGAGCAGGTCTACCAGCGCATCCGTCCGCACGTCACCGTCGACCTCGCGGCCGACGCGCGCAAGTTCCTCGCGATCAAGGCGCTGGTCGAGGCCGACCTCGCGAAGAAGGGCGTGCTCGAGAGCCGCGCGGACTTCGAGAAGAACTTCGCGCCCGAGGAGTCCTTCCAGGACACGATGATGCGCTTCCAGATGCTCGCGATGAGCGTCCAGGGCTTCCCCTCGATGGAGGCGTGGGTCGACTACACGCGTTGGTTCCGCTCGTTCCAGAAGACGATCGCGGACGACCTCAAGGACGACGCGAAGCTCTTGACCGTGCTCGGTCCGTGCAACGCGATCACCGCGGCGGCGAAGGTCAACGTCGAGGTGATCCTCGCGTCGGCCTACGACGACGCGCACGTGCGTTGGAAGGACAACGGCTGGGCGTACGCCGAGCAGCGCGCGAAGGAGATCCGCAAGGAGCTCGACGCCGGCGCCGACTGGAAGACGACGCTCGAGAACAAGTCGGAGTTCTGGGATCCCCCGATGCCCGAGATCGGTCAGAAGCCCCAGTTCGGTTTCAACTTCAAGGGCATGTTCGGCGAGCAGACTCGCAACCAACTGCTGACCTACATGCGCGAGAGCGAGTACCGCATCTTCCTCGACGCGAGCTCGGTGACCGACTACATCTTCTTCAAGCAGCGTCCGGGCTCGATCGAAGGCCCGCTGAAAGGCGCGCGCGGCTACTACATCTCCCGCGTCACCGGCACGACGCCGCCGACCAAGCCGCTGAACATGAAGGATCCCAAGCACCGCGAGCTCGTCGAGACCCACTACTCGCGCGAGAAGTTCAACGCCTACGTCCAGGACCTGCTGGCGAAGGCGATCGCCGAACGCCGCGTCGAAGGGCTCTGAGAGCGCTCGAGAAACCACGGACCCCCGCGCGATCCCGGGTGATCGCGCGGGGGTCCTGCTTTACATCGCCGCTCCCGCGCTCGAAGATCCCCGACCTTGAAGGACTCGAGCTTCGCCCGCCTCTACGCGCTCCTCAAGCCGCACGTCAAGCCGCGGATGGGGGAGCTACTGCTCGTCTTCCTGCTCGCGTTCGTCGCGGCATTCGGCCAGAAGCTGCCGATCCTGCTGATCGAGCCGATCTGGAGCCGCGTCCTCTTCCCCAACGAGGAGTCGCCGTTCGGCGCAGGCGAGTCGAGCTTCCAGAAGCGCGTGATGGACTGGATCTTCGGCACGCCGGAGCAGTCGAGCGTCGCGCGGGTGCTCTGGACGGTCGCGATCCTGCAGATCGTCATCGCGCTGATCACCGCGGCGTCGGAGTACGCGTACACGTGGCTCTCGCGGCGCGTCTCGCTGCGGATGATCGTCGACCTGCGCCTGCGCATCGCGCGCCACCTGATGGGGCTGTCGATGCGCTACCACGGCGAGCGGCGCTTCGGCGACCTGCTCTCGCGCGTCGCGAGCGACGTCAGCCACACGCTCGCGTGCGTCAACACCAGCCTGAAGGACGTCCTCCAGGGTCCGCTGCTCGTGCTGGGCTCGCTGTTCGTCGCGTTCTGGGCCGCGCCGCTGCCGACGCTCGCCGTCGTGCTGTTCCTGCCGGTGCTCGCGATCCCGATCGGTGTCATGGGCCGCAAGGTCCGCAAACGCAGCACGAAGAGCCTGACCAGCCTCGGCGCGTCGGTTCAGGTGCTGACGCAGATGATCCAGGGCGTGCGCACGGTCAAGGCGTTCCGCGCGGAGGAGCGCGAGATCGCGCGCTACTCCGCCGCCAACCAGGAGTACATCAGCGACTCGATGCGCATGGTCCGCGCGATCGCGCGCTCGGAGGCGGTGACGGCGCTGTTCTCGAACCTCGGCATCGCGGTGCTCGCGGTCGGCATCGCGCTGCTCAACAACTCGGTCGAAGGCGGGCTGTTCGCGAACGGCGGCCAGATGGCGCAGTTCTTCCTCGGCATCTCGCTGATCTACTCGCACGTCAAGCGCTTCGCGAACGCGGTCGCGCGCGTGCAGGAGTCGACCGGCGCCGCGGATCGTCTGCAGAGCCTGCTCGACGAGCCGATCGACGTGCGCGAGGTCGCCTCGCCGAAGCGGATCCAAGGACTCGGCTCCGGCTTGCGCTTCGAAGACGTCACTTTCACGTATCCGGCGGGCGAGCGGCCGGCGCTCGCCGAAGTCGAGCTCGCGATCCGGCCCGGCGAGACGATCGCGCTGGTCGGTCCGTCCGGCGGCGGCAAGACGACGTTCATCGATCTGCTCGCGCGCTTCATGGACCCCGAGAAGGGCCGGATCACGGTCGACGGCCACGATCTGCGCGAGCTCTCGCTCGACGACTGGACCGGCCTGTACGCGATGGTCGGGCAGGTGCCGTTCCTGTTCCACGCGTCGGTGCTCGACAACATCCGCTACGGCAAGCCCACGGCCACGCAAGCCGAGGTCGTCGCCGCCGCGCGCGCCGCCAACATCCACGAGTTCATCGAGAGCCTGCCGCAGGGCTACGAGACGATCGTCGGCGACCAGGGCGCGCGGCTTTCGGGCGGCCAGCGCCAGCGGATCACGATCGCGCGGGCGTTCCTGAAGGGCGCGCCGCTGTTGTTGCTCGACGAGGCGACCAGCGCGCTCGACAGCGAGTCGGAAGCGGTCGTCCAACAGGCGCTCGAACGCCTGATGCACGACCGGACCGTGATCGTGATCGCCCACAGGCTCTCGACCGTCCGCAATGCGGACCGGATCGTAGTGCTCGACCTCGGCCGGATCGTCGAGATCGGCACCCACGCCGAATTGGTCCAACGCGGAGGCTTGTATGCGCGCCTCGCGGCCGTTCAACTGCAAGGCGACCCCGAGGTGTCGGTTTGACGGATCCGCAGGCCATCGAAGAGTTCGAAGAGCCCGATGGGCAGCCCGACGATTTCGATTTGATCGCGTTGTCGAACACGCGAGTCGGATTCCGCGTCGCGGGGTACGGATTGCTCGCGGTGTTGTGCTCGATCCCGTGGTCGGGCGTGTACGCGATCGACCTGACGTTGACCGGGCTGCGCATCGTCGGCTGGATCCTGATCGCCGCCGGCATCGCGATGATGGCGCCGACGCCGAACGGTCCGCTGCCGCGCTGGATGCAGGCGATCTACATCTTCCTGTGCTCGCTCGCCGCGCTGCGGATGGTCGCGCGCGGCTTCGACTGGCTCGCGCCGATCGTCGAGCTCGAACAGCGCGTCGTGCCGGTGCTCTGGATCGCGTTCCTCGCGCTGCCGTGGATCCTGTGGCGCTTCTGCCAGTACCGCGGATTGACCGGCCGGGCGCTGACCTGGCTGTGGAGCGCGGTGTTGCTGGTCGCGGTGTTCGGGCTGCACTGGCGCGTGCAATCGAACTGGCTGATGTGGGCGTATCCGCCGCTCGGCGTGCTGCTGTTCGTCCTTTCGAAGCAGACCGCGCGCGACCTGTGGCTCGACGCGGTCAACCGCCGCTCGAAGGCCGTGATCCGCGCGCAGCGGGCGTGACGCGAAGTCACCGCTCGAGCAGACAAACCGCCTGCACCGCGACGCCGGCGCCGCCCGCGAGCGCGCCCAGGCCCTCGAGCGACTTGCCCTTCACGTTGACGGCGTCGACGGCGAGCCCGAGCAGCTCCGCGAGCTTCGCTCTCATCGCCGCGCGATGCGGCGCGATGCGCGGGCCCTCGGTCGCGATCACGACGTCGACGTTGACCGGCTTCCAACCGATCGCGCGCACGCGACGCAGCACGTCGGCGAGCAGCTCCGCGCTGTTCGCGCCCTTCCACTTCGGATCCTTGTCCGAGTAGAGCGTCCCGAGATCGTCGAGCCCCGCCGCGCCGAGCAGCGCGTCGCCGATCGCGTGCAGCACCGCGTCGCCGTCGGAATGCCCGAGCGGCCCGGTCGGGTGCGGGATGACGATCCCACCGAGCACGCACGGCCGTCCGTCGACCAAACGGTGCACGTCGAAGCCCAAGCCAACTCGCGTGCTCATCGCGTCGGCTCCCGGCGCGCGCGCGCCGCGAGGATCGCCTCGGCGATCACGAGGTCGGTCGGCGTCGTCACCTTCAGATTCTGCGCGTCGCCTTCGACCATCGGGACCGGGCCGGTGTACTGCTCGTAGAGCGCCGCGTCGTCGGTCGGCTTGAAGCCGTCGGCGTGCGCGCGTTCGCAGAGCTCGCGCAGCACGTTCGCGCGGAACACCTGCGGCGTCTGCGCGGCCCACAGCACCGAGCGGTCGAGCGTGTGCTCTGCGTGCGTGCCGGTCGACGACACCTTGATCGTGTCGCGCACCGGGATCGCGACCAACGCGACCTCCTCGCGCGCGGCGACCTCGATCGCGCGAGCGATCACGGCGCTCGCGATCAGCGGGCGCGCCGCGTCGTGCACGCAGATCACCTCGACGTTCGCGGAGACCGCTTGCGCGCCCAAGCGCACCGAATCGCTGCGTTCCGCGCCGCCGGGCACGATCGCGCGCACCTTGGCGAACACCGGCGAGCTCGCGACGAGCTCGCGCATCCGTTCGACGTCGTCGGGGTGCGCGACGATCACGAGCTCGGCGAGCGTCGGCAGCGCGGCGAACGGTTCGGCCGCGACTTCGATCAGCGTTCGACCGCCGAGCGGCAGGAACGGCTTGCGCACGGCGAGCGGTCCCATGCGCGTCGCGTTGCCCGCGGCGACCAGCACGACCGCCGAGCGCGGCAGGGAAGTCGGATTCATCGTGGGGGCTTCCTGGAGAGCGACGCGAAGCGTACGTTGCCGCGCGTCGACTCACGAGAGCTTCCTGGCGTCCGATGAAGAGCGTTTCCGACGAGATCGTCCTCGGCATCGACCCCGGCACGCGCGTGGTCGGGTGGGGCGTCGTCGTCGCGCGCGTGCGCGGCTTCGAGCCGCTCGGCGCGGGCGTCTTCAAGCCGAGCCTCAAGCTCGCCGTGCCCGAGCGCCTCGGCGAGATCCGCGCGTCGCTCGATGCGCTCTTGCTCGAGTTCCGCCCGACGATCGTCGTCGTCGAGGAGGCGTTCGCCGCCCACAACTTCCAGAGCGCCCTGCGGATCGGCGAGGGGCGCGGGGTCGCGCTCTCGTCCGCGGCAGCTTTCGGCGCGAGGATCTTCCAGTACCCGCCCGCGGTCGCCAAGAAGACGATCGTCGGCCACGGTTCGGCCCCCAAGGAGCACGTCGCCCGGATGGTCGCGCGGCTGCTCGGCC